>NZ_JBEZLP010000038.1:0-102260 GCF_040652195.1 Streptomyces sp. NPDC048278
GCCGTCCCCGCGCAGGCCTCGATCACCGACGGGCTGCTCCTGCGGTACAAGCTGGACGAGACGTCCGGCACGGTCGCCCACGACGCCTCCGGCCAGGGACACGACGGCACGGTCAACGGCACCGCCGGCTGGAAGGGCGCCGAAGGGCTGGACTTCAACGGTTCGGACACCTACGTCAAGGTGCCGAACAACATCCTGGCCGGGCTGAACTCCATCACCGTCGACTTCGACGTGTGGATCGACCGGACCATGGGCAAGCCGTACTTCCTCTACGGCTTCGGCAACACCGGCAGCGACGGCAAGGGCAACGGCTACCTGTTCTCCACCGGCAACCAGTTCCGCACGGCGATCACCACCACCAACTCGCACGCGGAACAGCAGACCCGGCCGGGCACCTCGTACCAGCTGGCGCGCGGCATGTGGAAGCACGTCACGTACACGCAGACCGGCAACACCGGCGTCCTGTACGAGAACGGCGTGGAGAAGGCCCGCAACACGTCGGTGACGATCACCCCGGGCGCGATCGGCGGCGGGACGACCACCGCGGACTACATCGGACGCTCGCTGTATTCCACCGACCTGTACTTCAAGGGCCGGATGCGGGACTTCCGCGTCTACAACCGGGCCCTGTCCACCTCCGAGGTACAGGCGGTGGCCACCGGGACCGAGCAGCAATGGGAGCAACTCCAGGCACTGGCCTCGTACAACGGCGCGCTCGCGGCGTTCGACGATCCCGGCATCGGCCCCGTCGTCATCTTCCCGTCGGACTACACCGGCGACATGGACAATCTGCAGCCCCCGCCCGAGTGGACCGACGAGTTCGGGCAGGTTCCCACCGACTGGCCGGATCCCACGACTGCGAAGAGCCCGCTGTTCACTCTCGGTCAGATCACGGACATCGAGGACGCGGTCACCGCACAGGTGCAGCCCGACGGCGACATGACCACCTATCAGCTGAACATGTACTACGACGGGACACGTGACCGCGTGGTGGCCGCGACCAACGCGCCCTCGTCCGTCACCGATCCCCTGGCCACCCAGTTCACGGGCAGGCTCGTCATCGAGAGCTACGTGTCCGACTACGAGACCGTCGGCAAGTGCGCTCCCGAACAGCGGACCGCAGGCACGGTGCTGTCGCCGGAAGCCGGACCCCAGGACGGTTTCCAGGACGCCGCGACAAAACTGCAGTGGCAGCAGGTCCAGGCCCTCGCCGACTACAACTGCGCGCTCGCCGCGTTCAACGACCCCAACATCGGACCGGTGGTCATCTTCCCGTCGGACTACACCGGCGACATCGACGATCTGGCGAAGCCCCCGGGGTGGACTTCGGAGTACGGAGACATCCCCACCGACTGGCCCAGCCCCACCACCGCGAAGAGCCAGTCGTTCACGCTCGCCCAGATCACCGAGATCCAGGACCAGGTTCTCCGCCAGGTCTCGTCGGACGGCGACACGACCGCCTACAACGTCTCCGTCCACTACGACGGTTTGCGCGATCGCGTCGTGGTGGCGACCGACGCCCCGGCTTCCGTCACCGATCCGCTGCTCGCCGCCTATCCGGGCAAGGTCGTCATCGAAGCGCCCGCCGACTCCGCGCCGGCCGACACCGACGGTTCCTCAGCAGTCCTCGGATAGACGACTACCGCGCATCCCTCCCGCCGTCATCGGCGCGAGGCAGAAAGGATCCACGATGAGAAACTCCTTTCCCCGGGTCTCCCACGGGAGAAGACACCGCGGCGGTCGCCGAACGCGGATGAGATATCTGGTCGCGACACTGGCGCTGGCCATGCTGGCGTGCCTGGTCGCCTCCTTCTCGACACCGCAGCGCGCCTCGGCGGCCGTCGAGGACTACCGGCCTGCGACCTACAACATGCAGGGCGGCATGAGCGCCGGCCAGAGCAAGTGGACCACCGACCTCCCGCAGATCATGAACGCCGGTTACAACGTGATCGCCCTCCAGGAGGCGGGACCCCAGCCACCGGCGTCCGCCCGTCTGACGTGGACGTCGCCCTATCTCTCGGGCAACGACCACTGGAGAGGCTGGCGCGTCTACGAGTACGAATGGGACCCGTACCCGAACCGCATCAATCCGCCGTGGCACATCTACTGGGTGCGCACCGACTTCAGCGGTCCGGCGGGCGTCAACGGCGGCCGGGTGAACCTGGCCATCCTGACAACGTTCGACGCCGCCGAAGCCTTCGTCGCCCGTCCCGCGTTCTGGGGATCGAACGGCCTTCCGACCTCCCGTCCCGCCCTCGGTATCAGACTGGGGCAGACGCTCTTCTTCAGCGTGCACGCGGTCTCGGGCAACGGTGCCGGAAATGACGGCCCAGGTCTGCTGAATCAAATCTCGGCGCTGGCCGGGACACGCATATGGGCCGCGATGGGTGACTGGAACCGCGAACCGGACGACCTCGCCATACGCCGTGGCTGGCACAGGTACAGGACCAATGGCGCTACCCACATGAGCCTGGTCGCGGGCCGGACGGTGAACAGGGAACTCGACTATATGGTGTCGAACGAGCGCATCGCCGGCTACGGCGGAGTCGCACACGGCTACGGCTCCGACCACATGGCCGTCATGTTCCGCCGTTTGGCTGCGAGCGCCGGTGTGCAACTCCTCAACTCACACGACGGAAACCGCGCCATGGAGTTCCGCACCAACGTCAATGGCACCTACATGGTTGTAGGAAATGCGTCCGCGGCAGGCAGGTACGGCCACTGGCGGTTCCAGCCTGCGGGCAGCGGATTTTACAGAGTCGTCAATGTCTCCACCGGGAGTTGCTGGAGGGACAGTGGCGGCAGCATCCTCCAGTGGGACTGCAACACCAACAGCGATGAGCTGTTTGATCTCAACTACTGGAACGACACCGGCCAGTTGCAGATCCGTGCGAAGAACCGGAACACCTGCGTGGGAGACGACACCCAGTTCGGTTACGGTTCGATGATCGTCACAACCGCCAGCTGCAGCGGCGGCGAAACGCGCCTCAACTTCAAGTTCGACTACGACCCCGGCCCGAACGCACCACTCGTCGTGTTCTGATCGGCAGGAGATCCACCCGCCGACGGCAGCATGCCGACACCGCGCCCAGAAAAGGCGGTTCACGGCATGCTGCCGCGCGAGGACCAGCGGGCCCGCCGCGCGGACGGCACGACGCTCAGCCTGCCCCGGCTGCCGCAGGGTGTCCACCTCCCGCGACGTGGCCGTCACCGCCGAACTCGTCGACCGGAGGCCGGTACGGGCCCTGTCGTTCACCGGTCGGGCTCGCCACGTTCGAGGAGAACGACACCTCCTGCTGCTACGCCCTCCAGGACAAGGTCTGGGTCCACGGCCCCGGCAAGGAGCCCTGGGAGGTCCACGTCGTCAAGGCCGACACCGACCAGACGGGCAAGGGCCCCGCACTCGAAGGCGGAGGCAACTGGTGCGCCGACCAGCCGGCAGCCGAAGCCGCGCCGACGGCCGCGGGCTGCGCGTGCGGCACCTGAGCATCTCCTTGTCGTCGCCGCCGGCTCCGTGATCAGCGCGATCAAACTTCGATGACACGAACCTGCGCTCGTCAAGGTTCGATGACACGTGATCAAACTTCGGTCACACGGGACACTCGGGCGGGGCAGGCCGGCGGCACGGCCCCCTCGCCTGTCCGGCGAGGGCGAGGTTGTGCATGAGACACCGAACAGCGGAGCGAGCTGCCGCAAGGTCAGGTTCGTTCGCCAGTAGGCCGTGACCAGCAATACCCGGTCCTCCAGTGGCAGACTCCACGGTCGGCCTCGGTGGATCACATCTGCTCCATCGCGCCGCAGCGTGGTCAGCAGCTTGCCGAAGCAGGCATGCCCACAGCTACGCTGATCGAGGCAGTCCACGTATGCAAAACCGGGGGAAACCGTGAACCGACCACTGCTGTTCCTCGACGTGGACGGGCCACTCAACCCCTACGCGGCCAAGCCGGAGAGGCGTCCCGACGGTTACACCACACTCCGGGTCCCCCGGAACGACACCCGTCAGGACGACACGGGCCTGTCGTCCCGACGACGCCCCCTGCGGGTCTGGCTCAACCCCGAGCACGGACGAATCCTGCTCCGGCTCGGCTTCGAGCTGTGCTGGGCCACCACATGGATGGACGATGCCAACCGATGGATCGCGCCGGTCCTCGGCCTTCCGGAACTTCCCTTCGTGAACTTCGGCGACGTCCTGCTTCAAGAACGCCCCGATGGAGTCCACTGGAAGACCGGGCCGTTGGTGGACTACGCGGACGGCCGTCCTTTCGCCTGGGTGGACGACGAGCAGAGCGAGTTGGATCAGACCTACGTGACCGCGCACCACCAAGGGCTCGGGCTCCTCCACCACGTCAACCCACGGATCGGCCTCCGGGAGAACGACTTCCACACACTCGCCGGCTTCGCCCGATCCCTGGACGCCTCACGAACCACCGGCTGAACACCTCGCCAGCTCTGCAAGCCGCTACGCACTCGGAGCCAAGATCATTGGGGGGTGCTGATCGGCGCGCGCACTCCGGCCGGGCGCCCGCTCCTGAGCCGACCGCCCGAGGGCGTCCGCCGGGTCGGACGCCCTCCTCGCTGTGGGTGGTCGGCCGGGCGGCCCCGGGTCAGCTGCTGGAGCGCGCTGCCGCGACGTCCTGGCGCAGGGCGGGCAGGTCGCCGTAGAACGTGGTGCCGGGGCACTCGGTGGCCAGCCAGTCGCGGTGGCCGCTGATCATCTGGACGTCCCTGGTGACGCCGTTGACGGGGTTGACGAAGGTGACGGCAGCCTCGGGGTCGAGGTCGTGGTAGTCGGCCAGCGCTGCGAGCAGCTTGGTCAGCGACGCACGGGCCGCGGCGGTCGGCGCCTGGCTCTCGAAGGTGCCGAGTACGGCGATGCCGAGGTTGCCGGAGTTGAAGCCGGAGGTGTGGAAGGCGGTCACCATCTTCCCGTCGGCGTTGTGGGCCGGGATGCCGTCCGTGCCCGAGTAGCGGCCCTCGTAGACGAGACCGGCCTCGTCGACGAGGAAGTGGTACCCGATGTCCCCCCAGTCGTTGGTGATCGCGTGCAGGTAGTAGTACGCGCGGATGGTGGCGGCCGGGTCCAGGTCGCCGTTGGCGCCTGCGGTGTGATGCACCGTCAGGGTCTGGGCCGGGTAGTAGGTCTGGGGCGAGTTCTCGGTGCCGTCGGCCTTGAAGCGGAGGGACTCGTCGGCGCCCCAGCCGGCCCGGGTGATGAACTCGACGCCCCGGAACGACGCCGTCTCGGTGGCCACGGAGACGGCGACGGTGGGGCCGTTGACCGTGTCGATGGCGGTGGAGCGTATGCCGGTCGCGCCGTCCGGCATCTTCAACTCGTAACCCGCGGCCCCGCCGGCGGGCACCAGCACCCTCACGCTCTTCGCCGGTTCACCGGTGTCCGCGTCGGACCCGGCGGCGCAAACCGGCGTCAGCGGCTGCCACGCACCCGGCTTGCCGGCCTGGTCGAGCATCCTGATCGCGGCACCGCGCCGGGCGCCGGTCCAGGTGACTCCGACGTATTCGACGGGGAAGCCCGGCTTCGCGGACTTGGCCGCCGCGCCCGTGAACGTCTTCGCCCGGGTGCCGGGAACCGCCTTCTGCCGTGTTGTGGTGCTGACGGGTGCGGCCGAGGCGATCACCGGGGCCGCGACGGCGACGCCGGCTGCGAGACCGGCCGCTCCGAGGACGGTACGACGGGTCATGGCGCGCTTCTTGTGACGCAAGGACTGATCCTTTCGGGTCGTTCCGACGTGGCAGAAGAAGTGCTGATTCATCGTCAGTTCCCGTGACTCCAGCACCAGTTGAGAACATCTGCCACTCGTGTCTCACTTCTTAGTACGTTTCACGCCGGGATCCGGTGGCGTGAGCTGCGGCACAGTCCGGTCCCGAGCCATGGCCAACCGTGCACGAGGTCGTTAGTGAAGACGCCCAAAGCAGGACATGAAGCAAACTCGCATACTGAAAACGCCATGTGCACGCCCGCTGAGTAACTGGCTCCGTTGCGATGCCCCGACCAGCAATGGCCGGCTGTTCTGCCACGTCTACAAACGTGGCGACCGTAGGACGGACCAGTTCGTGCGGGGCTGAACGTATGGTTTCGTTGCCGCGCCGGAGTCGGGTCACACCGTCTGGGTCGGACGGCTGAGCACCGTACGCCCGGGGCCCGCTGATCATGCGACGCTCGTCACGCTGTCCAACTGCGCTGCCTCGTCGAGCGGTTGAGGCATGCCAGGCCAATCCTCACCGCGTATGAGGGCTGAGCGAGTGTCCCTCTCGGGGCCGGGCGCATGCCCGGCCCCGAGAGGGGTGGGTGATCCTCGGCGGATCAGCCCACCGCGTTCGCCCGCTCCTGCGGGGTCAACTCCCAGTAGGGGCGGCTGTCCTTCGCATTGGGGTGCGCCGGCTCCGCCGCACCGCCACCCGAGGGGCCGGCTTCCTGCGCGCCGTGGGCTTCCTGCGCACCGCCACCCGAGGGGGCGGCTTCCTGCGCGCCGTTACCGGCTGGGGTGGCGGTGTCGGCGCGGTCCGCGGACGGGGCGGAGTGGGAGGCGGGGGTCGCGGCGGCAGCGTCGTGAGCGGTGGCCGCCGAGGCGATGCCGGCCGTGCCCGCGGCGGCCAGGACGGTTCCGGCGGCGATGCTGTACAGCCGGCGCTGCTTCTGCGAGATCTTGCGGTGCTTCAACGGTTTTCCTCTGTTCGGGTGTCAGGTCTCTGGATCGGGGGCCGCCGTATGACAGCGAGGAAGCCCTCGTGTGACAGAAGTACGGGCACGGGCGAAAACGGGTTGCACCCGGCGGCAGAAGGAATCTTCCTGCCGCGCCGTGCAACCCTGCGGGCCCGATCTCCGTATGTAGGACCGGTGGGATGATGCGCAAGCGGAGGTCAGCAAGGGTGAGGGAAGCAGTCCGGGAACGGGAGTTCCGGGAATTCGCCGAGAGCCGGCAGGCACAGCTCCGACGCAGCGCCTACCTGTTGTGCGGGGACTGGTACCAGGCGCAGGACCTGACCCAGACCGCCTTGATGAAGCTCTACGTGGCCTGGGGACGGGTCAGCCGGGACGGCAACGTGGACGCCTACGCACGCACCATCCTCACCCGGACCTTCATCGACCAGCAGCGCAAGGGAGGCTGGCGCGAGGAGTCGGTGAGCGAGCCGCCCGATCTGACCGCAGGCGTGCCGGTCGCACCGGAGCTGCGGATGATGATGCAAGAGGCGCTCATGGAGCTGCCGCCCCGTTACCGGGCTGTGCTGGTCCTGCGATTCTGGGAGGACTGGACCGTCGAGCAGACGGCACATGCGCTACGGGTGACTCCGGGGACGGTGAAGAGCCAGAGCGCCCGGGGGCTCGCCCGGCTGCGTGCCATCGTCGAGAACATGAACAGTGAAGGGACGGCCAGGTGAGGCTGGACATGGACGAGCGCGACGACGACGCCCTGCACGCCGCCTTCCAGGAATTCCTCGGCGCACGGCCGGAACCGCCCCTGCCCAGCGTCGTCGACGCGGCCGTGACCGGTGGCCGCCGCATCCGGCGCCGTCGCCTGGTGTTCGCCGCAGTTGGCACGCTCGCGGTCGTGGCCTGCACGGTCACCGTAGCCACCACCCTGCCGGGGGCAGGCACGCGACACAGCCCGCAGCCCGTCACCCCGGCCGCAACTCTCCCTGCGGCGCCCAGCCCGACCACAGCCGCGCCGCAGGACGCGAACCCCCCGGGCGGCGCGCAGCCCGCGGAGAACACGGCTACTGGCACAGGGGCGGCATCGCAGGACTCGAACGGCGCCGCCGAACCCGCCCCCACAAGGACACAACACCCCGGCAACCGGTAGACAACCGGGACGCGCCCCATCCCCCGCAGCCGTCGACAAAACGCGCCCGCCCGCCGAGCCGCTTGCGGAGGTGCAGCCGGGGGTCGGCTCTGGGTAGCCGTGGTGATTTCTCACGTGGTACTGCCGGCGCCTCAAGAAACTCAGCGTGTGGTATTTGCAGGCTCGTTGAAGTGGGGTGAAGTGGCCAAGGTATGGCCTGGCGGTGCCACGTTCCGGCGCGGCTGAACAGCCATATGCATCGAATTGAAGAGAAGCGGCACCCAGTCCTTGACCCGGTGGAGGTACGGACGGAAGGCCGTGGACCGGGCGGGCCGCGAACGCGTCTACGCGTCGATCACCGGACAACGGGACACCGTCGAGGTCTCGCCGCGCTGTCTGTCTGAAGATGAGCGGATCGTCATCGCCGACCTGCTCAGAGCCAGGAAGTCCGTGCGCCGCGCCCGCTCGGAGGAAGGCAAGATACGGCGCGATCCGGAGCTGAAGGAGTTCATCCAGCAGCACCTGGACCGGCGTTGGAGCCCTGAGCAGATCAGTCAGGTCCTGCGCTCGGCCTGCCCGGACGAGCCGGACCGCCACCTCGCGCACGAGACCGTCTACCAGGCGATCTACCTGCCGCACCGCGGCGGCCTGGAACGCAAGCCCGGCGTGCTTCGCTCGGACAGGTAGCCGCTGCCGAGGTCGCTCTGATCGAGCAGGCGGGACGTGAGCGCGGCCGAGGAGAGGGCGGTCGTCTCCCGGACGCCGTTGGACGGCTTTCCTGTCCGGGTAACGGAGGGGGCTTGTGCTGGTCCCCGGTGGTGTCGGTGGAGCAGGCGGGCAGGACGAGGAGGGCGGCGGTGATGCCGAGGGCGGTGGTGGCGACGCGAACGCGCATGACGTACTGACCCCTTGGTGCTGGGCGACGTGCGGTCAGTGCGGGCGCGCGGGCCCGGTGGGGTCGTAGGAGTGGTGGTCAGTGCCCGAGGTGGCGCAGGCAGTCCTCGAACGTGGCGTGTGTCGCGTCCGCCGGTCCGGAGTGCCGGTTGTACCAGGCGGTGTCGATGCGGGTCTCCTGCTACTGGTGGCCTGCCCGGCAGCGCAGCCGGATCTGGCCGAGGGGGGAGAGGATGAGCCAGTCCCGGTATGCGCCGCACTCGGCGCAGGCGGTCATCTCGCCGTCGAGGACGAGGGGCTGCTTCCACGGCATCATCGTGCCGTCGACCTGGTCGTGGCTCGGCACCCGCAACTCGGGCGGGAGGAAGTCGTCCACGGCGGCGGCCGGTTCGGCGAGCTGCGGCTCGGGCGCCGGTACTCCGATGCCGGGTGGGACCTGGCCGTGCAGCCGTGCCTGCAGGTCAGCGAACTGCCTCTGAGTCTCGCTCAGCTCCTTGGCCTGGCGGCGTATCCGGTGCAACACCCTTGTGTCCTCCTCGATCTCGGCACCTCGTCCCGCGCCTTTCGTGATCGTGCCCCACGCCCCCAGCGGTTTGAATTCACAAAGTCCACAGTCCTCTTCGCCCAGGTCAGCTGGGATGTTCAGGCATCTCGGCTGTCCGGAGGACGAGTTGGCGACGGAAGTTGACTGCGCGCCGAGACGCCGGCGCTACAGCGGTGTGGCCGCGTAGAGCAGGAACAGCAGGGTGAGCGCCGAGTTCGCGGAGAAGGTGGCGGACAGCACGGCGCCTGCCGCGGCCGTCCACATGGCCAGCCCCGCGGTGGTGAACAGGGACGGCCAGGTGCTTGTGACGGGCGGCGGGCCGAGCAGGGCTGCCACGCGTCGGGGGAGCGGGCCCGGCGAGGCCAGGCCGGCGAACGTGGGGGCGGGGGTGCCGCGCGAGACGAGCGCCGCCGCACCGATCGCCCGGGCGACCGTCCGGCGGCTGCCCACGGTCTGCGCCGCCTCCTCGTCCGCCCAGCGTTCGGCCGTGTAGGTGACGGCGGTCCGCAGTGGCAGCAGGAACGGGTTGGCGCGGGCGGCCAGTTGGGCGAGCAGCAGATACCGGTGGTGCCGGGCTCTGAGGTGGGCGCGCTCATGGGCGAACAGGGCGCGACGCTCCCGTGAGGTCAGCTGGGCGAGCATCCCCGTGGACACCACGATGCGGTCGCGCGGCCCGCCCGGCAGCGCGTAGGCGTAGGGCTGTGGGTCCGGCAGGACCGCGACCTCGGAGCCCGGCAGACCTCGCAGGGCCTCATGAGCTCGCCCCCGCACCCGGCGGTGGTGCGAGAGTGCCCGCGCACTACCGATGAGAACTGCGAGCAGTGCCGGGATCGCCGCTTTCCCCGCGATCTCGTGGCGCGGCACGCTTTCGCGCACCTCGGGGTCCGACCAGCCGTCCGGGAGCGGGTTTCCCGGCAGTTGCGCGGTGCCGACCACCATCAGCAGGGCCAGGCACACCGTGCTGCACAGGGCCATCACGGCGGCGACCGTGGTGAGCAGCACGGTGGCGGCACGGGGATCCAGCCGCTGTTCGCCCAGCCGCGCTATCGGCCACGCGGTCAACGGCAGTACGAGCGGAAGGAAGACGAAGATGCCCACGGACGCGCTCAGTCCCCGTCACCGGCGTCGCGCAGCAACTCCCGCAGCAACTGCTCGTCGTCCTCCGGCAAGGTGGTGATGAAACTCGCCAGCACCGCCCGCCGGTTCTGCTCGCCGTCCAGGACCCGGCGCATCTTCAGTGCGGCGAGGCCCGCCTCGTCGGCGGCCGGCATCCACACGAACGACCGGCCTTCGCGTCTGCGGGTGACGGCGTTCTTCGCCAGCAGACGGGCCAGCACCGTCATCACGGTGGTGTAGGCGAGGTCGGCGGCCAGCCGGTCCTGCACCCAGCCCGCCGTGACCGGGCTCCCGGCCGCCTGCAGTGCCGCGAGTACCTGTGTCTCCAGGGCACCCTGTGCCCTGCGCGGGCTGCGTGGATCCGGCTCGGCCACGCGCGCCTCCTTCTGCCCGGTCCGCTCCCCGGCTTCTCGTGCCAGGGCGCGTCACATCGTACAAAGCGGGACCCGTGCCGCCCGCCGCCAACTTCTACAGTGTTGTAGATTTTAGCTCGGGGTCCGTGCCGCGGATCCCGAACCAACGGTGTGTGGAGGGACGAAGCATGGGTGTTTCCCTGTCCAAGGGCGGCAATGTGTCGTTGAGCAAGGAGGCTCCGGGGCTCAGTGCCGTGGTCGTGGGACTGGGCTGGGACGTGCGGACCACCACCGGCGCCGACTTCGACCTGGACGCGTCCGCGCTGCTGCTGAACACCTCGGGCCGGGTCGTCTCCGACCAGCACTTCGTCTTCTACAACAACCTCAAGAGCCCGGACGGTTCGGTGGAGCACACCGGCGACAACCTCACGGGCGAGGGTGAGGGCGACGACGAGAGCCTGAAGGTGGCGCTCACCGCCGTACCCGCCGACGTCGACCGCATCGTCTTCCCGGTCTCGATCCACGACGCCGATGCCCGGGGGCAGAGTTTCGGGCAGGTCCGCAACGCGTTCATCCGGGTGGTGAACCAGGCCGGCGGCGCCGAACTCGCCCGCTACGACCTGTCCGAGGACGCCTCCACCGAGACCGCGATGGTCTTCGGAGAGCTGTACCGGAACGGCGCGGAGTGGAAGTTCCGCGCGGTGGGCCAGGGCTACGCGTCCGGACTGGCCGGTATCGCCGCGGACTTCGGAGTCGGCGTCTGAGCCGACGACATACACCAGGAACCCGTGTGAGCGGCGCACCCGGTCTCCGGCCGGAGGACCGGGCGGACTTCGAGGCGGTGCTGCGGCTGGCGCTGGACACCGCCGACGTCCGGTCGGTGCTGCGTACCGATCCCAGCGGCAGGGCCGCCGAGCGGCTGAGGGACTGGTCGCTGGCGGCGGCGGAGGAGATCTCGGCCGCCGCCGGCGACGAGTACCGCGACTATCTCGACGCCCGCGCGACCGCCGCCCGGGCCCCCGGCGAGCGGACCGGCGGAAACACCGTGTGGCCGCTGCTCGCGGTGCTCACGCCGCTGGTGTCCGCCGGCGCGGGGGCGGTGCTCCTGCTGGTCGGATACGGGCTCCGTCTGGCCCGCGTGGCCACGGAATTCGCCGCCTCGGTCGCGTTCGCAGGGTGGGTTCTCGCCGGGACCGGTGTCGTGGCCGGGTGCGCCGGCCTGTCGGCGCTGCTGCGCACTGCCCTGCGTGGACCCGGACGCGGCGGCGATGTGGTGCGGGCCAGGGAGAAGTGGCGGCAAGTGCTGCTGGAGCGCGGCCTGCTGCCTTACGTCCGCCGCAACCTCCCCGAATCCCTGACCCGCTGACCGGCCCCGAACGGCCGCACGATGCCAAGCGAGAGAAAGCGAGACGAGAACCCATGTCGGTCAATCTGAGCAAGGGCCAGCAGATCAGTCTGAGCAAGTCGGACGGGAGTTCACTGAGCGCTGTCCGTATGGGCCTGGGCTGGCAGGCCGCCCCGCGCAAGGGCTTCCTGGCGAAGCTTGCCGGTGCCCGGGAGATCGATCTGGACGCCTCGGCAGTGCTGTTCGCCGGAGGCCAACCTGCCGACGTCGTGTTCTTCCAGCACCTGGCCAGCGACGACGGTTCGGTACGGCACCTCGGCGACAACCTCACCGGCGGTACCGTGGCCGGAGCGGACGACGAGGTGGTCCTCGTCGACATGGGCCGGGTTCCCGCGCACATCGACCAGATCGTCTTCACGGTCAACTCGTTCACCGGACAGACCTTCGCCGAGGTCCAGAACGCGTTCTGCCGGCTGGTCGACGAGACCACCGGACAGGAACTCGCCCGTTACACCCTGAGTGGAGGCGGAGCGCACACGGCGCAGATCATGGCGAAGCTCTACCGGGACGGTGCCGGCTGGCAGTTGCGGGCCATCGGCGAGCCCGCCGCCGGGAAGACATTCCAGGATCTGCTGCCTGCCATCGCCGCCCACCTGTGACCGGGTGGCGACCGCCCCGCTCAGTCGCGTGAGTTGCCGAACAGCAGCCGGCAGTCGACGAGGAGGACCGGGGAACCGGCGATCGCGGCGCCGATGAGGGTGGTGCCGATCAGGCCGCCCGGGTCGCGGCCGGGCAGCAGGACCTGGGCGACGGCTCCGGCGAACAGGCCAAAAGTTGCTCGGTTGCGCAACTCCAGGCATATATCTGCGAGGATGACGGACGGCGAGCAGCCACTGAAGGCAAGCCGTCGAGGTTCTGTCACCTCGCCAAGACATCTGCGCAAGCAGCGAACTGGAAGGGACATCGATCGCATTGATCGAGAGGGACACGGGAAGCGGCTGCGGAGGAGGCACATGAGCACGCCACTGACCAAGGGCGGCAACGTGTCGCTGAGTCGTGAGGCCCCGGGTCTGACCGCGGTGACCGTGGGACTGGGGTGGCAGGCGAACACCGGCTACGACCTGGACGCCAGCGCCTTGCTGTGCGACGCGTCCGGCACCGTGCCGTCCGACGACTGCTTCGTCTTCTTCAACAACCTCACCAGCCCGGACGGTTCGGTCCGCCACACCGGCGGCGGCAGCCCCGTCGACGGCGACGACCAGCGGATCCAGGTCGACCTCTCCAGAGTCCCCGACCGGGTGACGAAGATCGTCTTCCTCGTGTCCCTCTACGAGGGCGCGGCCCGCGGCCAGGGCTTCGGAGAGGTGCACCGCGCCCACATCCGCGCCCTCGACCAGGAGTCGGGAGCCGAACTCGCCCGCTACGACCTCGCGTCCGCCGTCCTGTCGAACGAGACGGCACTGGTTTTCGGCGAGCTGTACCGGCACGGCGCCGCATGGAAGTTCCGCGCGGTGGGCCAGGGCTATGCCTCCGGACTCGCCGGAATCGCGGCCGACTACGGCGTGGACGTCCTGCGCGAGAGCGCTCCGCCCCCGGCTCCCAGCGCCCCGTTGCCGGTGGACGCTCCGGTTCCGGCGTACGTGCCGCCCACGCCCCCCACCCCGACCGTCGTATCGCCTCTTCCTCCGCTTCCGGCGTACGCCCCTGCCCCGCACCCCACAGGGAGCTCCTCCATGACGTGCTTCTTCGATCCTCAGCACGGCCCCGGTGGGACCACCGTGACCTGGTCCCCGCAGTGGGGCGTCCCACGACCGGTCCAGGCGTGCGGCGGCTGCGCACAGCGGGTGCAGACCACACCGCCGCCGTTCTACACACCGCCCCAGCAGGGGTATCCGCAGATGGCACCGCAGGGTTATCCGCAGCAGGGCGGTTACGCGCAGCCCTACGGCGACCACCACGACCACGGGCAACAGCAGGGCGGCGGGCGCCGGTTCGGTGCCGGCGCGCTGATCGGTGCCGGCGCGGCCGGTCTGGTCGGCGGAGCGCTGCTCAACGAGGCTTTCGACGACGACGAACCCGACGTGATCGTCAACAACTACTACGAGGACTGACCGGTCGACTGCGCTCCGGCCCCGCATCCACGGCGAGGCCGGGCGCCTACACTGGGTGGGCGCGTGAACGTCCACCGTGACATTGCGTGACGACGCAGAGGAAGAGGGCGGGCTGTGGCGGGGAAGGCCGGTGGCGTCGAGGATCCCTCCGCCGAGGTACTGGCGGACGCGGCCGAGGCGTTCGGTCTGCTCGCTTCGGCGGCCCGGCTGCACCTCATGTGGGCGCTGTCCCAGGGCGAGAGCGATGTCACGCACCTCGCCGACCGGGTGGGCGGCGCGCTGCCGGCCATCAGCCAACACCTGGCCAAGCTGAAACTCGCGGGTCTCGTGCAGGCCCGTCGCGAGGGGCGGCGGCAGGTCTACTACGTGGACGATCCGGACGTCGTGACCGTGGTGCGCGTCATGGTCGGCCAGCTGATCGTGCGTTCGCGCCAGGCGGCGGCGCCGGGGCACGGGCGGCGCGGGACCGGTGGCTGAGACCACTGCGGTTTCGGGGCAGGGCGCCGATACGCCCGGTCCCGAGGCCCTGCCGACGGCCGGCGGCAAGGAATCCGGACGGGGGGATGCCGTCGTACCGACGGTTCTCGCCGTGCTGCGCGGGCTGGACAGTGGTCCGCGCGGACTGACCGAGGCCCAGGCCGAGGAACGGTTGCTCGGGTCCGGCGAGAACACGGTTCAGGACACCCGCGGGGCCTCCTGGCCCCGGCTGTTCGTCCGGAGCCTGCGGGACCCCTTCACCGCGGTGCTGGCCTGCCTGGGCCTGGTCTCGGCGGTGGTCTTCGCCTGGGGGACCGCCTCGGTGATCCTGCTGCTGGTCGTGGTGAGCTGCGTGCTGCGCGCCACCGGTGAGCACCGGGCCGACCGGTCCATGGCCGGATTGCGTGAGCTGGTCGCCACCACCGCCTCCGTGCTGCGACGCCGGGACGACGACACCGAGCCCGTCTGCCGCGAGATCCCGGTGGCCGAGCTGGTCCCCGGCGACATCGTCCGCCTGGGTCCGGGCGACCTGGTTCCCGCTGATGTACGGCTGCTGCGCGCCAGCGGTCTGACGGTGCACCAAGCGGCGCTGACGGGCGAGTCGGCGCCGGTCCGCAAGCATGCCGCCGATCCGCCTGGCGCGACCGGTACCGGGGCCGGCACCGGGGTGTTCGAGCAGCCGCAGCTCTGCTTCCAGGGCAGCAGCGTCGCCTCGGGCAGTGCGACGGCGGTGGTCACCGAGACGGGCGCGCGTACCAGGTTCGCCGGTGCGCGGGCCGGGACGGTACGGCATGCGGCGAGCGCGTTCGACCGTTCCGTGCACGGCATCGCGTGGATCCTGATCCGGTTCATGCTGCTCACCCCGCCGCTGGTCCTCATGGCCAACGCGGCCCTGCGCGACCGGGGCCTGGAGACCCTGCCCTTCGCCGTCGCCGTGGCGGTCGGGCTGACCCCTGAGATGCTGCCGGTCCTCGTCACCACCTGCCTGGCCCGTGGCGCCGCGCTGCTCGCCCGCGCCTACGGGGTGATCGTCAAGCGGCTGCCCGCGCTGCACGACATCGGCGCGATGGACGTGCTGTGCCTGGACAAGACCGGCACCCTCACCCAGGACCGCCCCCTCGTCGACCGCGCCCTCGGCCCGGACGGCCGGGACGACCCCGACGTCCTGAACTGGGCCGCCGTCAACGCCTGGTGGACGCTGCAACTCGCCGACCTGCCCGTCCCCGACGCCCTCGACGAGGCACTCCTGGACACCGCCGACGAGGACGACCTCATGGCGTACGACGGCACGGCGGCCGTTCCCTTCGACCCGCTGCGCCGGCTCGCCACCGCCGTCGTCCGCACCCCGGGCCGGCTCGGCACCCACACCCTGGTGGTGAAGGGAGACGTCGAGGCCGTACTCGAACGCTGCGTACTCGACGAGGACGAGCGGACCCGGCTGCGCGCTCTCGCCGCGCGCCAGGCCGAAGACGGCCTGCGGGTGCTCGCGGTCGCCACCGCCGAACGCCCGGCCCGCACCAGCCCCTACACCCCGGCCGACGAACGCGGCCTCGACTTCCGCGGCCTGGTCACCCTGCGGGACGCGCTGGCGCCCACCGCCCCCGAGGCGCTGGGTGTCTTCGCCGACCGGGGCGTCACCGTCAAGATCCTCACCGGCGACCATCCCGGTACCGCCGCCCGTGCATGCCGTGACCTGGGACTCCCCGTCACCGTGGACCAGGTGCTCACCGCCGACCGCGTCGACGGCCTCACCCACGCCGAACTCGCCGCGCTGGCCCGCGGAACGACCGTCTTCGCCCGCTGCACCCCCGACCACAAGGCCCGTATCATCCGTGCCCTGCGCGCCGACGGGCATACCGTCGGCTTCCTCGGGGACGGCGTCAACGACCTGCCGGCCCTGCACACCGCGGACGTGGGCATCGCCCCGCGCGAGGCCGCCGACGTGACCCGCGAGACCGCCGACGTGGTCCTCGCCGAGAAGGATCTCACCGCGATCGCCCACGCCGTCACCGCGGGCCGGCGCGCCAGCGGCAACATCGCCACCTATCTGCGCGTCACCCTGTCCTCCAACCTCGGCAACGTCATCGCCATGCTCTGTGCGGGTCTGCTGCTGCCGTTCCTGCCGATGCTCCCGGCCCAGGTCCTCACCCAGAACCTGTGCTTCGACGCCGCCCAGCTCGCCTTCGCCTACGACCGTCCGCGCTCCTCGGCGCTGGGTCGGCCGACCGTGCTCGGCCCCCGCGACCTGCTGCGCTTCATCACCGGTTTCGGGGTGCTCAACGCTGCCGCCGACCTGGCCACCTTCGGTGTCCTCGCGCTCGCCCTGCACGGGCTGGGTACCGCCGTGGACGAGGCGGGGTTCCATTCCGGCTGGTTCACCGAGAACCTGCTGACCCAGGCCCTGGTCATGCTGATGCTGCGGCCGGGTCGAGCCGGTGCCGGATGGCGCAGACCCGGATCGGTGGCCTGTGCGGCAGCGGCCCTGGCCGTGACCGGACTACTGCTGCCGCCGTCCCCGCTCGGACCGCCCCTCGGCCTGACCGCCCTCCCGGCGGTCTACTATCTGCTGCTCGTGGCCGTTCTCGTGCTCTACGCCGCCGGACTGCTCGCCGCCAGGGCCCGGTACGAGCGACGAGGCCCGGCATGGTGAGGCGCCGGCGCTGGATCACCGTGGCGGTCCTGGCCCTCGCGCTGTACATCATCGTCAGGGCGGCCCACACCCAGCAGGGCGACTCCCCGCACCCGTCCGGGACCGCCACGCCCACCGCGACCCCCTCGACGGCCTCGGCCTCGCCGTCCGCCTCGCGGTCCTCCTCCTCGTACGACCCCGCCAGCTACGCCCTCCAGGTCCGTACCCGGGCCCGCCAGACCGGCGTCAGCGCCCAGTTGCTGATGGCGATCCTCTACAACGAGGCGTACAAACCGCACGACGCGGCCTTCGAGCGCGCCTGGCAGAGGTACAAGCCGGACGCCGCCTTCGGGATCGCGAACATGCACCGGGCCACCTTCGACGAGGTCAAGCGGGGCCGTGACTTCGCGAACCGGAGCTGGGAGTCCCTGCCCGACGACAGGGACCTGGCCATCGAGGCCGAAGCCTGGTACCTGCACGACCTGTCCACACGTCTGCCCGCCACCTGGTCCGCCTCGTACACCAGGGACGAGCTGCTGGCCCTCGGCTACAACACGGGCCCGGCCAACATGCTCGCCTTCGCCCGCGGCGCCTCTCCGGGCAGTCAGGCCCGGTCCTATCTGGACGAACTGCGCGCCAACTGGGCCAAGGCGGGGAGCGCCGTCGACACGGCCTGACGCACCACGGGGCGGCTCGGTGAACACAGCGGTGGGTCGCGACCGATGCCCTGCCGCCTCCTGGTGCGGGATGGTTGGATTGCAGGATTGCGCAATAATGGAAGTCGGCAGAAGTCGGCAGAAGTCGGCGGAAGTCGGCGAAGTCGGTCCTGTTGTCGGGGGAGGAAGGGCGTGCATGCCGCACGGGGACATTCGGCGAGTGCGTGAAGAGAATCTGCGGCTGGGCGTCGCCCTGGCGGAGGTCGAAGGTCTGTACTCGGCCTTGCTGAGGGCCGGCTCGCCGGGCAAGCGTCGGCGGCTCCGCGCGGAGTTGGCCCGTGCGGCCGGCCGGCTTGCGGAGCTGGCCACCCCTCCGCCGGGATCACCGTCCATGGCTGCAAGCGTGCCGCGCTCGCGATGGGGACGGCGCAGGGTCCTGGCCGAGCGCGGCGCCGCGTGGATCGCCGCCCGCTACCGGCGAGATGCGCCCTGATGGCGGCGTGGTGTCCGGCCAATAGCCCTCGCCTGTGAATTGACTGTGGATCAGGGCTCCATGCGCCGCATGTTTGCTCGATTGCGCAATCATGCAACTGACGCCTGATCGGGGCCCGACCGTTCGTGGGAGTGGGAGATGAGCGACCCCTGGGATGGCCGGAGTAGGCAGGCCACACGCAGGCGCACCACCCGGACGCCGGGACCGCGAGCGGGCGAGGCCGAAGCGGAGCCTCCGCCGGGCGGCCGGGCAGCGGCGAGAGCGGCGGCCCGTCGCGACGATGGCGCAGGCGGCGGCAGACGCGAGACCCGGCGGGCAAAGCGCTCCGGGCGCGGCACACGGGTGCTGAAGGTCCTCGGGCTCTGTCTGGCGGTCCTTGTGCTGGGTACGGCCGGGGTGGGCTGGTGGTTCTACCAGCACCTCAACGGCAACATCAACAGCGTTGCGCTGGACGGCAGGGGCGGTACGGAGAAGGCCGACGCGTTCGGGCGGACGCCGATCAACATCCTGGTGATCGGGTCGGACGGCCGGACCAGCACGGCGGACTGCAAGCTCGGCGGCGGCTGTTCGCAGACCGGCGTGCAGAGCGGGTACGGCAACGCGGACGTGGAGATGGTGGTGCACATATCCGCGGACCGCTCCAACGCGACGGTCATGAGCATCCCCCGCGACGGGGTGTGCGGGATGGTCCGCAACGGACTGGAACCCTGGCACCTGCTGGTCGTGGGGATCGTGATCGTCCTGCTGTTCGGCTCGAAGAAGCTGCCCGACGCCGAGCCCGGACAGCCTGCTCCGCGCGTCGTCCAGACCGCGCCCGGAGAGCCCGCGTCCGCCCGTTCCGTCACCGCGAGACGTCCCAGGCCCGCTGAGCGGCCCGTGGGGCGTCAGGGACTGGCGATGTCGAAGCCGTACTGAAGCGGTTCGCTGTTCACCGAGTAGTCGCGGCGGTACACGTACACCCCCGCGACCTGCATCCCCTCGGGGGCCGCTTCCAGCTGGCAGGGGTATGTCAACTGGAGTACGCGCGGCCGGTCCGCGACCTTCATCCGCAGTCCGTCCGCGGGGCCTCCGGAGAGCACTGCGGTCTCCCATCCGGTCACGTCGGTCTTCTCCTTCATGTAGCGGTCGCTTCTAGGTGGCGTCCGGGTCGAAGGCCGCCGCGGGCGTGGGTGATCCGGTCTGTGTCCCCTTCGTTGGGGACACGCTCTCCGCATCCTGTGATCGCTCGCCGGCGGCCTCGCGCACCACGTCGGCGACCTGCGTCAGTTCCGCCCTCGGATCGAGGGCGCTTCGGATCTCCGCCAGCCCGAGACCGTCACCGTCCAGCACGTGCTTGCGCACGAACGCCTTCGGGTGAATGTCCTCGAACTCGAAGTCCCGGAACCGGAACCCCGGCCCCAGTTCGGAACGGATCTCCTCCGAAGAACACCTGGCACCCCCGGTCCTCGCACGTGCCGATCGCCTGTTGCGCGCGGCCACGTCAACACTTTAGATGTTGCGCAACTGTTGGAACTATAGCGCCGGGTTCGGCGTTGGTAGCCGTTGACCGGACATATGGCGTGGAACAGGGAGGATCGGTCGTGGGAATTTCGTTGGCCAAGGGTGGCAACGTGTCGCTGAGCAAGGAGGCGCCGGGCCTGAGCGCGGTGGTGATCGGTCTGGGCTGGGACGTACGGACCACCACTGGTGCGGACTACGACCTGGACGCCTCCGCCCTGCTCTGCGACGCATCCGGCAGGGTGGTCTCCGACCAGCACTTCGTCTTCTACAACAACCTCACGAGCCCGGACGGCTCGGTGGAACACACCGGCGACAACCTCACCGGTGAGGGCGAGGGCGACGACGAGTCGATCAAGGTGAACCTGGCCGCGGTGCCCGGCGGGGTTGCGAAGATCGTGTTCCCGGTCTCCATCCATGACGCGGACGCGCGCGGGCAGAGCTTCGGGCAGGTCCGCAACGCGTTCATCCGTGTGGTCAACCAGGCGAACGGTCAGGAGATCGCCCGCTACGACCTCTCCGAGGACGCTTCCTCGGAGACCGCGATGGTCTTCGGGGAGCTTTACCGGCACGGCGGCGAGTGGAAGTTCCGTGCGGTGGGCCAGGGCTATGCCTCGGGTCTGCGCGGCATCGCCCAGGACTTCGGGGTCCATGTCTGAGGCGAACCCGTTCGTCAGTAGTTGTCCCTGTGTTCCGTAGGGGCCCGTGAGGTGTGGGCGCCAGACGTCCGCGGGAACCTTGAAACGGACCGGATCGTTTTCCGGATCCGCACCACAACCGGAGGAGCACCAGCTTTGTCCGCCAGATCGACGGACCCCTCGGGGCACAGTCCCGGACCATCCCGCCAGGATTTTCCTGAGCACGGCACATGGCGGGGTGGTGCTCGATGAGTGCCGTGAGCGCGCTGCTGGGCCTGCTGGCCGTGTTCCTCCTCACCGCGGCCACCGGCTACTTCGTCGCCCAGGAGTTCGCCTACGTCTCCGCCGACCGTCTCGCCCTCGCGCGGGAGGCCGAGGCGGGTGACAAGAAGGCAGCCCGGGCCCTGAAGGTCCTGGAGCGGCTTTCGTTCATGCTGTCCGGCGCTCAGCTCGGCATCACCGTCACGGGCCTGGTCGTCGGCTTCGTCGCCGAACCGTCGGTGTCGGCCCTGCTCACACCGGCCCTGTCCCGTACCGGTCTCCCGGACGCGGCCGTGAGCGCCGTCTCCGTGGTCCTCGCGTTCGCCGGAGCCACCGTGGTCCAGATGGTGCTGGGCGAGCTGGCCCCGAAGAACCTCGCCATCGCCGTGCCCGACCGGCTGGCGAAGGCGCTGGCCGGCTCCACGCTGACGTATCTGAAGGTCGTAGGTCCCGTCGTGCACGTCTTCGACGCAGCGGCGAACCGGCTGCTGCGCAGGGCGGGTATCGAGCCCGTCGAGGAGTTGCACCACGGCGCCACCCTGCAAGAGCTCAGCCAGCTGATCGGCGAATCCCACGAGCAGGGCGAACTGCCCAGGGAGACCGCGGAACTCCTCGACCACGCTGTGGAGTTCTCCGTCCGGACCCTGGACGAGGTGATGGTCCCGCGTGCGGACGCCGTCTTCGTCCGCAAGGACGCCGGCGCCGCCGAGGCGGTCGGCCTCATCGCCGAGCACGGTCACTCGAACTACCCGGTCCTCGGGGACCACCCCGACGACGTCACCGGTGTGCTCGGGGTCCGGGAGCTGATGGGCCTGCCCGCCGACCGGCTGACCCGGACGACCGCGGGCGCCCTCGCCCGCCTGCCCCTGCTCCTTCCCGACACGCTTCCGCTGCCCGAAGCGGTGGAGCAGATGCGTGCGCGGGACGACGAGTTCGCCGTCGTCCTGGACGAACACGGCGGCGTGGCAGGCATCGTGACCTACGAGGACATCGCCGAGGAACTGGTCGGCGACATCGCGGACGAGTCCGACACGGTCACCGCACTCGCCGTGGCCGACGGCACGGGCTGGCTCGTGGACGCGGGCCGCCGTCTCGACGAGGTCGCCGAGGCCACCGGCGTCGAACTGCCCGAGGACGCGGACTACGACACGGTGGCCGGACTCATCGTGGACCGGCTCGGGCGCTTCCCGGCCGTCGGCGACCGCGTCGCAGTGGAGGTGGCCGGCGGAGGACGGGCGACCTTGGAGGTACGGGCCCTGGACCGTCACGTCCCCGAACGGGTGCGCCTGGAACGCTCACCCGAGACGGTCGCGGTCCGCGAGGAGGAGCAGGCATGAGTTTCCCGATGGCGCTCTTCGTCACCGTCCTGCTGCTGATCGGCAGCGGATTCTTCGTCGCCGCCGAGTTCGCCCTGGTCGCCGCCAGACGCCACCGTGTGGAGCAGGCAGCCGCCGAGGGGCAGCGCGGCGCGAAGGCGGCCCTGGCCGGCATCCGTGAGCTGTCCCTGATGCTGGCCGGCGCCCAGCTCGGCATCACCATCTGCACCCTGGGTCTCGGCTCGGTGTCCAAGCCGGCGATCTCCCACGAACTCGACCCGCTGCTGCACAAGCTGGGCCTGCCCAGCGTGGCCAGCTACGGCGTCGCGTTCGCCGTGGCGATGATCGTGGTCGTCTTCCTGCACATGGTGGTGGGCGAGATGGCCCCCAAGTCCTGGGCCATCGCCCACCCGGAGCGCTCCGCGATGCTCCTGGCGCCGCCCTTCCGGGCTCTGGTCAACGCCCTACGGCCGTTGATCAGCCTGCTCAACGCTCTGAGCAACGCGCTCGTACGACTGTGCCGGGTCACCCCGCGCAGCGAGCTCGCCTCGGTCCACAACCGGGAACAGCTCACCCATCTCGTCGCCGAGTCGGAGCGGCTCGGCCTGATCAGCAAGGAGGAGTCCGAGCTGATCACCAGTTCGCTGACCGAGCCGCAGAACCCGGTCGGCGCACTGCAGGTGCCCGCCGCGGAGATCACCTCGGTCGTCGCGGACGCGGACGCGGAGACGATCCTGGCCACCGCCGCGGGCCATGACCGAAACCGCCTGCTGGTGCGCGACGGCGACAGGATCATCGGCTCGGTGCATGCCCGCGACGCGCTGATCGCCCGTACGCAGGGAAAGGCGAGCACGGCCCGGGACCTGGCCCGCCCGGTACCCGAGCTGGCCGAGGACGACACGATCAGCCACGCCATCGAGCAACTGCGCAGGCGCCGGGCCTCCCTGGCCGTCGTCCACGACGCCGATGGCCGTCTCACCGGCATGGTCACCCTCGACGACCTGCTCGCCCGTCTCCTGCACCCACAGCCGTGCTGACGCCGGGGCCGTTCAGGAGCGCGGTGAGGCTTCATCCCGGTCGACGACCGTGCCGGACACCACCCGGCCGGACCCGTCGGCCGGGTGGTGGGAGTCCTGCTCCTGGACCGCACGGGCCTCGCTCTTGAAGATCCGAGACGCCCTGCCCGCAGACCGCGTCAGCTCGGGCAGCTTTCTGATCCCGATGAGCACGATCACGACGACGAGGATCACGGCCAGCTCGCTCAAGCCGAACATCAGGTCTTCCCTCTTTCGCTCGATCCACTTGTTCTACAGTGCTGTAGAAGTTTCCCCCGGCAAGTGATCACCGAACAAGCGCCGAGTCAGGACGGCGTGCTGTCGGAGCCCGGACCAATGCGACAGAACGGGCGTCGAACGGTCATGCGCCGGGGGAGGCGGACGAGCGGGCCGGCATATCGGCCGTCATTCGGTGTCGGCCGGAGGAGAGCGCGGACGTCGACGCCACCACGGGATGTCCGCGCTCGGGGGAGCGGAAGCGTTCCTGCCAGACCTTCGTCATCCCTTCCCAGGGCTACTGCCCGAACAAGGCCAAGCCCGACCGCACCGCCCTCTTCGACCAACTCGTCGAAGCTGGGGCGCCAAGGTCACGTGAGGGAACTCTCCGGGGGCCGTCTCCGGGTCAGGTCTGTGCGATGTTGCTCACCGCGGAACGCAGGTCGTCCTCTTCGTGGTGCAGTGGGGGCAGCGGGGTGGCGCAGGCAGGGTTGAGGGAGTCGAAGAGCAGGGCGACGAAGCGGGCCCGCAGGGAGGGCGGAGTGCCCGGAATCGCGAGGCCCGCGACGGCCATGACGAGAAAGCGCGGGATGTCCTCCGCGGTGAGATCCTCGCGGACCTCTCCCTGCCGCTGCGCGCGCACCAGCAAAGGGTGCAACGACTCGCTGAAGCGCTGCAGAGCGTCCACGGCGACATCGGTGAAGTTGCTCGCGAAGGTGACCAGCCCCTTCTCCTCCGTGATGAGGTCGAGCAGCCGGGTGGCGACGTCCTGGAGGGAGCGGCGCGGGTGCGGCGACTCGGCCGCCCGGTCGATGAGGGGGAGCAGGTCGGTTTCGAGGATGTCGTCCAGGACCGCGCGGACGAGCGCCTCCCGGTTGGGGAAGTGGCGGTAGAGCGTCGCGATCCCCACGCCGGCCTCGGCCGCGATCTGCTCGAGTGACCCTTCACCCGTGCCGAGGACGACCCGTCCCGCGGCGGTGATGCGCTCCATGCTGGAGCGTGCGTCGACCCTCCGTCGTGGACCGCGGTCCCTGTCGGCTGCCATCTTGCCGCCCCTTTCTTCGCTGCGATGAAGGCTAACCCTTCCCTCCGGCCTTCCCTCCGGCCGTCCCGGCGGCCCTCGTCCGATCCGAAGTGATAGTCACCTATTGGATTGATAGAGTGCTATCACTTCGGGGTGTCATCGCGTCCCGCGACACGCGCGGCCCGTGTGGGGACACCTGGGAATGGGGAGAGAACTGTGTCCGTTCTGCTGTACCGGCTGGGGAGGTTTGCCTACGGCAAACCCTGGTACGTCATCGGGGGCTGGCTGGCCGTGGTGGCGGCCGTCGTGGGGCTGCTGGTGGCCAACCCCGTCAGGCTGAGCAACGAGGTACGTATCGACGGGACCCCGTCCCAGCAGGTCATGGACGAGCTGGCCACGTCGTTGCCGGAGGCGTCCGGCGGCCAGGGCATGCTGGTCTTCAAGGCCCCGGCCGGCGCCAGGATCGACGACACGGACGTGCGATCCGCTCTGCTGGCGGCCGTCGACGCCGTCTACGGCCACGACCACGTCGTCGACGTCCGCCAGGCCCTCGCGAAGGAGGCCGCCAAGGGGGAGAACAGCCCGCTGCTGCGGGCCCAGGCGGCGGTGGCGCGCGCCGCGGGGAAGACGTCCTCCGGGAAGACACCCGTCCCCTTCCGTGCGGAGGGCCGGCCGGTGCCGGGAGTGATCGTCTCCGCCGACGGATCGACGGCCCTGATGCAGTTCCAGTTCGACGAGCAGACCTACGAGCTTCCCTCGGGAACCGTCGACAGCACGGTCGAGGCCGCCGAGCGGCAGGCGGCCCGCGGCGGCCTCGACGTCCTGCCGTCGGCGTCGATGATGGAGATCCCGGAGGTCATCGGAGCCGGCGAGACGGTCGGCGTGGCCGTCGCCGCCATTGTCCTGCTGGTCACCCTGGGGTCGGTGGCCGCGGCCGGCCTTCCCCTGGTCATCGCACTGGTCGGGGTCACGGTCGGGGTCGGCGGGGCCTTCACCCTGTCCACGGTCTTCGAGATCCACTCGCTCGCCGCGGTGCTGGCGCTGATGCTCGGGCTGGCCGTCGGCATCGACTACGCCCTGTTCATCGTCAACCGGGAACGCAGCCTGATCCTCGAGCACGGCCTGGACGCGCACGAGGCGACCGGCCGCGCGACGGGAACGGCCGGGAGCGCGGTCTTCTTCGCCGGCAGTACGGTGGTCATCGCCCTGGCCGGACTCCTGGTCGTCGGGATCGGACTGCTGAGCACCATGGCCGTCGTGGCCGCCGCCACGATCGTGGTCACCGTGTCGCTGGTGCTGACGCTGCTGCCGGCCCTGCTGGGCCTGGTCCGGGAGCGCATCTGTTCCCCGCGTACCCGACGCAGGGCGCAGCTGCGGGCGGCCACCGGCGATGGCGTCGCGGACACGAGGACGGCGCGCTGGGCGGCGGGCCTGGTCCGGTACAGGTACCCGGCCCTCGTGGCCGCCTTCCTGATCCCGGCGGTCCTGGCGGTGCCCGCCGCGGACATGCGGATGGGGCTGCCGTCCGGTGCCAGCTACAACAGCGGCACCCCGCAGCGCCAGAGCTACGACCTCGTGAACGATGCCTTCGGGCCCGGCTACAACGGGCCACTCATGATCGCCGTGAAGTCCGCGGTGCGGGGGCGTCCGCTGTCCGCGGCGGCTCTCGCGGCGGTCACCGCGGATCTGAGTGACGTCAAGGGTACGAAGGCGGTGTCGCTGGCCGGAATGAGCAGCACCGGGACCACGGCCGTTCTCACCCTCGTCCCGGGCGGCGGACCCAACGACGACTCGACCAAGGCCCTGGTCACGGCCGTACGGGACGAAAGCGCGCGCACCGCCGCCGCCCATGGTGTCGTCGTCGGCACGACCGGCTTCACCGCTCTCGCGATCGACGTCTCCGACCGGCTGGCCGACGTACTGCCCCTGTACGTGGCCACCGTGCTCGGGCTCTCCCTGGTCGTCCTGCTCCTGGTCTTCCGGTCCGTCATGGTCCCGGTGACGGCGACGATCGGCTTCCTGCTGACCATCACGGCGACCCTCGGCGTCACCACAGCCGTTTTCGAATGGGGCTGGCTGCAGCAACTCATCGGACTCGATGCCACCGCGCCGGTCGTGAGTCTGTTGCCCATCATCGTCACCGGAGTGCTGTACGGGCTCGCCATGGACTACCAGATGTTCCTGGTCACCTCCATGCGTGAGGCACACCTTCACGGTGACAGCCCGTCAGCTGCCACGGTCGCCGGTTTCGCCCGGGCCGGCTCCGTCGTCGTCGCGGCGGCCACCATCATGGTCTCGGTCTTCGCGGGGTTCGTCCTCAACGCCCAACCCATGGTGAAACAGGCCGGTTTCGCGCTGGCCGTGGGCATCCTCATCGACGCGTTCGTCATCCGCATGACGTTCATCCCGGCAACCATGGCCCTGGCACAGGAGAAGGCGTGGTGGCTCCCCGCCCGGCTCGACCGCCTCCTGCCCGACCTGGATGTCGAGGGTGAGCAACTCGCGCGGAAGATCCCGCAGCCCCGGCGCGCCGTCGAGCATCCGCACCCCGCCGCGGCACAGAACGCGAACACGACCGGCTGACGCCGCACGGCCCCTCTCGGCGGACCGCCCGGCGTGCCCTCCCGGTGCTCGGCGCGGTGGACACCAAGCGCCGCCCCCACGCCGAACAGGGCCCCCTGCGCGACTCGACTTCGGCGAGTTCGCGGTGGGTGTTCCTGCCGACCCGCCGAAGGCGAACCGAGTCGGGCCCTGCACCGGGCCCGACTCGGTGACGGTCAGGAGCCGTCGAGGAGTTCGGACATCGTCGCGCGGACGGCGCTGGTGATCGCGGGGCCGCGCGCGCCCGGCGCGAGGGTGATGCGACGGGCGCGAACGGTGACGGTCGGCCGGCCCGGCACCTTCCACCGGGGCCACCGGGGCCACCGGGGCCACCGGGGCCACCGGGGCCACCAGGGCAACCGGGGCAGTCTGCGTTCGACCGGCCACGCGTCGTCCGTTCCGGTCAGGGTGAGCACCACCACCTCGGAGACGGAGGCGCGGTGCGCCAGCCAGGCGGCCCCGCCCTGGAGTTCTCCGACGCCGTCGGCGCGCTCGTGACCGGGCACGATGCGCCCTTCCGCGGCGATCACCACGACCTGGCCGCGCGCGAGCAGCCGCTCGGCCCGGCGCAGTCCGCCCAGGGCCGAACGCCCCCGCAGGGCGGGTATCGCGCGGAGCAGGCGCAGGACCGCGCGGTCCAGGGGCCGGTCGAAGAAGTCCTCCCGGGCGAAGGTGTACGGCCAGACGCCGTGCCTGCGGCACAGGGTCACGAACACCAGCGGGTCGAGGAAGCTGCGGTGGTTGATGACGATGAGGGGGCCCCTGCCCAGATCACCGCACCCGTCGAGCCCGGAGAGCTCCAGCCGGGCCACGCCCCGGACACCGAGCGCGATCAGGGCACCGGCACCGCGTCGCAGCACCCGGGCGACAGGACCGTCGAGCGGGTCGACGTCACGCGTCGGTCCGGCCTCGGGAGTGACGCGCTCCGGGCGCGCCGTCTCAGTGCCGGACACCGGCGGCCTGCCTCGGTGAGAGGTCCAGTTCTTGGGCGTACGCCGGGAGTTGGCGCGCGGCGGCGTCGTATCCGAGGGCCATCAGCCGGGGCACGTCCCGGGACGACCACGAGGAGTGGCCGTCGGTGTCGACGACGATCTCGATGTCGGGCTGAACGACCTCCGCCGGCGGCAGCACCACATGCTGGAGCGCCGACCGGCCGCCCCGGGAGGACGGGGCACGCAGCCGGATGCCGACGGTCCGCGTGGCACCGAGCCGGTGTGCGGCCCAGACGGGCAGCTGCGAGTTGAGCGCGGCGTCGACGAGCACCTGGTCGCCGACGCGCACCGGAGGGAACACGCCGGGGACGGCGACCGCCGCCTGAACCGCCGTGGCGGCCGGGCCCCGGTCCAGCAGGACCGCCCGCCGGGTGCGCACATCGGTCGCCACGGCCGCGAAGCGGCGCGGCAGCTCGTCGATGTCCCGGCGCTGGAAGATCCAGTGCAGGTTGGCCCGCAGCGCGGTCGTCTCGATCAGCGAGATCCGCCGGCTGGGCCGGAGGCTGCCGAAGTCCGACCAGGTCGCGACCTCGATGCGCTCGGCGATCCTGGCCGCTGACAGTCCCGCCGCCCATGCGCCGCCGATGAGCGCCCCCACACTCGTTCCCACGACGATCTCCGCGTCGAACCCGTACTCGGCCAGGGCCAGCAGGGCGCCGGCGTGAGCGGCTCCCCGTGCCGCCCCGCTGGACAGCACGAGGCCCCAGACCTCGGGAGTTCCCGGATTCGGGCCGCTCGCGGCCTCGGCAGACGTATCCGTGCGGGGCGCATCCACAGACTGTCCTCTCCCTCGCGCGAGGGCTTCACCACTCGCCGACTCGACGGCATAACCGATAGTCTACTATCAATGTGATAGTAGACTATCGGGTGAGTCCGTGATGCAGGGGCGGCAGGGCGTGTGCGCGGTCTCCGGCTCAGTCCCCTTGGTGCTGCCTGGCCGCGGCGGCCCAGCCGATCAGGGCACCGCGAAGCGCGGCGACCAGGCAGGCGGCGGCCTCGTCCTCGGTGCGTCCGCTCTTGATGAGGTCGAGGATGTCCCGGGGATCGAACAGGGCGTTCCACAGGTACAGGGCCTCGTCGCCGAGGTCTCCGAGGCCGAGGTCCTCGGTGGTCTGGCGCAGCGGTTCGGTGAGCGCCTCGGCCTGCGGGGTGAGGTAGGCGGTCCCTTCGCGCAGCCGCTCCAGATAGCCGCGGTGCGAGCGCATCTGGGCCATCGCGCCGCCGTGTTCGAGGACGAGGGAGACCCAGTACCGCGACACGACTTCCAGCCGGGCCATGCCCCGGGTGGTCTGCCGGGCACTGAAGTCCCTTAGCTCGGAGCCGACTTGGGCCCGGAAGGCGTGCAGGATCTCCTCGACGGAGGAGAAGTGGCGGTAGGCCGTCGCGGTGGACACCTCGGCGTGTCTGGCGATCTCGGCGAGGCTGACCGGCGTCGGCGAGTTCTCGAACAGCAGCGCCGCGGCCTTGATGAGCTGCCGACGGTTGCGCTCGGTGTCACTGCGCATGGGGCGACTCCTCGTGGTGGGCGGGACGGCGCTCATCGCAGGGACGCGAGGCCGTCGGCCAGCCTGCGGACGCCCTCGGTGATGGACTGCGGGCTGGCAGCGTACGACAGCCTCAGGTGCCCTTCACCCCGCGCCCCGAACTCGCTGCCCGGCCGGACGGCGACACCGTGCGCGCGCAGTGCCGCGACGACCTCCACGGACGGCAGGTCGACGTCGTAGCGCGGGAACTGGTAGAAGGCGCCCTCGGGTTCGCTGAGCGTGAGACCCGGGACCGCGGCCAGTTCGGCCCGCATGATCTCGCGGCGCTGCTCGTACGCGGCACGCATCCGGGTGACGTCCTCGGCGCAGTGCTCCACGGCGGCGAGCGCGGCGTCCTGGACGACGGTGTTGACGGAGCCGTTGAAGGTGTTGTGGACGCGCGCCGCCGCCCGGACGACCGGTGCCGGGCCCCAGAGGTAGCCGACGCGCCAGCCGGTCATCGCGTAGCTCTTGGAGAAGGTCTGGCAGAAGACGGTACGGTCGCGCAGGCCGTCGACGGAGATCGCCGAGGTGAACGGGCGGCCGGTGTAGTCCAGGTCGGAGTACGCCTCGTCGGAGATGACGAGCGTGTCCGTACCTGTCAACAGAGCTGCCAGCGCCTCCAGTTCCGCGTGGCTGTGCACGATGCCCGTCGGGTTGACGGGGTTGCAGAAGACGAAGAGCCGGGCGCCGGGGAGGGCGTCCGCGAGCCGGTCGAGGTCCCAGTGCAGGTCGGCCGCCAGCGGGACCGGTACGACGGTGCCGCCGGCCATGCTGACCAGGTCGGCGTAGAGGGAGTAGGTGGGGTCGGGCACGACCACCCTGTCGCCGGGGTTGACGATGCCGAGGATCGACGCGGCGAGCCCGGCGGTGCCGCCCTGGGTGACCAGGATGTCGGCGGCGGAGACCGGGACCCCGGCGGTGCCGGTGAGCCGGCCGGCGAGCGCCTCGCGCAGTGCGGGCTCACCGAGGAGCGGCGAGTAGTGGGTGCGTCCGGCGCGCAGCGAGGCCTCGGCCGCATCGGTGACCGGCCGGGGCGTGTCGAAGTCGGGTTCGCCCATGGCGAGGGAGACCAGGTCGGCCCGGGACTGCGGCTGCTGGGTCCGGCGGGAGACGGCCTCGATCCGGGCGACGGCGTCGGCGGTGGCGAACCGGGGCGGCTGGGTGGTGACGGTGGACGGCATGCGCTCTCCTGGTGGCGGGGTCAGGTCTGGGGCGTGGCGTCGGCGGGCGCGCCCGCCCACCGGCTGATCTCCAGGTCGGCGGAGACGTCGCGCTGTCTGGTCGGGGCGACGACCATCTCCTGGAGGACCACGCGCTGGGGCAGGGCGACGGCCAGCCGGACGGCCTCGGCCACGTCCTCGGGCCGCACCATCAGGGCGCGTTCCTCCGGCGCCGGGGGCCGGGCGCGGTTGTCGAGGATCGGGGTGTCCGCCTCGCCGGGCAGTACGGTGATCGCCCGCAGCCCCTGGTTGCGGAAGGTGTTGTGCAGGAAGGTCATGAAGTTGCGGACCCCGGCCTTGGCCGCGCCGTAGGCGGCGCCGCCGAGCAGGTTGGGGTTGACCGCGGCGAGCGAGGAGACGGTGACGATCGTCCCCGTGTTCCGGGCGAGCATGTCCGGCAGCACGGCCTGGGTGAGCTGGAAGACAGCGGTCAGGTTCACTTCGAGAACCTGGCGCCACTCGTCGTGCGGGGTCCACTGCGGGTTGAGCACCGACGACGCGCTGCCCGCGTTGTTGACGAGGACGTCCACCGGGCCCAGTTCGGCCCGCACCCGGTCGAGGACGCGCGTGACGTCGTCGGTGCGGGTGATGTCCGCGGCCAGGGCGAGGGCGGTTCCGCCCTCCTCGCGGACCGTCGCGGCGACCGCGTCCAGGGCCTCCTGTCTGCGTCCGACCAGGACGACGGTGGCCCCGTCCCGGGCGAGGAGCCGCGCGGTCTCGCGCCCCATGCCGCTGCCGGCTCCCGTGATGAGCGCGATGGCGCCGGGCTGCGTCGTCACCGTTCCTCCTCCAAGATCAATATGAGATCTCATTCTTAAATGAGAATAACTTTTCAGTTAGTCGCCGGGCAAGGACGACGCGAACGGTGTGAACCCGAGGGCACCGAACGCCCCGGAGACGGCCCGGCCGAGCAGGTCGACCTCCGCCTCGCGGCGCGCCACGTGGCGCAGCGAGGTCTCGCGGTCGACCCAGCGGAACCGCAGCCGGCGTCCGGGACCGGCCTGTCCGAGCAGTGGCAGGGACGCCCGTGAGGCGACGCCGACGACGGGATAGCCCGCCGTCAGACTCCGGTAGCGGCCGAGCACGATCAGCTCGTCCGCGTGCGGGATCTGCAACGATCCGACGGGCACGCCGTGGGAGACGATCTCCGTGTCGTCGTCGGGGTGGCGCACCGGTCCGTCGAGCCGCAGCCCCACGTGGTCGGAGCGGGGTGTGACGACGTAGGTCGCTCCCTCGATCACGTCGCGGATGCCGGGGATCGCCCGGACTCCGTGGGCCGCGACCACGTCGACGACCCAGGGGTCCTCGTCGAAGCGCGCGACCGGGACCGGGAGCCGGAACAGCGGTGGCTCGAACAACTGGCGCCGAAATCCTCGGAATTCCGTCTCCAGGAGCACGCGCGAGCCCGCCGTGACCGGCTGCCCGAATCCCATGCGGGCGTCCGGGGCCGCGCTGCCGAGCAGGGTCCGCGTCGCCAGGGCGCCGTTCACGGCGAGGTAGACGCGGGTGCCCCGGCCCATGTCCGGGCGGACCCTGATCTCCTGGCCGGCCGGGACCACCAACGGCGACCAACCGCTCGCCGGTGCCCCGCCGACGGTGACCCGGGCGGGCGCACCGGTCACCGCGAGCAGGACGTCGGCGTCCGGCACGAGGGCGAGTTCGCCGCCCAGGCTCTCGATCAGGGTGGCGTCCCGGGAGTTGCCCGCGAGGAGGTTCGCGACGGTGGCCGAGTGCTGGTCGGCCGCGCCGCCCGTGGGCACACCGCGGCGCTCGGTGCCGCGCCGGCCGAGGTCCTGGAACGTGGTCACCCAGCCGGTGCCGGTGACGTCGAGTGCGACGGTCGTCATAGGTGGTCCTCCGCCGACGGGAGCAGGAATCCGGCGCCGAGCGCGACGGCCTCCGCCGGGGACACGGGGACGAAGCGGACGACGTCGCCGGTGCGGAACGAGACGGGATCCGGGCGGGAGATGTCGACGACGGTGTACGGGGTGCGTCCGACCACCCGCCAGCCGGTGGGCCCGGGGAACGGCTGGATGATCGCGTTCGTGCCGGCGATCATGACGGCGCCGGGCGCGACGTCCGTGCGCGGCTCGGCGCGCCTGCGTACAGGCCGGGGCACCTTGAGCCCGTCCATCATCGGGGCCATCGCCGCGCCGAGCAGGGCGATGGTGAACGTGGACTCCGCGATCGCCTCGACGACCTCGGCAGGGAGCAGTCCCAACTCCTCGGCGACGGAGGCCAGATCGGGGCCGGTCTCGTCGTCGAAGACCACGGGGATGCTGAACCGCCGCACGGTGCACGCGTGTTCGGGGCCGTCCGAGGGTGACGGCGCCCAGCGCGCCACCAGCCGGGCCGCGTACTCCACCTGTTCGAGCGTGATCCGCAGCGGGTCGAACTCGACGAGCAGGGACTCCAGGCCGGAGACGACGTCGAGCACACCGTGCGGGAGATGTGCCAGGAACCGGTCGCGGAAGGCGACGATCCCGGCCCTGCGGATGGCCTGGTCGCTGTGCGGGATGGTCACCGTCACCGCCGAGTCCCCGAAGGGATCGACGGTGACGGCGCCGTACTCTGCTGTGGTCATCTCCTGTCGCGCCCGGCCTCAGCCGGCCAGCGCGGCCTCGGCCTTCCGGGCTTTCTCCGCCAGGACCTCGCGCAGGCCCGTGACGCGGATGTCCCGGGCGTCGAGCGCGGCGCGCAGCGCCTTGCCGTTCGCCAGCACGGAGGGATGGTCGCCGTGCAGGAGCAGGACGTCGGCGTCGTGGCCGAGCGGGACCACGTTGCCGTTCACCGAACGGACGGTGCCCTCCTCGACGACCTGGGCGGAGCGCCGGCCGATCAGCTCGGGGTCGTGGATCAGGCCGTCAGGACGCGAGCGGGAGACAGGCATGCCGTCGTCGCCGTAGCCGCGGTCGGCGAGGAACACGTAACCGACGTCGAGGCCGCGCTTGCGGGACTCCTCGGCGAGCAGCCCGCGCTGGCAGATCACGATGTAGTCGGTGTTGTACGCGGCGATCGCGTCGGTGATGGCCCGCGCGTGCTTGGCGTCTGTCTGCGCGATCGACCCCATGCGGCCGTGCGGGGCGACATGGCTGATGGTGCCGCCGTGCACCCGCGCGAAGGCGTCCAGCGCGCCGAGCTGGTAGAGCACGTCGGTGCGGATCTCCTCCTCGGTCGCCTCGATGAGCCGCCGGCCGAAGCCGACGAGGTCGGGGTAGCCGGGGTGGGCCCCGAGCTCGATGCCGCGCTCCACGCAGTCGGCGACCGTGCGGTCCATGATGCGGGGGTCACCGGCGTGGAAGCCGCAGGCGATGTTCGAGGAGGTGACGAGCCCGAGCAGGGCCGCGTCGTCCCCGATCGTGTAGTTGCCGAAGCTCTCGCCGAGGTCGGCCACTACGGCCACGGACTTGAGTCCCATGATGTCTCCTGATGTGGGGGTCGGGTTCAGCCGGCGGCGAGCGGCCGGCCCTTGGTCTCGCGCAGGACGGCGACGGCGGCCAGGGTGATCAGGGCGGTGAGGATGGAGGCGAAGGCCGGGACCAGGTTGGAGCCGGTCGACTTGATGAGCTCGGTCATCACGAGCGGTGCGCTGCCGCCGAAGATGATCGTCGAGATGCTGAACCCGATGCTGTAGGCGGAGTAGCGCACCGAGGTCGGGAACATCTCGGCGAGCGCGGTGTGGACGACGGCCGCGTGCCCGGAGAAGGCGACCGCCAGCACGATCGTGCCGATGCACGCGAGCCCGAACTGGCCAGTGGTGATGAGCCGGAACATCGGGTACGAGACGACGGCCATCGCGACCGCGGAGCCCGCGAGGACGGGCTTGCGGCCGACCCGGTCCGAGAGGCGGGCCATGAGCGGGATGCACACGGCGATGGCGACCAGGCTGAACGCCGTGACGGTGAGTGCCCTGAGCATCGAGAAGTTGTGCTCGCCCAGGTTCGTCTTCAGGTAGGTCGGCATGTAGACGAAGAGCAGGTAGTAGCCGGGGCCGTTGAGCGCGGGCAGGAAGATCGTGAGCGCGATCGCCTTCAGGTGGCGGGGCGAGGTCAGGGCCTCCTTGAGCGGGTTGCGCGCGACGGTGTTCCGCTCGCGCAGCGCCGTGAAGTGCGGCGTCTCCTCCAGCCGGCGGCGGATGTAGAAACCGATGTAGCCGAGCGGGACGGCGAGCAGGAACGGCACCCGCCAGGCCCACGAGGTCATGGCGTCGTCGCCGAGCGCGGTGATGAGGACGGCCGAGAAGGCGCTGCCGAACATCAGGGCGACGAAGGAGCCGACGGCGATGAAGCTCATCATGTAGTTGCGGCGGGCGTCCGGCGCGTACTCGCCGACGAACGACATCGCGCCGGCCACCTCGCCGCCGGCGGAGAAGCCCTGGAGCACCCGCAGCAGGACGAGGAGGACGGGCGCGGCAACCCCGATCACGGCGTGGGACGGGATGAGTCCGATGGCCGCGGTCGCGGCCGAGATGAGCACCAGGAGGGTGGCGAGCAGGCCCTTGCGGCCGAGCCTGTCCCCGAGGTAGCCGCAGATCACGCTGCCGAACGGGCGGGCGAGGAAGCTGATCAGGAAGCCGACGTTGGTGAGGAACAGGCCCCCGGCCTCCGCCTCGCCCATGATGTTGATCGCGAGATAGGTGACGAGCAGGCCGTAGATGCCGTAGTCGTACCATTCGACGAAGGAGCCGACCGCGCCCGCGACGGTCGCCTTGCGGACGACCTTCGCGTCGGCGGTGACGACGTCGGACGCGGTTGCGCCGAGACCGTCCGGTACGGCGTGCGGGTGATCTGATGTGGTGTCGATCCGGTCTGACGTGGTCATTCGCGTTCACTTTCGGTGTCGCGGACGCCGGGGACGGAGTCCTGAGGATCGTGCGCCTCGGGGGAGTTGCGTGCCGTCGGTGCTGTAGGGGAGGCCTGCGGAGACCGGGTGGGGGCGTCACGGTCGAGGGCCGTCGTGGGCCGCAGAACGGTGCTGGGGCCTAGATGCAACGTGAATCGCGAATGAGAATAGGTTCGCATTCTGGGGTGGTCAAGACTCCGTGTTGCCCCGAAGTTAACGTTCTGGATCCATCCCGCTTCCGCCGTGTAGGCCTGCTGCTCCGCTGTGCACACCCCTTGTCTTACGGTGCGGGTGGCTGCACACTGGCTCTCGAAAAACGCGAAAGCATTCTCACTTCCTGTCAGGCTCTTCTGTCAGTCGTCCGAAGGAACCTGTGATGACCCAGGACAACGTGCGCGTCACCACCGCATGGCAGCGCGTCGACGGCCACGTCCTCGACCGCTTCCGTGCCCACTCCGTGGCGAACCTCGGCGACGCCCTCGACCGGCTGAACATCGTCGACGGAGGCATCTCGCCGATCTGGACCGGCGCCAGGGCCGTCGGCACCGCGCTTCCGGTGCTCACCGTCGCCGGGGACAACAAGGCGGTGATCGCGGCCCTCGAACACATCCGCCCCGGCGACATCCTCGTCGTCAACGCCTTCGGCTACGACGGCCGCGCGGTCATCGGCGACAACCTCGCCCAGCGGTTCGCCGTGTACGGCGCCGTCGGCGCGGTCGTCGACGGATACGTGCGCGACGCCGCGATCATCGAGCGGCTCGGCGTCCCGGTCTTCGCCCGCGGGCTGACCCCGGCCGGCCCCTTCAAGAACGGACCGGGCGCCATCGGTGAACCGGTCGCCGTCGGAGGCGTCGTGGTCAACCCCGGTGACATCGTCGCCGCCGACGGGGACGGCGTCATCGTCATACCGCCGCACCGCGCAGAGGAGGCGCTCGACGCCGTCGAGGAGATCGTCGCCCGCGAGGCCGCCCTCGACGCCGAGGTCGAGGCACTGCGGAACAAGGCCGCCGTACGAGCCGCCGTATGAGCCACCGTGTGGCCGGACAGGCCCCGGCACCGGACCGCCTAAGGGTCGCGGTCGCCGCCCCGGTCTCCCCGGAGAACTGCGCGCGCATCCAGGAGCTGGAGCCGCGCATCGACCTCGTCGTCGACCACGCCCTGCTGCCGCCCATGCGCTGGCCCGCCGACTTCGCCGGCGATCCGGCCTGGCGGCGCACCCCCGGGCAGCAGCGCGCCTACGAAGCCGCCGTCGACTCGGCCGACGCCCTGTACGGCATCCCCGACGTCGACCCCGCGGCGCTGGCCCGCGCGGTCCGCGCCAACCCGCGCCTGCGCTGGGTGCACACCATGGCCGCGGGCGGCGGCGGGCAGGTCAGGGCGGCCGGTCTGACGGCCGGGGAACTCCGACGCGTCCTGTTCACCACCTCCGCCGGAGTGCACGGACGTCCGCTCGCCGAGTTCGCCGTCTTCGGCGTCCTCGCGGGAGCCAAGGACCTGCCCCGCCTCAACCGCCAGCAGCGCGCCCACGCATGGAGCGGGCGCTGGACGATGGGGCAGGTGAGCCGGCAGACCGTGCTGGTCCTCGGGCTCGGCGGGATCGGCCGCAAGGTCGCCGAGGCGCTCGCCGCACTGGGTGCCGAGGTCATCGGCACGAGCAGAGGCGGCACCGGAGCGGGAGGCGCGGGAGCGGGGGGTGCCGGAGCGGGCGGTGCCGGAGTGCGCGGTGCCGGAGCCGGGGGCGCCGCAGTCCCCGGTGTCTCCGCCGTCGTGCATCCCGACCGGATCGCCGACGTGGCCGGCACCGTGGACGCCGTCGTGAACACGCTGCCCGGCACGGAGGCGACCGAACACCTGCTCGGCAAGCGGTTCTTCGACGCCCTGCGCCCCGGGGCCGTCCTCGTCAACGTCGGCCGCGGCAGCGTCGTCGACGAGTCGGCCCTCCTCGACGCCCTCGACTCCGGCCGGGTCGGCTTCGCCGCGCTGGACGTCTTCGAGACCGAACCACTGCCCGCGCACAGTCCGCTCTGGGACCACGACCGCGTCCTGGTGAGCCCGCACACCGCCGCCCTCGACGCCGCCGAGGACCGTCTCATCGCGGAGCTCTTCGCGGCCAACGCCACCCGGCTCCTCGACGGACGCGACGTCCTCAACCGGGTGAACACCGTCGAGTTCTACTGACTCCACCGACCGGCTCCACCGACCGGCTCCACCGACCGGCTCCACCGACCGGCTCCACCGACCAGGAAGACGCCACACATGACCTCCCCCTTCGACCTGACCGGCCGGATCGCCCTGGTCACCGGATCGAGCCGCGGCATCGGACTCGGGATCGCCACGGGCCTCGCGGACGCCGGGGCCACCCTCGTCCTCAACGGAGTCGACCCCGGCCGCCTGGACGCCACACGCAAGGCGCTCGCCGGCCGGTTCGGCGAGCGGCGGGTCGCGGCCCGCGCCTTCGACATCGTCGACGAGGACGCCGTCGCCGAGGCCGTCGAGTCGATCGAGTCCGAGGTCGGCCCCGTCGACGTCCTGGTGAACAACGCCGGAGTCCAGCACCGCGAGCCGATGACCGAGGTGAGCCTCGACGACTGGCGGCGCGTGATCGACACCGACCTCACCGGAGCCTTCGTCGTCGGCCGTCAGGTCGCCCGGCGGATGCTGCCCCGCCGCTCCGGAAAGATCATCAACGTCTGCTCGGTCCAGACCGACCTCGCCCGGCCGACCATCGGCGCCTACACGGCGGCCAAGGGCGCCCTGCGCAACCTGACCCGGGCCATGACCGCGGAGTGGGCCGGCGAGGGACTGCAGATCAACGGCATCGCGCCCGGATACATCCACACCGAGATGACCCAGAACCTGGTGGACGACGAGGAGTTCAACGGCTGGATCCTCGGCCGGACCCCGGCCCGGCGCTGGGGCACGGTGGCCGATGTGGTCGGCCCGACCGTGTGGCTCGCCTCCAGCGCCTCCGACTACGTCAACGGCCAGGTCGTCTTCGTCGACGGCGGCATGACGGCCGTCGTCTGAGCCGCGGCCCGAGAAAGGATCCCCTCATGACCTCCAGCACTCTCGCGGTCGTCGCCCACGGCGCGGACGACGTCCGGATCGAGCAGGTCACCCTGCGCCCGCCCGGGCCGGACGAAGCGGTGGTCGCCGTCGCCTACGGCGGTATCTGCGGCTCCGATCTGCACTACTGGCGGCACGGGGCCGTGGGGGAGTCCGTCCTGCGGGCGCCGATGGTCCTCGGGCACGAGGTGGCTGGTACGGTCGTACGGGCGGCGGCCGACGGAAGCGGCCCCGCCGCCGGCACCCGGGTCACCGTGCACCCCGCGACGCGGGAGCACACCGACGCCCGCTTCCCCCACGACCGCCCCAATCTCTCGCCCGGGGTGCGCTACCTCGGCTCCGCCGCGCGGTTCCCGCACACCGAGGGCGCCTTCGCCCGCGAGGTCGTGCTCCCCACGGCGATGCTGCGCGCCCTGCCCGACGGCCTGGACCTGCGGGTCGCCGCCCTGGCCGAGCCCGCCGCCGTCGCCTGGCACGCCGTGGCGCAGGCGGGCGACCCGCGGGGCAGACGCGTTTTGGTCGTCGGCAGCGGGCCGATCGGCGCCCTCGCCGTCGCGGTGGCGCGCCGCGCCGGGGCCGCCGAGATCGTGGCGGTCGACCTGCACGCCAAGCCCCGGGAGATCGCGACCGCGGTCGGCGCCACCCGGACGCTCGACGCGGGCGACGCGGAGGCCATTGCGGCGGTGGACGCGGACGTGGTGATCGAGTCCTCCGGCAACCACCGGGGCCTCGCCTCCGCCATCGCGGGCGCCACCCGCGGCGGCACGGTGGTCATGGTCGGTCTGCTGCCGAACGGCGACCAGCCCGTCCCGATCGCGCACGCCATCACCCGCGAACTCCGCCTGGTCGGATCCTTCCGCTTCAACGACGAGATCGACGAGGTGATCACGGCACTCGCCGACGGCACCCTGGCGGTCGGCCCGGTCGTCACCCACACCTTCCCCGCCGCCCAGGCCCTCGAAGCCCTCGCCGTCGCCGGCGACCCCTCGGTCTCCGGCAAGGTCCTCCTCTCCTTCTGAGACCCCGGTTCCTTCCGAGACCACGATCCGGCAGCTCCAGGCCGTGTTCGCGGGCCTCGTGCCGTCCGGCCCGCACGGGCCGGCCACGATTGATGTTCTACAGAACCTTGACGTAGTTGAGAATTGATGTGGAGGATTTCCCCACTGGTACCCGTGCCCGCGCGAGGAGGCGCTCAGCATGGTGGTGGTGTCCTTCGACCGGAGCCCGCAGACGTACCGGCACTGGCGGCTGAGCACGGACGGGCCGCTCGCCTGGCTGGAGTTGGACGTCGACGAACACGGCGGCCTGGTCCCCGGCTACGAGCTCAAGCTCAACTCCTACGACCTGGGCGTGGACATCGAGCTGTACGACGCGGTGCAGCGGCTGCGCTTCGAGCACCCCGAGGTCCGCTCGGTGGTGGTGACCAGCGCCAAGGAGAAGGTGTTCTGCGCGGGCGCCAACATCCGGATGCTGGCGGCCTCCCCGCACGAGTGGAAGGTCAACTTCTGCAAGTTCACCAACGAGACCCGCAACAGCATGGAGGACGCCTCGGAGCACTCCGGGCTCACCTTCATCGCCGCCGTCAACGGCGCCTGCGCGGGCGGCGGTTACGAACTCGCGCTGGCCTGCGACCGGATCCTGCTGATCGACGACAACGCCTCCACGGTCGCCCTGCCCGAGGTCCCGCTGCTCGGCGTGCTGCCCGGCACCGGCGGACTGACCCGGGTCACCGACAAGCGCCGCGTCCGCAAGGATCTCGCGGACCTCTTCGCCACCCGCAGTGACGGCGTGCGCGGCAAGACGGCGGTGGACTGGCGCCTCGTCGACGAGGTCGTCCCGCGCCGGGAGTTCCGTACGATCGTCGAGCAGCGGGCCCTGGAGGCGGCAGGGCACGCCACCCGCCCGGACGACGTGCGGGGCATCGCGCTGACCCCGCTGGAGCGCGAAGTCACCGACGACGGCCTCGCCTACCGCCACGTACGCGCCGAGTACGACCGTCCGCTCGGCCTGGTCCGCGTCACCGTGCGCGGTCCCGCCGGGCCCCCGCCCGCCGACACCGGCGCTCTGCACGCCCAGGGTGCCGACGGCTGGCTGCTGGCCGTCACCCGCGAACTCGACGACCTCATCCTGCGGTTGCGCACCAACGAGACCGAGCTCGGCACCTGGGTGCTGCGCACCGAGGGCGTCCCCGAACTGGTCCTCGCCCATGAGCGGGCCGTACTGGACGCGGCTGCCCGGGGCGACTGGCTCGCGGGCGAGATCCTGCACTACTACAAGCGCACCCTGAAGCGGCTGGACGTCACCAGCCGCAGCCTCGTCGCCCTCGTCGAGCCGGGCGGCTGCTTCGCCGGGCTGCTCCTGGAACTCGCCCTCGCCTGCGACCTCCAGTACATGCTGGACGGCCCGCCGCCGGACGATCCCGACAGCCCGGAGCGGGCCGTCCTCGCGCTCTCCGACGCCAACTTCGGCCCCTTCCCCATGGGCAACGGGCTGACCCGCCTGGAGTCCCGCTTCTACCGGGAGGACGACCACCTCGACTGGCTGCGCCAGGAGACCGGCCGCCCGCTGAGCGCCGCCCGGGCCCGCGAACTCGGCCTGGTCACCGACGCGCCCGACGACCTCGACTGGGAGGACGAGATCCGGCTCGTCCTGGAGGCGCGGGCGGCCCTGAGCCCGGACGCGCTGACCGGGATGGAGGCCAACCACCGGTTCGTCGGCCCGGAGACCATCGAGACCAAGATCTTCGGCCGGCTCACCGCCTGGCAGAACTGGATCTTCATCCGCCCCAACGCCTCCGGTCCCGAAGGCGCGTTGCGCCGCTACGGCACCGGACAGAAGGCGGTCTACGACCGGAAGCGAGTGTGACCCGATGCCCTCCGCGATCGACTACGACTCCCGCATCCCCAACAACGTCTCCCTCGCCGACGACCGCCGCCTGCAACGGGCGTTGGAGGGCTGGCAGCCCAAGTTCCTGAACTGGTGGGGCGAGATGGGTCCCACGCTGGAGAACCACGGGGTGTACCTGCGCACCGCCGTCTCCGTCGGGCGGGACGGCTGGGCCCACTTCGGCCACGTCGACGTGCCCGACTACCGCTGGGGCATCTTCCTGGCCGAGCCCACCCCCGACCGCCGTATCGGCTTCGGGGAACACCAGGGCGAGCCGGTCTGGCAGCAGGTGCCCGGCGAATACCGCGCCGACCTGCGCCGCCTCATCGTCGTCCAGGGCGACACCGAGCCCGCCTCCGTCGAACAGCAGCGCCTGCTCGGGCTGACCGCGCCCAGCCTCTACGACCTGCGCAACCTCTTCCAGGTCAACGTCGAGGAGGGCCGCCACCTCTGGGCGATGGTCTACCTGCTGCACGCCTACTTCGGCCGCGAGGGCCGCGAGGAGGCCGAGGCACTGCTGCACCGCAACTCCGGCAGCCCCGACGCCCCGCGCATCCTGGGCGCGTTCAACGAGGAGACCGCCGACTGGCTGGCCTTCTACATGTTCACGTACTTCACCGACCGGGACGGCAAGTACCAGCTCGGCTCGCTCAAGGAGAGCGCCTTCGACCCGCTCTCCCGGACCTGCTCCTTCATGCTGAAGGAGGAGGCCCACCACATGATGGTCGGCACCACGGGCGTCGACCGGGTGGTCACCCGCAGCGCCCAACTCGTCCGCGAGCACGACACCCTGGACATCGCCGCGTGCGGGGGCATCCCGCTCGACGTCATCCAGAAGTACATCAACTTCCACTACACGGTCTCCCTGGACCTGTTCGGCGGCGAGACCTCCACCAACGCGGCCAACTACTACACCGCCGGGCTCAAGGGCCGCTGGATGGAGGAGCGCCGCAAGGACGACCACCGGCTCGCCGACGACAGCGCCTTCCTGGACAGGCCCCAGGACGACGGGAGTTGGAGCCAGGAGGAGGTCTCCGCGCTGCTCGCCCTCAACCTCGACCTGCGCGACGAGTACATCTCCGACTGCCGGGGCGGTGTCACCCGCTGGAACCGGATCCTCGCGGAGCACGGCGTCGACCACCGGCTGACCCTGCCCCACCCCGGCTTCAACCGTGACGTCGGCCTCGCCGCCGGACACCACGTCACCCCCGACGGCACGATCGTCGACGAACAGACCTGGGAGGCGAGCCGCCACCACTGGCTCCCCACCGCCGAGGACCTCGCGTTCGTCAGGTCGCTGATGCAGCCGGTGTACGAGCGCGGCAGGATCGCCCACTGGGTGGCACCGCCGGCCAACGGCATCAACGGCAAACCGTTCGACTACGAGTACGTCCGACTGGTGTGAGGTGAGCCGGATGCCCGAGCTCTTCAACGCGGCGGACCACCTGGTCGACCGGCATCTGCGGGAGGGCAACGGCGACCGTACGGCCGTCGTCACCCCGGCCCGGAGCCTCACCTACGCGCAGCTGTCGACCGAGGTCCGCCGGGTGGCCGCGGGGCTGCGCGCGCTCGGCCTGCGGCCCGAGGAACGCGTCCTGATGTGCATGACGGACGACGTCGAGCTGTTCACCGCGATCCTCGCGGCGTTCCGGATCGGTGCCGTGGCGGTCCCCGCCTCGACCATGCTCACCGGTGGTGAACTGGGCACGCTGATCGCCGACTCGCGCTGCCGGGTGGTGCTCGGCTCCGCCGAGTTCGCCCCGCTGGTGCGCGCCGCGCTCGGATCGGCACCGGAGGTCGCACAGGCCGTCCTGACCGGCCCCGACGCCACCGGGCTTCCGGCGCACGTACACGGCCGGACCTGGCAGCAGCTGCTGGACGCCGGCGCCGGCGACGGGCTGCCGGACGCCGCAGGCGACGACCCGCCGTACCCGACCTGGCCCGACTCGCACGCGCTGTGGCTGTACACCTCCGGCACCACCGGCACCCCCAAGGCGGCCATGCACCGGCACGCCGACATCCGGCTGGTGGCCGAGAACTACGGGCGGCGCGTCCTCGGCATCGGCCCCGGCGACCGCTGCCTGTCGGTCGCCAAGCTGTTCTTCGCGTACGGCCTCGGCAACTCGCTCTTCTTCCCGCTCGCGGCGGGCGGCACGGCGCTGCTCGAACCCGCCAGACCGTCCCCGGCGCTCTTCGCGAAACGCGCGGCGGCCGACCGGGCGACGGTGCTGTTCGGCACCCCCAGTTTCTACGGCCCCCTGCTCGCGAGTGCCGACGTCCCCGACGACGCGTTCACCACCGTACGACTCGGTGTCGCGGCCGGCGAGGCACTGCCCGCGCCGATGTACCACGGCATGCTCCGGCGGTTCGGCGTGGAGGTGCTCGACGGCATCGGTTCCACCGAGATGCTGCACATCTTCGTCTCCAACCGCCCGGGACGCGTCCACCCCGGCTCCTCCGGCGAACCCGTTCCGGGGTACACCGTGGAGCTGCGGGACGCGCAGGGCGAGGTGGTGGCGGGCACCGGCACACCGGGGGAGCTGTACGTGCGGGGCGAATCGGCCGCCGTCGGCTACTGGTGCCGGGCGGAGACCACCCGGCAGGTGTTCCTCGGCGACCGGGTGCGCACCGGCGACACCTACGTCCGCAACGCCGACGGCACCTACACCTGCCTGGGCCGCACCGGCGACCTGCTCAAGGCCGGCGGCATCTGGGTCTCACCGGCCGAGGTGGAGGAGCGGCTGCTCGCCCACCCCGACGTGGCCGAGGCCGCCGTGGTCGGCGCACCGGACGCGGACGGCCTGGACAAGCCGGTCGCCTGCGTGGTGCCGGTGCCCGGCCGGGACATCGATCCGGACGCCCTGGTCGCCTGGTGCCGCGAGGGCCTGGCCGCCTTCAAACGCCCGCGCGTCGTCCTGCAGTTGCCCGAACTGCCCCGCACCCCCACCGGCAAGATCCGCCGGAACGTCCTGCGGACCATGGCCCGCGACGGCTCCTGTGCCGGGCTGCCTGCTCAGGAACCGCCGTCCCGGTCGCCCTGATCCCGCGTCAGCTCCGTCCAGCGTGCCAGTGCCGCCGGGCTCCACTCGGCATGTCTGCTGTGGAACAGCGCGGCGGCCCTGGCCCCGTTCCAGCCGGGCGGCAGCAGCTTCGGGGGCAGCCGGGGGTCGAGGAACGGGAACCGGCGCCACTCGTGCACCAGCATGGTCTGGGCGTGCAGTACGGCGTCGCCGTCGGCCGGGCGCAGACCGGTGAACTCGTCGATGAACGCCTCGTACCGCTCCTCCACCTCGCTCAGGTCCCAGGCGCGCGCCACCATCGCGGCCTCACTGCCGACGGCACCGTACGAGGCGGTGAAGGACATCGCCCCGTCCGCGAGCCCGAGTTCCTTCAGGACGCCGAGGGCCTCCGCCTCCCGGTCCGCGTGCGGGGTGATCCACACACCGGGTTCGGGGGAGCCGAAGCCCGCCCAGGTCAACCGGGTGCGCACCCGGTGGCGCAGATCCCGTTTCGCCTCCGGCACCGACGCCAGCACCACCAGCCAGGTGCCGTCCCAGGCGGCCTCGCCGCTCCCGAAGTCGTAGATGCGCTGCGCGCCCTCGGTCAGCAGCCGGCGTCCCGGCGGGGTCAGCGCCCAGCGCACCCGGCGGCCGACGCGCTCGGAGGCCAGCCAGCCCTCGGCCCCGGTGCGTGCCAGCGACTGACGGGCCGACTTCTCCTCGACCTCGAACCTCGCCAGCGCGTCCACCAGTGCCGACGTCCACACCGGGCGGCCCTGCGGAAGCACGTACTCACCGAGCATGGTCATCAGCAGCGACCGCGCGCTGACCTCGCCGATCTCCCGCCGTCGGCTCACCACCGGCCGCGTCCGGCCCATGGCGGTCCCGCCGGACCCGCTTGCCGCCGCACCCGCCATGGCCGCCCGCCTCCCTCACCGTCACCGTCTCCGTGTAGTACACAATAACTTGTCGTCACGGTGACTTTCAGTAGAGGGTCGGTCAGGATCGGCCGTGGGCCACCACACCGTCGATGTCGATACCGATGGACCAGTTCTCGCCGGCCGAGTTGTCGGCGTTGCGCCGGTGGACCCGCCGCCTGGTCGGGAACCTGATTCCCTCGAACGTCCGGTACCCGCCGACGTAGTGGGCGACGGCGACGCCGACGTTGACGTCCACTTCGTAGTCGAGTCTGCGCAGCAGACCGTCGTCGCCGAAGTAGAAGGTCTGCCTGGCCGTGTGCGTGGCGATGGACCCGGGAAACTCCACGTGCAGCCGGCGCCACACTTCCCCGTTCTCCGTCCAGGGCTCTCCTTCGTGGGAGGTGACGTCGGGACGGTCGAACAGGAAGGGGGTGGTGAGGTAGTTCCACATGGCGTAGCCGATGAAGTAGCCGACCTGGAGCGGCTGCCAGGGCGAGGTGAGGTCGTATCCCCGGTATGTCGACCGGATACCGGTCCGCGACTCCAGCACCGTGCCGTCCGACGCGGCTCGCAGCTCGATCACGTCGTCGTCGGCGCGGAACACGAAGTCGTGATCGGGCCGGCCCCAGGGGCTGAACCGGACCAGTTGGCGTCGGGTGTCGATCGTCACGGTCTCGTTCAGCGGTTCGTCGGAGAAGCCCCGCACGGCCCAGAAGGGACCGTGGAGCTTCGTCCGAACCTCCAGGCTGCCGATCCGCGACCAGCGTTCACGGCCGCCGTGCGCTGAAATGACATGGTCGAGCAGGTCGTTCATGGGTGTCTCCGGTGTGTTGCTGATCTGTCGATGTCGTCGCCGGGTGCCGTCAGAGAAGGCCGGCGCGGATCATGTAGGCCACCGCGTGCGTTCTGTTCTTCACCCCGAGCGTGTTGATGATGGCGTGGACGATGCTCTTGATCGTCCTTTCCGAGTAGCTGAGGCGACTGGCGATCTGCGCGGTGTCGAGCCCGTCCGAGAGCATCCTGAGAACGGTCATGTCCCGGGCGCTGAGGCCTGATCCGGCACCGGACCCATGGCGTTCCATGCGCCTCATGTGCTGGATCAGGGGCCCCAGTATGTGCGGCGGCACATCGGCGTGCCCGATGCTCGCGGCAACGGCGGCGTCGGCGATCTCCGAGAAGGTGGCGGTCGGGCGCAGCACCACGCTGACGACTCCGAGGCTGATGGCCCGGACGAGTCGCGGCTCGGTGATGGAGTCGGTGACCAGGACGGCACGCGCGTGCGGCTGGTCGGCCGAGATCCGCTCCACGTGCTTCAGCACCTGGTCCGAGGCCGCTTCGTCGAAGGCCACGAGGACGTCCGCCTTCCGCTCGTCCCCCCGCGGCAGTACCCGCAGTCCCGGGAACGCGGCAAGGGCGGCGACAGCACCCTCGTAGGTGATCCGGTCACCGGAGACGACGGCCACGGCGAGCGGAGGACCGGTCTCGGCGCCGCCGCTCTGTCCCGCGGACGTCTGATGAATCCCGGTGTTGATCATGGAGCGGGTGTCAGAGCCGGCCGACTTCGATGAATTCGAAGGTCAGCAGACCGTGGGCCGCGTACGGCAGTTGGCCGAGCTGTTCACGCGCGCTGTCGAGACTCTCGGCCTCCACGATCAGGAAGGCTCCGGGTCTGTCGGTGCGGCGGAAGGAGGAGAGCACGACGCCGTCCGCCTTCAGCCTTCGCAGGACGCGGGCCTCGTCTTCCGCGTGCGGTGCCAGTTGCTCGCGTTCGGCCGTGACGGTGCCGGTGACGTGCAGGTACATGGTGGTGTCCTCGTTCGTGGGTGTTGTCGAGTGGTGCCCGGGCCCGGGAAACGCGGTCAGCCGGCGCTCGCGCCCTGCGCGGTACGGGCCTGGGCGTCCGCCGCGCTGCGGGCGGAGATCTCCCGGAAGTCCTCCAGCGTGTGACGTGCGACGTCGTAGCCGCGGCCGTGGGTCCACCGGGCGGTCAGCTCGGCCAGCCGGGCCCCGTACCGCTCGGCGGTGACGAGGTCCCCGTGCGCGGCGACGGCCCCGGGCTCCTCGTCCACGTTGGTCTGGCCCATGACGCCGAGCCAGGAACCCAGCCGGTTCACGTCGTACACCGATCCGCCCGTCCAGTTGTTGCCGGAGGCGTCGCCGACCGAGATCCACTGCATGTTCATCTGCGCGGCGAACACCGCGAGTTGCTGAAGGGAGAACAGCTTGTCGCCGTTCTGCGAGGCGGAGTGGGTGAACCCGCCGGCGAGCTTGTCCTTCCACTCCTGCCCGAGGAACGGATAGAAGCCGGCCTCGAGGAAGGCCTTGAACACGGCCGAGACGCTGCCCATGTACGTCGGTGCGCCGAAGACGATCGCGTCCGACTCCTTCAGCAGTTCCATGGTCGCGGCGTCGGACCAGCGTCCTTCGTGGACCTGGTGTCCCTCGATCTCCGCCAGCCGCACCTCGGTGCCGGGTACGCTCCGCGCTCCGCGGGCGACGCTCTCGGCGAGGGCGCGGGTGTGGCCGTTGGGGTAGTGGAAGACAACGGTGACAGTAGCCATGTGGGGGGAACCTCTCCGATCGTGCGGTGTTCGTCAGGCGGCCGGGGCGGGCACGACGGCGGCCAGGAAGGCGTCGACCGTCGTGACCTCGTGGCCGTAGGTGGGGTAGGAGATCTCCAGGGCGGCCCGATGGGCCTCCTCCGTGAAGTCGGCCACGGCGTCCGTGAGGAAGGTGACGTGGTACCCGGCTTCCAGTGCGTGCCGGCCGGTCCCCTCGACACAGGTCTGGGAGGTCAGTCCGGCCAGGACCACGTGCTCGATGCCCCGGGCGGTGAGCTGCTCGTGCAGGTCCGTGCCGGCGAACGAGTCGAACATGTGGTGGCGGCCGACCACCACGTCCCCGTCCTGGGGGCGCAGCGGCGGGTAGAAGTCCGCGCCGTCGGTGCCCTCCCAGAAGACCTGGTTGTCCACCGCGAACCGGAAGCGCGGCAGCACGTGCCTGACGTCGTCGAAGACGCCCTCGTGGAGGCCGTGGGGTGCGTAGAAGACGGTGACGCCGGCCTCACGGGCGCCTGCCGCCAGGCGGGCGAGCTGCGCGTGCAGGCCGGTCCTGTCCAGCATGGGGCCTATCTGCCCGCTCAGCTTCCCGTTCGCGGCCAGGAAGTCGTTGAGGGGGTCGATCAGGACCACGGCGGTGCGCGTGGCGGGGTAGGGCTGAGGGCTCATGGGGGTTCTTTCTGTCGGGTCGCGCGCCGCCGGCGCGGGGGGTCTGCTGCTCGGCGGCCCGGACGGCCATCCCATTTACATGATGACCATCATGAATAACTTCATCATGATGGCCATCATGTAAATTGTCAAACAGGGATACGGTTCAGGAGGTGGACATGCGTGCTTCTCGTGAGCAGGTGGCTGCAAACCGTGAGGCCATCGTCGTCAGCGCAGGTCAGCAGTTCAGGAAGCGTGGCTTCGACGATGTGACCATCGCCGACGTGATGAAGGCCGCGGGGCTGACCCACGGTGGCTTCTACGGCTACTTCGGCTCCAAGGAGGCGCTGGCCGCGGCGGTGTGCGAGCGGGGGATCGCAGAGAGTGTCGCGGCCGTCGACGCGGTGGCGGCGCAGGGCGGGGAGGACGGCGGACCGGACGCCGAGCCCCTGCTGCACCGGTTCGTGGAGGACTACGTGTCGGCCCGGCACCGGGACAGCCCGGACGACGGGTGCAGCGTCGCGGCACTGGCCCAGGACGCCGGCCGGAACTCCACGGAGATCCAGCGCATCTTCGCCACCGGCATCACGGGCATGGCGGAGTCGCTGAGCCGGCTGCGGGCACTGGACGCACCGGACCGGGCACCGGGGGCCGGGCCCGACTTCGCCACCCTGTCCACCATGATCGGCGCGTTGGCCCTCTCACGAGCGGTGGCCAAGGCCGACCCCGGGCTGTCCGAGACGATCCTGGAGGCGGCACGGGCACACATCGAGACCCCGGTCTGAGGGACCCGTCGCGGGCTACTGCTTGCCCAGCAGCTCGCGCACGTGTCGCACGATCTCCTCGTTGGTGAAGGAATGGCCGGCGATGCCCCAGCCACCGGGTACGGCCTCGGTCAACGCGACCCAGGTCCGGTTCGCCAGGTCGGGGTCGGCCGCGGCCGACGCCACCGCCGCGGTGATGTCGCCGACCACGCCCAGCTGCTGCCCGCGGTCCAGAGCACCGGAGCTGGTGGTCACCTGCACGCGCACGCACTCGCTCCGGCCACTGGCCGTGGACAGCGCGTCCGAGGGCAGTTCGTGGATGAACGCGGCGGTGTTGTCACCGAAGAAGGGGATGTCCGGCACCTTCTCCCAGCGCATGACGATCCGGGCGAGTTCCCTTGCCAGGGCGTTCCTGTCGCTGAAGGTGCCGGCGGCGGCATACACGTCGATCATGGGCATGGGTGTCCTACCTCAGGGCTGAGAAGATGTCTCGCCGAAGATCGGCGGCGATCCCGGATCCGGCGGCCGAGCCGCGGAGCGGTCCGCGAAAACGTAACCCAACAGCCCGAACGCACCGGCCGGTTGCCGCTGCCCCGACTGCCCCGACGGGCAGCGGACGGCTCCGGCCGCGCGCCGTGCGACGGGGCACCGGTCGGGGTCCGCCGGCCCGGCCACCATGTCCGCGAACATGATGTGTCGTCCCCTCACACACTTCCTCCGCCCCCGGCCGGCGCGCACCGGCCGGCGCACGTCGTCCCCACATGACGTGCGTGACCGTCCGGCACCCTTCCCGAAAGGGAGGCTTTCGATGTCCGCTGAGGCAGCTGCGCAGACAGCCCCGACCGGCCCGCCGTTCACAGCGGCCCGGTGACGGCCGCCTCGGCCGGCCGCCGGTTTCCGAGCAGTACCCAGGACCCGGCGCCGGTGAGGGTACCGATCACCGCGCAGGTCCCCCAGGCGGCGGCGCTCCCCCAGTGGTCGAGGGCCGTACCCCCGAGGACCGGCCCCAGAAAGGACGCCGCCGCCCAGGCGACGGTGTAGACGCCGTCGTAGCGTCCGCGGGCGTACGACGGCGAGAGGCCGGCCACGAACGACATGGAGGCGGGCGCGTAGAGGATCTCGCCTACGGTCCATACGGCCACGGTGCCCGCATAGGCGACGACCGACCCGGCGAGGGCGGTCAGGCCGAACCCCCAGCCCATCAGGAGCGTTCCCGCCGTCAGGACCGCGACCTGGCCGCGCCGCGCGGTCAGACGGGTGAGCGGAATCTGCAGGACCACGACGAGGACACCGTTGAGGGCGATGACCGTCCCGTAGTCACGGGCCGTGAGACCGTGCCTGCCCATGTCCACCGGCAGCATGGTGGATCCCTGCTGGACGACCAGGCCCAGCAGGAACGTCAGCGCGACGAACGTCATGAACCTCGCGTCCCGCACGACGATCGCGATGCCCGCCGGCGGTGCCGTCCCGGACTGCTCCCCGGAGCCGGCGCCCGGGGCCGTGGGCAGCGTCTCGGGAACACGGAGCCGTATCACCAGGGCGCAGAGCAGGGTCGTGCCGGCATCGCCCAGGAAGAGCCACACGTAGCCGTGCGCGGCGATCAGTCCGGCGACCGCGGACGACACCGCGAAGCCTATGTTCACCGCCCAGTAGCTCAGGGAGAAGGCACGCGCCCGGTCCTCGTCCGCGACGAGATCCGCCATGGTGGCCTGTGTCGCGGGGCGCGAGGCACCGGACGCCGCGCCCAGCGCCGCGGCCAGTACGGCCATGGGCACCGCGGCGCTCACCAGGGGCAGGGCGACGGTGCCCGCCGCCGAACAGAGCTGCGCCCACAGCATGGTGCGGCGTCGCCCCGCACGGTCGGCGAGGGCCCCGCCCGCCAGCGCGCCGATCGCACTCCCGAGCCCGTAGAGGGACGCCACCAGGCCCGCGTAGGTGGCGGAACGGCCGCGTCCCAGGGTCAGGTAGAGCGCAAGGAAGCTCACCACGAAACTGCCGAGGCGGTTGACCAGGGTGCCGGTCCACAGCCACCAGTAGGCGTCCGGCAGGCCTGTCAGGGTTTCGCGGAGGGTGCGCCGGATGCTTCCCACGGGTCTGCTCAAAGGGCTGCGGGCCGTGGCGGGTCCACGGAGGTCGTGGCCGTCGTGCTCCGGGGCGACGGGAAATGGCGAGAGGAAGGAGCGGGGGAAGGGGCGGGGGAAGGGGCGGGGAATCCGGCGAACAGGTCGTTCTCGCCGGGCATGTGGGCTCCTGCCGGCACGGCGAGTACGAACTCCTCCACCCGGTCGTCCGGCCCGGCCACGCGGAACAGCGCGTGCAGCGCCGCGGCGTCCGCCTGACTGCGGTGTGCCGCGAGGGCGGCGACCTTCCGCGGCCAGGCCTCGCCGACGTCGACCACCGTGGTCACCGCGGCGTCGTCGATCGCGATCTCCAGGGGCGGGAGCCAACTGCCCGGCGGGAGCAGGGACTCGCCACGCCTGCGGACCGCCCGCAGCCGGGTGCGGGAGACGGCGACGTAGTACAACCTGGGTCCGGTTCCCGCCGTCGCGGCCGTCGGCCGCGCGGCCGACGCCCGGTACTGCCGGAACGCGTCCACGGTCACCCGGTGGGCCTGTATGTGGTCAGGGTGGAAGGACAGCCCGTCGGGCGGGTAGGTGATCACGACGTCCGGCCGGTACGCGTGCATCAGCCGGGTGAGCCGCCGGACGACCGGCCCCGGATCCATCCGGCTGAAAGCCTCCGGTGCGATCGTGGCCGGGTCTTCGGGCATGCCCGAGTCGGGGTGCCCCAGCTCGATCACCTCGTCGACGCCGAGGGCGACCGCGGCGGCGGCCAGTTCAGCGGAACGCACGGCTGCCACCCGGCTGCTGGTCGTGCCGGCGCCGCCGTCCGACGCGCCGTCTCCTCTGCCCCCGTCCGTGCAGGTGACCAGCACCGTGCGGCACCCCGCGGCCGAGTAACGGGCGAGTGTGCCTCCGGTCTGGCTGGACTCGTCGTCGGGATGCGCGTGCACCGCCATGAGGGTCGGCCGTCGGGACGGGGCCGTGACCACCGCTGGTTCCTTCCTCGTGCTGCCGTCACTCACCTGCCGGGCGCCACTTCGCCGTCGAGGAACTGCGTCACGAAGGAACAGAAGAGCTCCGGGTACTGGAACAGCGAGCCGTGGCCGGAGTCGGGGAGGATCACGAGCTGTGCGTTCGGAATGTGCTGGTGGAGAATCCACGAATTGACGGTGGGCACCATGATGTCGTTGTCTCCGTTGACGACCAGGGTCGGCCGGCGGATCCCGCGGAGTTCCTCGAACCGCTCGCCGCGGGCGGTGTTCCAGTCGGCGCGCAGGGCGTTCTGCGCTCTGACGCTGTCCGGGCCCGACTCCGGGTCGACATCGTGCGTGCGGGCGTGCCTGCGCTTCCAGAACGCCCGGCCGGCGGTCCGGCTCGCCTCCGAGGGGCCGAAGAAGAGGTAGAGGTAGTCGTCCTCGGTCAGGACCTCGTGGCCGGCGACCTCCGGGACCCGCTCTCCCAGGCCTTCCGTCTCACCCGCGCGCGGCTTGGTGCCGACCAGGACGAGACGCCGCACCAGATCGGGGCGGGCGAGCACGAGCGCCTGGCTGACGTAGCCGCCCACCGAGAAGCCGAGCAGGTCGATCTCGTCCAGGCCCAGGGCCGCCAGAAAGCGCACGGCGTGCTCGGCGAACCCCTCGGCGCTCGTCGCGGTGTCGCCGCCGGAGGCGCCCACGCCGGCGTTGTCGAACAGGATGACGGGACGGTTCGCCGCCAGTCCGTCCGTGACGAGCGGGTCCCAGTGGTCCATTCCGGCCCGGAAGTGCGGCAGCATCAGCAGCGGAACACCGGTCTCGGCCCCGAAGCGCCGGTAGGCGTAACGGACACCGTCCACCTCGATGAACCGGGTGGGTGCGGTCGCGTGTGTATGTGTGGTCATGGCACTCCTCGGCCTGTGCGGATTTCGGGATCTACCGGAAAGGCCGGAACACGGACGGGCTGAATCCATCGGGAGGCAATTCCGCGTGTCGCTCCCGGGATTTCCGGTGCCGCGGGGCCGGTGGCTCTGCACCCGGCGCACCCGGCTCATCCGGCGCACCCGGCGCACCCGGCTCATCCGGCTTTCGGCGTTCCCCGGGAAGGCTACGACGGGGTGGCCCCCGAAGGCGTGCACCAAAGTGCCGCGAACACCGCCCATTGGTGCCGGCCCCACCGTTGGCGCGCGGTTCGGGAGGCCGGCCCGACGGCGCGCCGACGGGAAACCCGGGTGATGCGCCCCGTGCTAACGTGGGGCGTTTGCAACGTCACCGCGTCCCCGCCGCGCCTTCCTCGGTACGGTCCCTTCGGAGGAAGTCTTTCTGTGAGCGAATCAGCACGTGCAGATGCCCGGCAGCAGGGCGTGGAGCACGAGACGTCGGGCAGCACCGCGGCGCTGCCCCCGGCGGCGTCCTTCGCGGAGCTGGGACTGCCGGCCGCCGTGCTGCGGGTGCTGGACGAGCAGGGCGTGACGGTGCCCTTCCCCATCCAGGCGGCGGCGCTGCCGAACGCGCTCGCGGGACGGGACGTCCTGGGCCGGGGGCGCACCGGATCCGGCAAGACGCTCGCCTTCGGCCTGGGGATGCTCGCCCGTACGGCCGGGCGGCGCGCGCAGCCCAAGGAACCGCTGGCGCTCGTCCTGGTGCCCACCAGGGAGCTGGCGCAGCAGGTAGGTGAGGCGCTCACCCCGTACGCCGAGGCGCTGCGGCTGCGGCTCGCGACCGTGGTGGGCGGAGTGTCCCTCGGGCGGCAGGCCGCCGCGCTGCGGGACGGCGCCGAGATCGTCGTCGCCACGCCGGGCCGGCTGCACGACCTCGTCGAGCGCAGGGCCTGCCGGCTGGGACGGGTGCGCATCGCGGTCCTGGACGAGGCCGACCAGATGTGTGACATGGGGTTCCTGCCGCAGGTCACCGAGATCCTGGACCAGGTGCGTCCCGACGGGCAGCGGATGCTGTTCTCCGCGACCCTCGACCGCGACGTCGACCGGCTGGTGCGGGACTACCTGCGCGACCCCGCCGTCCACTCCGTGGACCCCGCGTCCGGCGCGGTCGCCGCGATCGATCACCACGTCCTCGTCGTGCACGGCCCGGACCGGTACGCCGTGACCACGGAGATCGCCGCCCGCGACGGCCGCGTCCTGCTGTTCCTGGACACCAAGCACGGCGTCGACCTGCTCACCCGGCATCTGCGGGCCAGCGGTGTGGCCGCCGCCGCCCTGCACAGCGGGAAGGCCCAGCCGCAGCGCACCCGGACCCTGGCCCAGTTCAAGGACGGGCAGGTCACCGCCCTGGTGGCGACGAACGTCGCCGCACGCGGCCTGCACATCGACGACCTCGACCTGGTGGTCAACGTCGACCCGGCCACCGACCCCAAGGACTATCTGCACCGCGCGGGCCGCACGGCCCGGGCCGGCCGCTCCGGCACCGTCGTGACCCTCGTCCTGTCGGGACAGCGCCGCGAGACGAGCCAGGTCATGGCCGACGCCGACGTCACCCCCAAGGTCACCAAAGTGCGGTCGGGCGAGGCGGAGCTGAGCCGCATCACCGGCGCCCGGGCCCCCTCCGGAAAGCCCCTCGACGGCGCACCCGCCGTACCGCGCCCCAAGAACCCCAACGCCCCGTTCCGCGGCCTCGGCAGCACCAAGGATCCGCGGGGCGGCTCCGGCGGCAAGCCCTCCCGCAAGACCAGCGAGGCCCGCAAACTCGCGGAGGCCCGCGAGGCCGCCAGGACCCGCCGCGGCGGCTGATCACCACCGCCCGGTGGTCGGATCGGGCCCGGACGGTGGCCGGGTCGGCGCCGTCTCCGGCTGGTCCGCACACGTCCGCGTCGGACCGGCCCGCAGGTCCTCGTGGCACGCGGCCTTCCTGCCCGGCGACGACCTGGCCGGGGCACGGCAGGGCCTCGCGCCGGGCACGACTAGGGCGAGGGCGGTGCCAGGGCCTGGAGCGCGGACAGGGCGCCGCCGGTGACCGGGGACGGCGGTGCCGACTCCGGCGGCACCTTGCGGAAGGCGGTCGGGGACATGCCGTAGACGGCGCGGAAGCGGCGGGAGAAGTGGTAGGCGTCGGCGAAGCCGCACCGGAGGGCTATGGCGCGCAGCGAGAGGTTGCTCAGCCAGAGCAGCGGTTCGGCCCGCGCCAGGCGGAGCAGTTCGAGGCCCGCCACGGGGCTGACGCCGAGGTACCGCCGGCAGACGCGGGACAGGGTGCTGGGGGAGACTCCGGCCGCCTCCGCCAGCCGCTCCAGGGCGAGCGGGCGGGCGACGCCGTCCGACCAGCGGGAGCGCACCGCGGCCATCATGGCGAGCAGCGGCTCCGGGAGCGTCTGGGGGCCGGTTCCCGGGCCGGTGCCGTGCGCGAAGGTGAAGACCAGCAGCCGCAGGGTCTCCTCGGCGTGCCGCTCCCAGGCCGGCGGGCGGGTCGCGCCGAGCGCCAGGAGGTGCCGGCAGAGCGCGGCCATCGGGTCGTCCCGGCCGGTGAGGTCGCGGACGAGCGGCCAGCCGTTGTCGGCGGGGGCGGGGCGGAGCCGGAAGTGTGTGTAGGCGTGCCGGGTGGTCCTGTGGGTGTCCCAGTGGAAGGTGTCGCGCATCCCGGGGCGTACCAGGAGCAGTTCGCCGGGCTTCAGCGGCACGCTCAGGTCACCGCAGACCCAGCGGGCGCTGCCCCGCAACAGCCAGACGAATTCGTACGATCCGGCGTCCCTGGGGCCGAAGACCGAACCGGGCGGGTAGTCGGCGACGGCGGGGCCGAGCCGGGACAGCAGCGCGGGGGTCGGCGGCGGGACGCGCTCCGTCACGGCCGTCTCACCGGTCGCAGCCCCCGGACCGGTCGCGCCGCACCCGGGGCGTACGGATGTCAGTGGTTCCCTTGTAGGCGTACGGGTCCTGGCCCGCCACCAGCACGATGTCCCGGAAGTCGGTCTGGGCCATGGGCACTTCGGCCTCGGGCGGGGCCCAGGGGAGCAGGGACGCGGCGCTCATGTAGTGGTTGACCAGCGCCCGACGGAAGCCGTGCCGACCGGAGTTGGGCAACGACTTGTGCAGCAGGTAGCCGTTGAAGAGCAGCACCGATCCGGCGGCGATCTCGACGGGCACGGCGTCGGACTCGTCGTAGGGGAAGGCGTACGACTCGACCGTGCAGTCGTAACGGGCGTCGTCGTGCTGCCGGTTGGGGTAGATGACGCCGGGGCGGTGCGAGCCCGGCAGGACCCAGAGGCAGCCGTTGTCGACGGTGGCGTCGTCGAGGGCGAGCCAGGCGGCGGTCAGCGACCGGTCCCGGGTGGGGATGAACATCTCGTCCTGGTGCCACGCCTGGCCCGGTTTCCCCTCGGACTTGACGAACAGCATCGACTGCATCGCCTTGACGTCCGGACCGATCACCTCGGTCAGCGGTCCGACGACGGCGGGATGGCGCATGGTGTCGAGCATGAGCGACGACAGCTTGTGCGGATAGTGCACGCACAGGAACCGCCGTACCGTCTCGTCGTCGCTCTCGCCCGCGACCGGCTCCGGCGCGCCCTCGACGCAGCCCCGCTCGCCCCGGCAGATCCGCACGGTCTCCGCACGCAACTCCGCCACCTCGTCCGGGGCCAGGGCGTCGGGCAGCACGGCGTAGCCGTCCCGGTCGAAGCGGGAGGCGAGGTCGTCGTCGGCGGTGTTCTCGGCCATGGTCCCGATGTTCCCGGACACCGCGTCCGCGTGCCATGGCTCAGGCGGGCACCCGGATGGCGAATCCGGTCACTCCCCAAGATCAGATCATCTGTCAGAAACAAGACGGACAAAGGCCGTTCACGTCTCTTGACGCGTTTCTCCGGGTCCGAGTAGCATCATTCGGCACTGCTTAATACGTATTAGGGAGTGCTCATGGCCCCTCCCGAACGACGTAGACGCTCCACCCAGCGGGACATCGCACGGCGCGCCGGCGTCTCCCAGGCGACGGTGTCGCTGGTGATCAGCGGCGGCGCGGCGAGCGACCAGATCGCGGAACCGACCCGGCGGGCCGTGCTGGCGGCGGCCGAGGAGCTCGGCTATGCGGCCAATGTCGCCGCGCGCAGCCTGAAGGGCGGCCGGAACCGGTTGCTCGGGCTCTACACCTTCGAGTCGGTGTTCCCGACCGACCAGCGCGACTTCTACTACCCGTTCCTGCTCGGCGTGGAGGAGGAGACCGCACGGCAGGGCTACGACCTGCTGCTGTTCTGCTCCGGCGGGGCCGCGTCCGGGGCGCCGGGGGCCGAGCGGTCGATCTACGTCGGCGGGACCAACCGGCTGAAGATCGCGGACGGTTGCGTCCTGCTCGGCCGGAACGTCCGCCGCGAGGAGCTGTCGGCGCTGGTCCGGGAGGACTTCCCCATCGTGTTCGTCGGCCGCCGCGAGGTGGACGACGGTGAACTCTCCTATGTGGCGGCCGACTACGTCTCGGCGACCGCGGCGCTCGTCGCGGAGCTGGCGCGCCTCGGCCACCGACGCATCCTGTACCTGCGCGCCCTGGAGGACAGCGAGCCCACCAGGGACCGTGAGGAGGGCTACCGGCGGGGACTGGCCGAGGCCGGCCTGGTCGCGGACGAGGCGCTGATCCGGAGCCTGACCGATCCGGCGGAGCTGACGGCCGAGCGGCTGGCCGGGTGGATCGGCGAACTGGGGATCACCGCGCTGCTGGTCGAGCCGACCGAGGACAACCGGCTCACCGAGGCGCTGGCGGCGATGGCCGGTACCCGGCGGGTCCGGTTCCCGGAGGACTGCTCGCTGGCCCTGCTCGGCGATCCGCCGTCCTGGACGCCGGAGTCGCGGAACTGGACGCGGTTCTCGCTGCCCCGCGCCCGGATGGCGGGGGAGGCCGTACGGGTCCTGGTCGAACTGCTCGACCAGGCGAGCCCCGAACCGCGCCGGCTGACGGTGCCCTGCGCCTTCGTCCCGGGTGACTCGATCGGTCCGGTGCCCGCCGGTGGCGGGAGGCCGCGGACATGATCCGGATGATCGTGCACCGGCTGCTCATCGGGGTGTTCGTGATGTGGGGCGCCGCCTCGCTGATCTTCCTCATCGTCCGGGCCGCGCCCGGCGACCCCGCGACGGTGCTGCTCGGCCCGGACGCCACCCGGAGCCAGATCGACCAGCTGCGCTCCTCGCTGGGCCTGGACCGGCCGCTCGGCGCGCAGTACCTCAGCTACCTCGGCGACGTCTGCCGGCTCGACTTCGGCCAGTCGCACTGGCTCGGCAGGTCCGCGATGGGCGCGGTCCTCGACCGGCTGCCCGCCACGATCGACCTCACCGTGACGGCCACCGTGATCGCGGTGGTCGTGGGACTGACCCTCGGCATGCTGGCCGGGGCCCGGCCGGGCAGTTTGGTGGACCGGGTGGTCTCGGCGTGCACGATCGCCCTCCAGTCGTTCCCGACGTTCTGGATCGGCATCATGCTGGTGCTGGTCTTCGCCCTGACCCTGCGGCTGCTGCCCAGTTCCGGGGTCGGCACCCCCCAGCACCTGGTGCTGCCCGCCGTCACCCTCTCCTTCCCGTTCGTCGCGATCATCGCCCGGCTGACCCGGACCAGCGTTGCCGAGACGATGGGCGAGAGCTACATCCAGACCGCGCGCTCCAAGGGGCTGACCGAGCGTCAGGTGCTGTTCGGGCACGCCCTGCGCAACTCGCTGATCCCGGTGGTGACCGTGGTGGGCGTCCAGGTCGGGGCGCTGGTGGGCGGCGCGGTGATCGTGGAGAACGTGTTCGCCTGGCCCGGTCTCGGATCGCTGGTGGTGGAGGCGGTGGCCAACCGCGACTACACGGTCGTCCAGGGCGCGACGCTGCTGATCGCCGGGATCGTCGTCGTACTCAACCTGGTGGCCGATCTGCTCATCGCGCAGCTGGATCCGCGGATCCGGACGGGAGCCGTCTGATGGTCGATCTCACCGTCGCCGTCGAGAAGCCGGTGACGGCCCCGCGGCGGGCACCGCGCTCGCTCCTGTCCCGACTCCCCGCCGTGGTCGTGGGCTGCTACCTGCTGGTGGCCGTCGTCGGTCCGCCGCTGGTCCACTACGACCCGGTGCACACCTCCCTGGACGACCGGCTGCTCGCCCCCGGCGCCAGGGTGTCCACCGGGGGCACGGCCTGGCTCGGCACCGACGGACTCGGCCGCGACCTGTTCGCCCAGATCGTCTACGGGGCCCGGACGGCGGTCCTCGTCGGCGTGTCCACGGTCGCGCTGTCCTGTCTGGTCGGGGTCCTCCTCGGCGCCGTCGCCGGCTACTTCCGGGGCGTCGCCGACGCCGTACTGGCCCGGATCTTCGACGTCCTGCTGGCCTTCCCCGCGATCCTGCTGGCCATCGTGATCGCGGGCGCGTTCGAGCGCAGTGTCCTGCTGGTCGTGATCGCGCTCTCGGCGACCGGCTGGATCGGCTTCGCCCGGGTCACCCGGGGCATCGCGCTCTCCCTCAGGGAGCGGCCCTGGGTCGACGCCGCCCGGGTGCTGGGAGTGCCCGGCCGGACCGTCCTCGTCCGGCACGTGCTCCCGTTCACGGCGGGCCCGATCGTCGCCCTCGCCACACTCGAATTCGCGCTGGTGGTGCTGGCCGAGGCGGGGCTCAGCTTCCTCGGCATCGGGCTGCCCCCGTCGACCGTGTCGTGGGGGCAGACCATCGCCAACGGCAAGGAGTACCTCGAAACGCAATGGTGGATCTCCACCCTGCCGGGCATCGCCCTGTCCCTCCTGATCGTCAACGTGGGCATCCTCGGCGACCAGCTCACCGCCCGCTACGGGCGTGGCCGCCCCGGCTGAACCACACCAGGTACGGCGCCTCACCCCCCCGACCGACTCCGAACCCACCGGCGGACTCCGACCCCCCGACCGACTCCGAACCCACCGGCTGACTCCGACCGACCCTCGATCGAGAGGAGCACCATCATGACCAGGACGCGTGAGCACGGGCGGAGCCGGCTGATCCGGCTCGCCGCCACCGCCACGGCGGGCGCGGCGCTCCTCGCCGCCTGCTCGACCACCACCGGCGGCGACGACGACGGGGGCGGTTCCGCCTCGGGAGACGTGACGGTCGCCGGCACCTATCCGATCGAGAGCCTGGACCCGCACGGAGCCCAAGGCGCCTCCACGGGAACCCAGTTGGCTGCCCAGGAGATCTTCAGCAGACTGGTGAAACCCGCCGCGGACGGCACCCTCGAAGGCGACCTCGCCGCGTCCTGGAAGCCCAACAAGGACGTCACCGCCTGGACGTTCACGTTGCGCTCCGGCGTCACCTTCTCCGACGGCTCCGCCCTCGACGCCGACGACGTGGTCGCCTCCTTCCAGCGGATGATCGGCCTGAACGGCCCCAACGCGGGCAACTTCCCGGGCGACACGATGACCAAGGTCTCCGCCACCGAGGTGGTCCTGCACAGCCCGGCGCCCGACGCGTCCGTCCCCGGCAAGCTCGGCACCTTCTACGTCCTCCCGTCGGGCATCGGCAAGGACGACACCGCCTTCTTCAACCACCCTGTCGGCTCCGGGCCGTTCACCGTGAACGCGTTCACCCCGAGCGGGTCGCTGGTCCTGGTGCCCAACAAGAAGTACCGGGGCACGAAGCCCACGCTCGACAAGGTCACCATCCGGAACATCCCCGAACTCGCGGCCCGCATGACCGCGCTGCGCACCGGCGAGGTGGACGTCGTCTGGGGCATCCCCGACGACCAACTGGCCTCGCTGAAGGGCCAGAAGGACCTCACCGTGCGGACCGTGCCGAGCAGCGCCGAGTTCACCATGTGGTTCAACTCCTCGATCCCCGCCCTCAAGGACGCGAAGGTCCGCCGGGCCATCTGGCAGGCCGTCGACTTCAGGACCATCATCGACAAGCTCTATCCGGACACCGGCAAGGCCGCCGACGCGCCCGTGACCGGCGTCGTCCTCGGCCACGTGACGCAACCCGCCGTCGCCTACGACCCGGCAGCCGCCAAGGCGGCCCTCACCGCCGCCGGATTCGACTTCTCCAAGAAGCTCCGGCTCCAGTTCGCCAACGACGAGTTCAAGCCCTTCATCGAGGCCGTCGTCTCCGACCTGCAGAAGGTCGGCGTGCAGGTGGACCCGCTGGAGAAGGAGCAGGCCGTCTTCACGGAGGACCTGCTCGCCCTCAAGTGGGACATCAACTTCCAGCAGCTGGCCACCCCCAGCTACGACGCGGCCAGCAACCTCGGCCGTCTCTACACCTGCGCGGCCAAGCGCATGGGCTACTGCAACAAGACGTTGGACGGCCTGCTGGCGGCGGCCGGCGCGACGGCCGACAAGGCGAAGCGCACCGACCTCTACGGCCAGGCCAGCAAGATCATCTGGCAGGACGCGGTCGGCATGTACCCGATGTCCGTGAGCATCGCCTACGCCTGGAACAGCGACCTGAAGGGCTTCGTCCCGGACGCCAGCGGACTGCCGGACTTCGCCGGCGTACGGACCGGCGGCTCGTGACCCCCGCCGGAACCGCACGCGAACACGGCGCCGGGAAGGCGGTGGCCGCGACGGACGGGCCGGTCCTGCGGATCGAGGACCTGGTGGTGGAACTCCCCGGTCCGCGCGGCACCCGCACCCGGGTCCTTGACGGCGTCTCCTTCGACGTGCCACGGGCCACCACGGTGGGGCTGATCGGCGAGTCCGGCAGCGGGAAGACCATGACCGCCCAGGCGGTCCTGGGCCTGCCGCCCGAGGGCGCCAGCCTGGCCGGCCGGCTGCTGTGGCACGGCGAGGACCTGCTCGCCGCCGACCCGGCACGGCGCCGTGCGGTACGCGGCCGGGAGATCGCGATGATCTTCCAGGACCCGCTCGCCGCCCTCAACCCGACCCAGCGCATCGGCCGGCAGGTCGGCGAGATACCGCGCCGCGACCGGCTGCCGCGGGCCGAGGTGAACCGCCGGGTCGTCGAACTCCTCGACCGGGTCGGCGTACCGGAGCCGGAACGGCGGATGCGGGCCTACCCGCACGAGCTCTCCGGGGGCCTGCGCCAGCGTGCCGTGATCGCGATGGCGCTGGCCGGAAACCCCGCGCTGCTCCTCGCCGACGAGCCCACGACGGCGCTCGACGTCACCGTGCAGTCCCGGATCCTGCGGCTCCTCGCCGACATCCAGGCGGCCGACGGCCTGGCGATGCTGCTGGTCAGCCATGACCTGCGGGTCGTGTCGCACGTCGGCGAACAGGTCGTGGTGATGTACGCGGGACGGGTCTGCGAGCACGGGCCCGCCCGTGACGTCCTGCGGCGGCCCGCCCATCCGTACACCGCCGCCCTGGTGCGCAGCGTGCCTGCCGTCCGGACCCGCACCGCCCTCGCCGACCCGCTGCCCGGGGCCCCGGCGACCCCGGCGAACCGGCCGGCCGGCTGCGCCTTCCACCCGCGCTGCCCGCTGGCCCGCGCCCGCTGCCGCGCCGAGCGGCCACAGGTGCGGGAGGTGGTGCCGGGCCGTTGGAGCGCCTGCCACTTCGCCGAGGAGGTGGCGGGGTCGTGAACACGAGCGAGCAGGCCCTCCTCGACGTGCGTGACCTGCGGGTCCGTTACGGAGGACGGCGGAGCGGCCAGGTCGCCGTGGACGGGGTGAGCCTGTCGGTGGCACCCGAGGAGACACTCGGGCTGGTCGGCGAGTCCGGCTCCGGCAAGACGACCGTCGCCCGGTGCGTGGCCGGACTCCTGCGGCCGGGTGCCGGGACCGTCACCTTCGAGGGCCGCCCGCTCGGCCGCGCGGGACACCGGCCGCCCGAACTGCAGCGCGCGGTGCAGATGGTGTTCCAGGACCCGCGCTCCTCGCTGAACCCGCGCATGACGGTCGCCTCGGTCATCGGCGAGGTCTGGCGCACCCACCCCGTCACCGCGCCCGCGGGCGACCGCACCGAGGCTCTGCACCGGCTCCTCGCCGACATGGGGCTCGACCCCGAGGTGGCGGCGCGCCGCGCCGGGGACCTGTCGGGCGGTCAGTGCCAGCGGGTCAGCATCGCCAGGGCGCTGGCGGTACGGCCCCGGCTGCTGGTCTGCGACGAGGCGGTGTCGGCGCTCGACGTCTCGGTCCAGGCCCAGATCCTGCGGCTGCTGGCCGACCTGCGCGGCCGGCACCGGCTCGCGATGCTGTTCATCTCGCACGACCTGGGCGTGGTGCACCAGATCGCGGACCGGGTGGCGGTGATGCGCCGGGGCGTGATCGTGGAGGAGGGCCGGACCGGCGAGGTGCTGACCGCGCCGCGGCACGCGTACACGCAGGCGCTGCTGGACGCGGCCCTGGACCTGGACGACTCGGTGCCGGGGGACGGCGCCGCCGACGGCAAGGCGGTCGTATGAACGAGGGGCGGCGTGCCGTGACTCCGGTACCGACCGGCTGGAACACCTGGGACGTCCGCACGCACACCGGCATGAACAGGCTGCCGGACGGGCCACGGGTACGGTTCGGCGTCCTCGGCCCCGAAGGACCGGTGCTCGACGGGTTCACCTGGCGCGACGGACTGGAGCGGCTCGGCCCGCACACCGTGGACGGCAGCTACGCGGAGGTGACGGTACGGGCGGCCGGCCAGCGGCTGCGTCTCGAGTTCGCGGGCGGACCCGGGGACGTGCTGGACGCTCTGGCCGAGAGCACGGGGGCGATCGTGCTGTCGGTGGAGGGCCTGGACGACATCGAGGAGCAGACGGACCTGGCCGCCACCGTCCGCGCGGGCGGCGTCCGTTGGACGGTCGCCACGTCGACACCGGGCCGCAGAATCGAGGGCCCGGCGACCGCGCTGGTGCTGGCGTTCGGCACCGGAGCCGACGTGGACCTGCGGATCGCGCCGGCCGCAGCGGCGCCCCAAGGGGGTGCGGGGCCGCATCGAGGTGCGGCTCCGCAGCGGGGCGCGACCGGCCACGACGGCCCGGCAGACGAAAGACGACACGGCGCGGCCCGCACGGCGGAACGCACCTCGCTCCGTTCAACCGGCTGGCTGGGCGACGCCGCCGACGCCCTGACCCGGGCCGTCACCTGGAACACCGTCTACGCCCCGGACACCGGCCGCGTCCTGACGCCCACCTCACGCGACTTCGTGTGCGCCGACCGGAAGGGCTTCTACGGCACCTGGGCGCTGCACGCCTGGGACACCTTCTTCACCGGACTCACCGCCTCGGCAGTCGACCGGGACTACGCGCGCGGCATCTTCCAGCAGATCCTCCCGTACGCGGACGGGACCGGCATGATCCCGAACCGGGTCTCGGACGACAGGGGCCGCACCGACGACCGTTCACAGCCGCCGGTCGGCGCGCTGACGGTGTACCAGGCCTATCTGGCGGGCGGTCTCTCGCCGGAGACCCGCGACACGGCACTGCTCGGCACCACCTTCCCGGCGCTGCTGGCCTGGCACGACTGGTGGCCCCGGGCCCGCCGGGGACCGCACGGGCTGCTCGCCTGGGGCTCCGACCCGGTCGCGGGCGACTCCGCGTCGGCCACCCTGGACCGGGCCAGACGCGAGTCGGGCCTGGACGACTCGCCGATGTACGACGAGGCCCGGTACGACCCGGCGACCCACACCATGGACCTCGCCGACGTCGGCCTGAACGCCCTGCACATCGCGGACGCCGAGGCGCTGGCGGACATCGCCGGTCTGCTCGGGGAGCACGCGACGGCCGACCGGTTGCGGGCCGAGGCCGCCGCGGCCAGGACGGTCGCCGACCGGCTGCTGTGGGACGACGGGCGCGGCGGCTACCGCAACCTCACCTCCGCCGGCACCCACGATCCGCACGTCTCGCCGACCATGCTGTACGCGCTGCTGGGCGGGTTGCCGGACCCCGGCCGGGCGGCGACGGTGGCCGCCGACCTGTTGCGGCCCGAAGTACTCGGCGGTGTACGGCCCTTGCCCAGCGTGGCCCGCAACGATCCCGGTTTCGCGGCGACTTACTGGCGCGGCCGGATCTGGGCGCCGATGGCGTATCTCGCCGTGCGCGGGCTGCGGCGGTACGGGCTGACCGAACTGAGCCGGCCCGTGGTGGGGGACCTGCTGCGGCTGTTCCTCCACGAGTGGCACGAGCACGGCCACGTCCGGGAGAACTATCCGGCCGTCGACGGCGAGAACCTGACGAACCTTCGGAAACGGTCCGACGGGCTGATGGCCTGGGGCGGACTGCTGGCGTATCTCGCCTTCGGCGAACTGGCCGACGCACGCCCGGACGGCTGGCGGTTCGCCCACCCGGGCGAGCCGGCCGAACTGCGCAACCTGCCGCTGGGCGACGGCCGCCTCGACGTCCGGGCGGCCGGCCGGCTCACCGTCCGCCTCGACGGAGGTGCCCTGCTCGACATGGCGCCCGGCGTCGTCGTACGCAGCTACCGGCGGACCCGCGACCGTGTCACCGGAACCGCCGAGGGCGTCGGCGACGTGCTCGTCACCCCGCCGGACGGCGGCCCGCCCGTGCCGGTGGACGTCCGGGGCGCACCCCGGAGCTTCACGCTCGGTCCGGACGGCGCGGGTGACATGTGGGAAGGGAGCGGTGTATGAGCGCGCCGACATCGGCGGCCACGGACATCCTCGTCGTCGGCGGGGGACTCGGCGGGGTGGCCGCGGCACTGGCCGCCCTCGACCGGGGCCGGACGGTCCTGCTCACCGAGGAGACCGACTGGATCGGCGGCCAGCTCACCAGCCAGGGCGTACCGCCCGACGAGCACGCCTGGATCGAGCAGTTCGGCGCCACCCGCACCTACCGCGCGCTGCGTGAGGCGGTCCGCGACCACTACCGGACCTGGTACCCGCTCACCGAGGAGGCCAGGCGGCGCCGGTATCTCAACCCGGGCGAGGGCCGGGTGAGCCCGCTGTGCCACGAACCGCGGGTCGCCGCCGCCGTCCTGGACGCCATGGTCGCGCCGTACGTGGCAGCAGGCCGGCTGCGGATCCTGTACCGGCACCGGCCGGTGGCCGCCTCCGTCGACGGCGACCGGGTACGGTCCGTGGTCGTCGAGGGCCCCGACGGCACCCGGATCGAGGTGTCGGCCCCGTACGTCCTGGACGCCACGGAACTCGGCGACCTGCTGCCGCTGACCGGCACCGAGCACGTGACCGGTTTCGAGTCCCGCGGGGACACCGGGGAGCCGAGCGCGCCCGACGCGTCCCAGCCGGCCAATATGCAGGCGTTCTCCTGGGTGTTCGCCGTCGACCACGTGGCCGGCGCGGACCACACCGTCGACCGTCCGGCCGGTTACGACCGCTGGGCCGCCTACCACCCCCCGCAGTGGCCGAACCGGCTGCTGAGCCTGAGCGCGCCCGACCCGAGGACGCTGCGGACCGTACCGCGTGGCTTCACCCCGAACGCCGACTCGGGGCCGGTCGTCGCCGACCAGAGCAAGGACGCGGGCGACAAGGAACTGTGGGAGTTCCGCCGGGTGTTCTCCCGGAAGCTGTACCGGCCGGGGTTCGCCGCGAGCGACGTGACCATCGTCAACTGGCCCATGATCGACTACCTGCCGGGCCCGCTCGTCGGGGTGGACGACAAGGAGCGGGACCGGCACCTGGCCGGGGCCCGCGAGCTGAGCCTGAGCATGCTCTACTGGCTGCAGACCGAGGCCCCCCGGCCCGACGGCGGCACCGGCTGGCCCGGCCTGCGGCTCCGCGGCGACGTGCTGGGCACGGCCGACGGGCTGGCCAAGGCGCCGTACATCCGGGAGTCGCGCCGGATCGTCGCCCGGCGCCGGATCGTCGAACAGGACCTGTCCCTCGCCGTCCGCGGCGAGCACGGCGCGGTGCGCTACCCGGACTCCGTCGGCATCGGGATGTACCGGATCGACCTGCACCCCTCCACCGGCGGCGACACCTACATCGACGTCGCCAGCAGCCCCTTCCAGATCCCGCTGGGCGCCCTGCTCCCGGTGCGGGTGCGGAACCTGCTGCCGGTGTGCAAGAACATCGGCACCACCCACATCACCAACGGCTGCTATCGGCTGCACCCCGTCGAGTGGAACATCGGCGAGGCGGCCGGATCGCTGGCGGCGTACTGCCTCGACCACCGGCTGGACGTCGAGCAGGTGCACGAGGACGGCGAGGAGTTGCGCCGCTTCCAGGACGAACTCACCCGCGCCGGCGTCGAACTGGCCTGGCCCGAGGTCAAGGGGTACTGATGGGCGGCAGCGAAGCGCCCCAAAGGGGCGCGGGGCGGCAGCGATGTGCGGCTCCGCCGCGGGGCGCGACCAGCCACGACGGCGCCGCAGCCGAACAACGACACGTCGACGGACGCGCCCTGCTGACAGGCGTCATCGTCCCCATGGTCACCCCGATGGACCGCCCCGGCCACCCCTCGGCCCCGGCCGCCGACACCCTGCTCCGCGCACTCGCCGCCGCCGGCGCCCGCGGCCTCATGCTCTTCGGCAGCAACGGCGAGGGACCGCTGCTGCCCACCGCGGAACTGGCCGAGTTCGCCGTCGGGGTGGCCGGACGCTGGCGTGAACTCACCGAAGGCGGGCCGGTGCTGATGAACGTCACGGCCCCCGGCACCGCCGAGGCGCTGGCCCGGGCGGCGGCCGTCCGCCCCGCCGCGCCGGACGCGCTGGTGCTCAGCCCGCCGATCTACTTCCACCACCGGCACGACGAGATCGTCGCCCACTACGCCGCCTTCGCCGGCCTCGGCGTTCCCGTCGTCGCCTACCACGCCCCCCGCTACGGCAACCCGCTCACCCCCGCCCTGCTCGACGAACTGACCGCCCTCCCGCACCTGGTGGGCATCAAGGACAGCTCCGGCGACCCCGCCCTGTTCGGCCACGCCCTCGCGGCGGCCCGGCGGCGCGACGGCTTCGGCGTCAGCCAGGGCGCGGAACGCCAGGCACTCGACGCGCTGCGGCTCGGGGCCGACGGGGTCGTCCTCGGGGTGGCCAACCTGGCGCCCGCGGTGACCGCCGAGCTGTGCCGGACCCACCACGAAGGCCGCGCCGAGGACGCGCGGCGCGCACAGCAACTGCTCGACCGGGTACTGGCGTTGCACACCGTACGCCCCGGCGTCCCGGCGGTGAAGGCCGTCCTGGCCGCGCGCGGCCTGTGCCCGCCGCATGCCGCGCCGCCCTTCACACCGTGCTCCGACGGGGAGCGCAAGGCGCTGCTCGACCTGCTCGCCCCGTTCGACGCACAGCTCATACACGCCTGACCCCGCGTCCGCGCCGGTGCCCCCCTCCCGTCCGCACTCCCTCCGTCCCGCCCGAAAGGGGTGGCCCCATGTCCGACGACAGACCGGACCGCACCGCCATGAACCGCAGATCCTTCGCCCTCGGCGTCGTCGGCGCCACGGCGACCGCCGCGTGGGGACCCGTGGCCCTCGGAACCTCGGCACAGGCCGCCGACCGGTCGTCCGCACCGGACCGGCACGGTGCCTTCTTCGAGGAGCAGACCCTCTGGGACTCCGTCGAGGGCCCGCTGGTGAGCTACCACGTCCACGCCCTCGCCGTGCTGCCCGACGACACGATCCTGGCCGTGACCGAGGGCCGCCACGAGGTGTGCGACGCGGGCCCGCGCGACCTGCTGCTGCGCCGCAGCACCGACGGCGGCCGGACCTGGGAGGCGAGCCGCACCCTGGTCGCCTCCGTCGACGGCGAGTCCTGGGGCAACCCGGCGCTGGTCGTGGACCGGCGCACCCGGGAGGTCTTCCTCTTCTACATGCTCTCGCTCCGGCTCCCCCAGAACACCTCCTGCTCGGGCGACTCCGGCGAGCTGTACGTCATCTCCAGCCGGGACAGCGGGCAGACGTGGGGCGAACCACGGAGCCTGGCGGGCCTGTTCGACGGTTTCCCCTACAACTGGGCGCTGCACGGCCCCGGTCCGGGCCACGGCATCCAGCTGCGCTCCGGCCGCCTGCTGCTCAACTGCCTGCACCGCAGGGTGATCGTCGGCAACACGGTGGCCCAGCGGTACTACGGGGTCGCACCGCTCTACAGCGACGACCACGGGGCCACCTGGCACGCGACCGGAGAGGTGCCGGTACAGGTCGCGTACCCCATCAACGAGGCGCGGACGGTGCAGCGCGACGACGGCACCGTACTGGTCAACGGCCGCTTCGCGTCCGGCGGCGAGAACCAGCGCATCGTCGCCGTCAGCACGGACGACGGCACGACCTGGTCGCAGCCGGCGCTCGACGGCGCCACCGGCTCGTTCAACGCGGTGGACGCCAGTCTGCTGCGCTACACCGGCGGCCCGGGCAGCCGGCAGCCCGGGCGCGTGCTGTTCAGCCGCCCCGACTCGCCCGTCCGGTACAACATGACGGTCGCGGTCAGCTACGACGAGGGCTTCTCCTACCGCTACCAGCGGGTCGTCAACGAGAACCGCTCCTTCTACTCGGACCTCGCCCGGCTGTCCGACGGCACCATCGTGCTGCTCTACGGCTGCGACGGCGACATGGCGAGCGTCCCGCAGCGGGTCGCCGTCTGCTGTTTCTCGCTCGACTGGCTGACCCGGGGCCGCGACAGCCTGCACGGCGGCCCGCACTACCGGGAGACGGTCGTCGGGCTGGCCGAAGCGGACCGCGAGGTCACCGGCGGCTCCGTGCAGACCGTCACGGATCCGCTCGCGCGCCGCGGGGAGCGGCTGGTCCTCACCCCCGAACAGGTCGGCGACGCAGTGGAGTTCACCTTCAGGGCGCCGCGCACCGGCGACTACGAACTGCTCCTGCGCCACTACCGCTCGGCGGACGGCGCGCTCGCCACGGTCACGGTCGACGGCACCCGGCTGCCCGCCCACGCGATCGACACCACCGCGCAGACGGCCGACGGCTTCGACCTCGCCCACCTCGGGACCACCAGGCTGCGCGCCGGACGGCACACCCTGCGCTGCGCGGTGACCGCACCGGGCCGGGGCGGCGGCACCCGGCTCGGCCTCGACTCGCTCAGCCTGATCGAGGCGCCGGGCTCCGCCGACGTCCGTGCCGAGGTCGTCGTGGACAACGACCGGCTGGGCTTCGCCGTCGTCAGCGGCAGCTGGCCCACGGCGACGGCCGACCCCGGCTACTGGTCGGGCAACTACCGCACGGCGCCCGCAGGTTCGGGCGAACGCAAGGTGCGCTGGCAGCCCGCCGTGCCCCAGGACGGCCGCTACGAGATCCAGGTGTCCTACCCCCCGGCCGCCGCCCGGGCGAGCAACGCCCCGTACACCGTCGTCGACACGGACGGCACCACCACGACCGTACGGGTCGACCAGCGGGCCGCGGGCACCACCGACCCACGCGGCGGCATCTGGGTTTCGCTCGGCGAGTTCCGGCTCCGGGCCGGTCTCGGCACGTCCGTCGGGCTGACCAACGAAGCCGACGGCGTGGTGGCCGCCGACGCCGTTCGCCTGCTGGGTCCGCTGGACTGAGCTCCTGCCTCAGCGCCGGGCGGCCGTGAGCGCCGTGAGGAGGCCGTCGGCCAGCCGCTCCGCCCCGGGCCTGTCGCCCGTTGCCGCCGTGGCGCGCAGCACGGCCCGCAGCTGCGCCTCGGGGAACGTACCGGCGTAGGCCGGGGCGTCGTCGGCCGCGTACGCCGCCGCGAGCGCCGTGCCGAGGGCCTGCGCGTGGGCCTCGGCGCAGGCGCGGGCGTTGGCCTCGGTGGTGAGCCGGGCGTACGCGTGGCCGTGGGCGTCGGCCTCGGGCGCGGAGTACCCGTTGGCCAGGGCGTGGTCACGGGCGCCCGTGTGGCCCTCCGCGTAGACGGCGGCGCGGTCGTAGGCGGCGTCGTGCAGCCGCAGCAGGAACGGGCCGAGGGCGGACCGCCAGGCGGTCCGGCCGGCCGGTGCGCCCCGGGCCGCCGCGCGGTGCAGGGCCGCCGGCCCGGCCGTGTCCGAGGTGTCCGAGGTGTCCGAGGTGTCCGAGGTGTCCGCGAGCAGCGGCAGCACGGTGTCCGCCTGCCAGACGTGCACGGCCCGCAGCCCGGCCGGCAGCCGGGTGGTGCCGAGCAGGCCGTGCAGACGGGTCGCCCAGGCGTCCGCGGCGGACGCCGGCAGCTCGCCGTGCAGGGCCGTGGCGAGCTGCCACAGCCAGGCCGGTGCGCCGGTCGCGGGCGGCTCGGCGGACCCGGTCCGCAGCGCGGCGAGGAAGGCCGCCGGGGCGGCCGTGGTCGTGCCCATGGTGCGGTCTCCCTGCGGCGGCGGGTCAGGCGGTCAGGGACGTGCCGTCGATCGCCACCCGGCGGCCCTCCCTGGTGTGCGGGAAGTAGTCCCACACCGCGTGGTGCTGCACACTGCGGTTGTCCCAGAACACCAGCGTGCGCTCCTGCCAGCGGACCCGGCAGTGCAGCAGCGGGGTACGCGCGATGTGCGCGTACAGCATCCCCAGCAGGGCGTCGCTCTCGGCGCGCGACAGCTGGGTGATGTGCGAGGTGTAGGGGGCGTTGACGAACAGCAGCTTGCGGCCGTTCTCCGGGTGGCGGACGACGACCGGCTGTTCGGTGCGCGGCACGTCGTACTCGGGCGGCGGGGTCAGTCCGGCGTCCGTCCAGGGCTTGGCGCCGTCGTGGAGGGCGGTCAGACCGTCCAGGAAGCCGCGCAGGGCAGGGGAGAGCAGGTCGTGGGCGAGGTGCATGTTGGCGAACAGGGTGTCGCCGCCGCTGCCGCCCTCCGGGATCGTGGTGATGTACAGCATCGAGCCGAGGGAGGGCTCGGCGTCGGCGGTGCCGTCGGAGTGCCAGCCGTTGCCGGCGACGGCCTTGGAGTCCTTGTCCGCCTTGATCTCCAGGATGTGCGGGTCCGACCCCTCGGCGGCGAGGGCGACGGGGTGCAGCTCGCCGAAGACGCCCGCGAACCGCTTGTGCGCCTCGGGGGTCAGGTCCTGGTCGCGGAAGACCAGCACGTGGTGGGTGTGGAACGCGTGCCTGAGCTCCTTCTCCTGCTGCGGCGTCAGCTCCTGGGAGAGGTCGAGGCCGGTGACCTCGGCGCCCAGCACCGGGGTGATCGGGGCGAGGGCGAAGGTGTCGTACGGCTCGACGGGGCGGGTGGTGAGCCGTTCGACGGCGCGCAGTGCGTAGTCCTCCATGAGGGACCTCCTGGGAGTCGGGGTGGGCGGGGTCACAGGGCGCGGTCGAGGAGTTCGGCGACCACCAGGCGGCCGAAGGCGAGGTTGCCGTGGATCGTGTCGTCGGGCGCGCAGAAGACGGACCGCTGCCGCCCGGAGCCGTCGGTGACACGGTCGCGCAGGTCGACGATCTCCACGCCGCGCGCGGCGAGTTCGGCGCCGACGACGTCCTGCGCGGCGAAGAAGACGGCAGGGTCGGACATGCCGGGGACGCGTTGCGGCGGCAGCGGGGCCAGCACCCGCAGCCCGAGGGCGGCCGTGCGCTCGTAGAAGGCGAGCGCGCCGCGGACACCCGCCCGGACCAGGTCGGCGAACAGGCCGCTGCGCAGGAACCGTTCGGGCACGGCGCCGTGCCGGTCGCGGTGGATGTCCCAGTTCTGCCGGGTGGCCACCGTATGGGCGCTCAGCCCGAACGTGCACACGAGCGGCACCCCGAGCCCCGCGAACCCGGTCACGCCGAGCTCCGCCAGGAACCCCTGGACCAGCCGCCGCGCCGCCGCGTCCCGGAAGACCGGACCGTCCTCGCCCCCGGCGCCCCTGTCGTCGAGGAACGGCCCGAGGAAGTCCCGCCCCGAGCCGACCGGGCCGCCCGCGAAGGGCAGCCCCGCCTGCCGCGCGGCCTGCCCGACACAGCCGGCGTGGGAGTCACCGAGCAGGAGGAACCGGGCGGGACCGGGGAGCGTAGTAGTCGAGTACGGCATCGTCACACCAGTGGTCCTCTCCGCCGGCGACGGGGGTGGTCTGCGCGGGCACGGGCGGTGCCGTGCCCGCCTCCGGCCGCAGGGCCCGGAAGAAGTGCCGCATCACGAACGCCACCCCGTCGGGCGTGACCGTCCGGAGGTTCGGCCCGTAGGACGCCGCCCGGTACGGAAATCCGGTGACGATCTCGTACGACGGGAAGTAGTCGACGTCGTCCGACGCGTCGGCGAGCTGACCGGCCGCCGCGCGCAGCACCGACTTGGAGTGCGTGGTGGCGACCAGGGCGTGCCGGCCGGTGGCGGTCGCCGTCAGCGGCACCGGCGACACCGTGAGGACCGTGCGCAGCCGGGAGTTGACGCCGCGCGCCATCGCGAGCACGTCCGTGAGGTCCCGGTGCACCCTGTCCACCGTGTGCTGGTGCAGGACGTGCCTGCCGGGGTCGTAACGGCCGCGCACGGTACCCGGGCACACCGGCAGCACGGTGCCGGTACGGACGTCGTGCCAGGCCTCGGTCAGGCCGAGGGTGAAGACCAGCACGTCGGCTCGGGTGAGCGCGGTACGGATCGCGCCCAGCGTGACCGCGCGGGCGCGCAGCACGTCGTCCGCCGAGCGGTGGCCGTCCGGTTCCACGGCCGGCCGGTAGGGGTCGTGGAAGACCCCGTCCTCCTCCCACACCTCCGTCGGCGGCTTCTCCTCCTCCAGCGCCCAGGCGACCCACTGGCGCAGCGCGGCGGCCGTGTAGACGTTGCCGGTGCGGAAGGAGAAGCGGCGGTAGCCGCGCGCCGCCTGTTCGGCGGCCGTCAGCCCCGGGGGCGGGAGTTCGGCGTCGTACCAGTGCATGCCCTCCGCGAGCAGGGCCCGGCCGATGTGCGCGGCGAAGCAGGAGCCTACGGTGACGACGGCGTCGTCCTGGCCGATCGCGAACTTCGGCGTCCACAGGCCGTCGATGTCCGTCGGGTCGCGCTCGGCGACCGCGGTGCGCCAGAACGACCGCGCGGGCAGGCGGGTGTACGGATGCTGCACGGCTGGTCTCCTCAGGTCCGTCCGGCGGGCTGCGGCCGGGCGCCGGACGGCGACCCGGTCCCGGCGAGGGCGGCGGCGATCTCCCGGACGTGGGGTTCGGCGACGATCTGGTAGTGGTCGGCGTCGACGTGGTGCAGCCGGTACGGCGCGGGCAGGTGCGGGTCCCAGGCACCGGGGACGGTCGGTTCGGGCGCGAGCACGGCCTCGGTCACGGGGCGGTCCGCCAGCCACACCGCGGCGGGCGTCCGGTCCAGCCGCGGCAGCCGGTGCCCCGCCATGGCCGCCAGGTTGGCCCGGCAGCAGCGCCCGAGCCGCTCGGCGTAGCGGCGGCCGGACTCCGCGAGGGGGGCCGCGGTGCCCGCGCCGGGTTCGGCGGTGCGGTGGGGCCGTTCGGGCGTGCGGTGGGCCTGTTCGGGGGTGCGGAGGGTCTGTTCGGCGGTGCCGTCGGCCCGGTCCGCAGGCCGGTCCGTGCCGTTTCCGCTCAACTCGCGGGCGAAGACGGCCTGTATCTGTTCCTCGTCGTAGCCGGCGAGGCGCTGTCCGGCCCCGGGCGGCGGCGGGTCGAGGAGATGGAGGGCGGTCACGGGCCGGTCCTGGGACTCGGCGAGCGCGGCCATCGACAGCGCGGTCCACGCCCCGAACGACCACCCGGCGAGCGTCAGTTGCCGCCCCGGTTCCGGGAACTCCCGCCGCACGGCGGCCAGATACCGCGCGGCGCGCTCGTCGATGGAGGGGGAGTCCGGCAGTCCGGCGTCGGCGGCGCGCAGTCCGGGGTCGGCGATCAGGCAGACGGTGAGGCCGGCGGGCAGGGCGGAGACCAGGGGCCGGTAGGCCTGGATGTCCCCGCCCACCGGATGCACCAGGCACAGCACCTGCGGTCCCGGGCCGTGCTGCCACACCTCGACGTCCACCGTGCCGTGCGGGCTGACATCGGCGCCGAGGTGGCCGAGGATCTCCGCGAGGCTCACCCGGTGGCTGAGCCGGGACAGTTCGATGTCGGTGCCGTGCCGGCGTTTGATCTCGTCGAGGAGCTCCAGCAGGGTCAGCGAGTCGGCGCCCAGGTCGTAGAGGGCGGCCTGCGGGTCGACGGTGTCCACGCCGAGCAGCTCCAGGAGGATCCCGGTGATCTCCGCGGTCGCGTCGCTCCGCACGGGAGCCGTGGGGTGGGCGGGGGTGGCGGGTTCGTAGAAGTCACGGGCGGCCGTCAGGTCCGTGGTGCCGACCATGAGATGCGGGAGTTGCAGACGGAGCACCCGCTCGAAGACGGCCGTCCCCTCCTCGGGGGTGAGCGCCACGGTCAGGTGGTCCCGGTGCCGGGCGTCCGCCCGGGCGGCGTGCCGCTCGGCCATGCCGACGCCCCGCCACGCGTCCCAGCCGACGCTCGTGCGTGCCGTGGCGTCGCCGCCGGGCGCGCTGCGGTGGGCGTAGGCGTCCAGGCAGGCGTTGGCGGCGGCGTAGTCGAACTGGCCGACACCACCGAACCGGGCCGCCATCGAGGAGCAGTACAGGACGTAGTCGGGGGCGTGTTCGGCGGCGAGCAGCTCGACCAGCAGGGCCCCGCGCAGCTTGGCCGCCGTGACACCGCGGGCCGCGCCCGGCTCGCGGCGGGTCAGCAGGCCGCCCGCCGCGGCGCCTGCGGCGTGCACGATGCCGGCCAGCCCGTCGAGCAGCGGGGCCAGCCGGTCCGCGACGGCCACGGGATCCTCGGCCGCCAGGTCGGCCGTGACCAGGGTGACGCGCTCGCCGAACGGCCGCAGTACGGCGGGTACTTCGGCGCCGCGCGCCACCAGGACGACGCGGTTCCCGGGGTGTCCGAGGAGGCTCGCGGCCAGGGTGGTGCCGATGCCGCCCGTGCCGCCGAGGATCAGATGGGTGCCCGGCGCGGCGGCGGGCCGGGCCGCCTCGCCGACGGGCACCGGCACGGTGGTGCGGCGCCACCAGAAGCCGTCCCGCAACGCGGTCGCCCGATCGGTGCCGGTGCCGGTTCCGGTTCCGGTGCTGGTGTCGCTGTCGGCGTCGGCGTCGGGGGCCGGGTCGTCGAGGAGCAGGTCGGGCAGGTGGGCGGCCCAGCCGGCCGGCTGCGGGCCGGGCAGGTCGGTCCAGCGCAGGGTGACGCCCAGTTCCTGCCGGGGGACCTCCAGGGCCGCCGCGAGCAGACCGGCCTCGGGGGTGTGCACGGCCCCGGTGACCGGTTGCGCCCGCTGGGACAGCAGCCAGGCCCGGGGCCGTTCCGCCTCCGGGCGGGCGGCGAGGGCCAGGGCGAGGGCGGCGACCGTGTCGAGGCAGGCCCACTCGGCCGTCTCCAGGGCGGACACGGTCGGGCTGCCGTCGAGGGCGAGCGGAAGCGCGTGCAGCCAGTCGACGGCCGGCTCGTCCGCGCCGGTCAGGCGGTCCAGCAGGGCGGTGAGCTGCCCGGCGTCGGCGACGTCGGCCTCGTAGCGGTCGTCCCCGAGCCGGGTCAGGCCCTGTCCGGCGCGTACGGTCACCACCCGGGCGTAGTGGCGCTCCAGGAACCGCCAGCTCTCGCCGTCCTGCCCGGGACCGATCACCACCACGGCGGTACGGCGGGACACCGGTGCGCCGGTGCGGGCCCGCCGTGAGCGGGTCCACAGGGGCTGGTGCAGCCACTCGGCGGCCGGCAGCCGGGACGCACCCGACGGCTCCTCGGGGGCGCGGGGGAAGTCGTACTCGGCCGTGTCGAACGCGGGCGGCGGAAAGTCCCAGGGCGCGGGCGCCGGGCCCGACGGCCGTACGACGGCGCGGCCGGCCGTCCACGCCTCGACGAGAACGTGCGGGTCGGTGTCCTCGACCGCGGGCGCGTCCTCGACCGGGGGCGCGGTGACCGTCGGCAGCGCCCGCAGCCAGGCGATCGCCGAGGCGGCGTCGGGGCAGACGGCCGCCGCGCGGTGGGCGAGGACGGGGCGGCCGGTCCTGAGGTGCCGCAGCACCTGGGGGTAGGAGTCGGGAGCGGCCGTGAGGTAGTCGGCGATACGGCGCCCGTCCGCACGGACCGCGGCCTCGGACGCGCCGGACAGCACCAGGCACGGCAGCGGCTCCGCCTGACCCGGGACCGGGACCGGCTCCGGCTGCTCCAGCAGCACATGGGCGTTGGTGCCGCCGATGCCGAAGCTGCTCACCCCGGCCACCCTGGGCCGGCCGGCCGGCCACGGCTCGGCGGTGACCGGGATCCGGAACGGGCCGTCGGCGATCTCCGGGTTGAGCCGGCCGAAGTCCACCGTCGGCGGCACGACCCCGTGGTGCACGGCGAGCACCGCCCGCACCAGGCCGACGACGCCCGCCGCCGCGCCCAGGTGCCCGATCTGGCTCTTCACGGACGACAGCGCCACCCGCGCGTCGTCCGCCAGCCCGTACGCCTGCCGCAACGCGGCTGCCTCGACCGGGTCACCGAGCCGGGTACCGGTGCCGTGCGCCTCGACATACCCGACATCGCCGGCACGGCGGCCACTGCGGTTCAGCGCCGAGCGGATCGCGGCCCGCTGTCCGGGCAGCGACGGGGCGCTGTAACCGAGCTTGCCGGAGCCGTCGTTGTTCAGCCCCGAGCCGGTGACGACCGCGTACACCGTGTCGCCGTCCCGGCGGGCCGCCGCCAGCGGCTTGAGGACGACGACACCGCTGCCGCTCGCCCCCACGGTGCCCTCGGCGTCCGCGCTGAACGGCCGGCAGTGCCCGTCCGGGGAGAAGATGTGCTGCGGCCGGTAGGTGTAGCCGTCGGTCAGCTCCGTGTCGATGAGGACCCCGCCGACGAGCATCACGTCGGCGTCGCCCTGCCGCAGCATCCCGGCCGCGACGTGCACCCCGGCGAGCGAACTGGAACAGGCGGACTGGAGCGTGAACGCCGGTCCGGTGAGCCCGAGATGGTAGGCGGCCTTGGTGGCGAGGAAGTCCTTCTCGTGGTGCAGGGCGAGCCGGAAGGAGTCCGGCAGCAGCTCCGGGTCGCCGTCCCGGAGCATGCGCTGGAAGTAGGTGTTCTCGCCGCAGGAGGCGACCAGACCGACCCGCAGCCGCGCCGGGTCGCCGATGCCGGCGTGGGCGAGGGCCTCGGCGCAGTTCATCAGCAGGTGGCGCTGCTGGGGGTCCATCAGCCGGGCCTCGTGGGGGCTGACCGTGAACCGGCCCGCGTCGAACTCCAGCAGTCCCGCCGGCTGGGAGCGGGCGCCGACGCGGTTGCCGTCGGACGGGGCGAAGTGCTCGATGCCGCGCCGGCCGGAGACGACCAGGTCCCAGAACGCGGCCAGGTCGGGCGCGCCCGGCAGCCGTACGGCCATGCCGACGACGGCGACCGGCTCGTCCGCCCGCCGGGCGCCGCCGGACGGCTCCGGTCGCCGGGCCGGACCGGGGCGGGAGGCGCCGGACGCCGCCGGGTGCCCGGTCGGTGTCTCGCGCGCGGTGCCGTCGTTCGTCACGAGCCGGGCGAGCGCGCGCAGGGTGACGTGCTCGAACAGATCGGGTACGGAGAAGGGGAGATCGCCCTCGCCCGCGCACCTGAGCTGGAAGCGCATCAGGTCCAGGCTGGTGGCCCCGGCGTCGAAGAACCGCTCGTCCGCGTCCACGGTCCGCCCGGTCGCCGCCCGGAACAGGTCGGCCAGCCGCTGTACGAGCGGCGACGCTCCGGCGTCCGCCCCGTCGCACGGCCGGTCGCCCGGCCGCGGTTCGCTCCCCGCGCGCAGTTCGTGTCCCGGCGCGGCGAGCGCCGCCCGGCGGTCCAGTTTGCCGCTGGGGGTGCGCGGCAGCTCCGGCACCCGCCGGAAGGCCGCGACCCGGACGTAGGCGGGCAGCAGACTTGCCAGCCGCCGGGTCAGGTCCGCCGGGTCGGGATCCTCGCCCCGGCACTGGAGGACGGCGACCAGCCGGCCGTCCAGCACGCCCGCGACCGCGTTGACCACCCCGGGAGACCCGAGCAGCGCGGCCTCCACCTGGCCCAGTTCCAGGCGGTGACCGCCCAGTTTGACCTGGCCGTCGTCGCGCCCCGCGTAGTGCAGCAGGCCGTGCTCGTCGAAGCGGGCGCGGTCCCCGGTGCGGTAGAGGGTGCCCAGCTCGGGGTCGTCGACGAACCGGTCCCCGTGCGGGGCGGGATCGCCCAGGTAGCACCGGCCCGCCATGGGACCGCCGATGAGGAGGTCGCCCGTCACGCCCGGCGGCACCGGCAGCCCGCCCTCGTCGACGACCCGCAGCACGGCCCCCGCCACCGGGCGCCCGATCGCCGGGCGCGCCGGCCAGCGGGCCGGGTCGCCTGCCAGGCACAGGGCGCTGACGACATGGGTCTCGGTCGGGCCGTAGTGGTTGAAGAGGCGGACGCCGTCCGGCAGCCCCGCGAACCAGCGCCGGATGGCGTCCGTGCACACCAGCTGCTCACCGGCGGTGACGACGTCCCGCAGCCGGGACGGGAACAGCCCCGCCCGTACGCCGTGTTCCGCGAGCAGCTGCAACGCCACGTACGGCAGGAAGATCCGCTCTGCCCCGCCCGCCTCCAACTGCCGCAGCAGCGTGGGTATGTCCTGCCGCCAGACCGGTCTCACCAGGCGCAGTTCGCCGCCGGAGCAGAGGGTGGTGAGGATCTCCTGGAAGGAGACGTCGAAGGAGAGCATGGAGAACTGCTGGGTGACGGCGGGCCGTTCGAGCCCGCCTGCCACCCGCTGCCAGGTGAGCAGATCGCACAGCGTCCGGTCAGGGACCTGGACGCCCTTGGGGGTGCCGGTGGAGCCCGACGTGAACAGGGTGTAGAGCGGCCGGAGCCCGCGGTGCCGGTACGGCACGGGCGGCGCGGTGGGCGTGCGGGTGAGGGTGACGACGTGCCGGGGCAGGTCCGGCGGGGCGATCGTCGCCAGGACGTCGAGGTCCTGGGCGCCGGTCAGCACGCACAGCGGGGCCGCGTGGTCCAGCACGTGACGCAGCAGGGCCGGCGGGTAGGCGGGGTCGAGGGGGACGACGGTCAGGTTCCGGCGGGCCGCCGCGAGCAGGGCGACGACGTGCTCGACGGACGGCTGGAGGTACAGGGCCACGGACGCCGGGGCGGCTGGATCCTCGGGCACGCTCAGCAGCGACGCCAACTCGTTGGCCTGGGCGTCGAGTTCGGCGTACGTGAGGGTGGTGTGGCCGAGGGTGACGGCCGGCGCGTCCGGAGTGCGGGCCACCTGGCGGGCGAAGCCCTCGGCCACCGTCGTGAAGTCCGCCGCGACGGGGGTGCCGTGGGCCGTCCCCGCCGTGCGGTGGGGGGCGACGAGTTCGCGCAGGGCGAGGTCACCGTCGCCGGTCAGCCGCTCCAGGGCCAGCCGGAACAACCGGGCCGCGGCTGCCGCCCGTTCGGCGCCGAAGTCGTCCCGGTACTCCCACAGGCAGCCGAACCCCGACTCGTCCTCCACCACCGACAGCGTCAGCGCGCACTTGGCGTCCGCGGGCTCGGGCCACCGGGGCTCGACCGTGCAGCCCGCCAGACGCAGCGCGGAGAACTCCGTGTTCTCCAGGACGAACATGTAGTCGAAGAGCGGGGAGCGCTCCCGCAACGCCGGGTCGGTGAGCACGTCGGCGAGGAGGACTTCCTGCCCTTCCAGGACCCGGCGCACGGTGTCGGCGTGCGCGGCGAGGTGGGTGCGCAGCGAGTCGTCGGGCCGCACGGCCAGGTCGAGGAGCACGGTGTTCGCGAACATGCCGACGCTCTCGGCGAACTCGGGGCGCGGCCGGTTCGCCACCGGAGCGGCGACGAGCGGCCGGGCCTGCCCGGTCACCCCGTACAGGCACGCGGCGAACGCCGACACCAGCAACTGGAACCTGGTCAGGCCGAGTTCCCCGGCGCGCCGGTCCAGTGCGGTACGGCGGACCAGGTCCAGGGAGGTCCGCAGCAGCCGGGCCCGCGGCCGGGCCGGGGAACCGGCGCGGGGCGCGGGCAGGGCCGGGGACGGTTCCGGGGCTTCGGCGTAGTGGTCGCGCAGGCGGGTGCGGTGGCGTTCGTAGGCGGGCGTCGCACGCCAGTCGCGTTGCCAGCGGGCGAGGTCGAGGGGGCCCGCGGCCGGGGCGGGACGCTCCGCGTCGCCCGCGTAGGCGTCGGTGAGATCGCGGAAGAGCAGGTTGAGCGACCAGCCGTCCACGGCCGCGTGATGCAGATGCAGCAACAGCACTCCGCCGTCGGCCCGCTCCGCCCAGGCGGCCCGCAGCAGACGCGGCTCGGTCAGGTCGAAGCGGTGGGCGAAGAAGCGGTCGGCGGTCTCCCGCCAGGGCTCCCCGTCGCGGGTGTCCAGCGGCTGCCAGGGGTCGTACGGCGCCTCGGTCCGCTGGAGCAGGCCGTCCGGGGCGGGCACCAGCCGGGTGCGCAGGGCGGCGTGCCGCTCCACCAGCGAGCGCAGCGCGCGGCGCAGCGCCCTCGGGTCGACGGCGCCCCGGACCCGGAAGACGAGCGGCACGTCGTAGGAACGGTCCCCGGGATCGCGCCGGTGCAGGAGGAAGAGCCGCTCCTGTTCGCTGGTGGCGGGCGCGGTCGTGGTGTCGGGGGCGGGCGGCACCGGCGGACGGGGATCCGCCCCGGCGGAGCGCACGGCGTCGGCGAGGGCGGCGAAGTCGGCCCGCAGCACCAGGTCCTGGGCGATGTCGACGCCGTACCGCTCCAGGATCTCGAAGCGGAACCGCAGCGCCTTCAGGGAGTCGCCGCCGCTCGCGGTCCAGCGGTCGTCGGGGCGCAGTCCGCCGACGGCGAGGATCTCCTCGGCGATCTCCAGGACGGGACGCTGCTCCGCGCTGGCCGCCACCGCGTCCGCACGGGTGCCCCGCCACGGCGTGACCGCGTCGCGCACCAGCGCCGCCTGGTCGACCTTGCCGTTGGCGGTCAGCGGGAGTTCCGCGACGAGGTGGGTGTGGTGGGGGCGCATGTACGGCGGCAGCGCGGCGCCGAGGTGACGTTCGTAGTCCGGGAAGGAGAGGTCGTCGCCGAGGACGAGGAAGGCCAGCAGCTCGTGGCGGTCGGCCGTGTCGCGCCGGGTGCAGACGTGGGCGCGGCGCACGGCGGGCAGGGCCAGGATCCGCTGCTCCACCTCGCCCGGTTCGATGCGGAAACCGCGCACCTTGACCTGCCGGTCGGCCCGTCCGACGTAGACCACACGCCCGTCGGCGTCCCGGCGTACCAGGTCACCGGTCCGGTACCAGCGGCGCGGGGTGCCGTCCTCGTCGGCCAACTGGACGAAACAACGCGCGGTCAGCTCCGGCAGGTTGCGGTAGCCGTTCGCCAACGCGAGCCCGGAGAGCAGGAGTTCGGCCACCTCGCCGTCCTCCGCGGTGCGTCCGTCCGGGGTGTGCAGCAGCAGCCCGGTCCCCGGCAGCGCGGTGCCGATCGGGATCGCGTCGCCGTCGAAGTCGCGGGGGATCGGGTGGCACAGGGCGAACGTCGTGGCCTCCGTCGGCCCGTACACGTTGTGCAGGACGGTCGGGGCGTGCGGGTTGGCGTCGTACCAGGCGCGGATCGCCCGCGGGTCGAGCCGTTCACCGCCGACGAGGACCTGGTCGGCGCCGGCGAAGCAGCCGGGGACCTTGTCGACGACCGTGTTGAAGAGCGCGACCGTGATGAACACGGTGTCGACCCGGCGTTCGCGCAGCACGGCCGCGAGCCGGTGCGGGCTGTGCACCTCGGAGTCGTCCAGTACGACGCAGACGCCGCCGGTGAGCAGCGGTGCCCAGACCTCGAAACTGAGCGCGTCGAAGGCCGGGTTGGACATGCACGCGTAGCGGGCGCCGGGCCGCGGGTCGAGCCAGCCCGGCCGGGCCAGCCGCAGCACCCCCGCGTCCGTGACCTCGACGCCCTTGGGGCGGCCGGTGCTGCCGGAGGTGTAGAAGACGAAGGCCGTGGTGCCGGACCCGGCGGGTACGGTCGTGGGCGGCGCGGTGGCGGGCGCGGCGGCGGTGACCGTGGTGTTCGGGGGCGCGGTCGGGCCGAGGAGCAGGTCGGCGTCGATCCCGTGGGCGTGCCCGGTCGTACCGTCGTGGACGACCACGACGGCGCCGGAGTCGTCGAGGATGTGCCGCTGCCGGTCGGGCGGACTGAGCCGGTCGAGGGGGACGACGGTGGCCCCCGCGCGGCGGATGCCGAGCATGACGCAGACCAGTTGCCAGGAGCGGGGCAGGCAGACGGCGACGGACTGCCCGGCGGCCACGCCCCGTTCTCGCAGCCGCGCGGCGACCCGGCCGCTGAGCAGGTCGAGTTCCGCGTAGGCGAGCAGCCGGTCACCGTCCTCGACGGCCACGGCCGAGGGCGTGCGGCGGCCCTGCGCGAGCACGGCTTCGGCGAGCCCGGTCTTCGCGGGTCCGGTCTCGGCCGGCTCGGTCTCGGCGGGTCCGGTCCGGGCCGGCTCGGTCTCGGTCGGTTCGGAAGGCGGGGTGCGGTCGGTCATCGCGATTCTCCCGCCGGTACGGCGACGGAGCGCGTCGCGGGTGCGGACCGCCCCTCGTGACGGGCGAGTTCGGCGGCGAGCAGCGCGGCGACCCGGGCGGTCTCGGCGCCCTCCAGGATCTCCCAGTGGTCGCAGGCCATCGTCTCGACCCGGAACCCGCCCAGCGCACGACGCCGCCAGAACGCCCGGACCTCCGCGTGGAAGGCGGTGTCAGCGCCTTCCGCCACCGCCTCGGCGAGGACCAGCCGGGTCGGGGAGGGGGCCGGGAGGTGTGTGCGGGCGGTGAGCCGGTTGTGGTTGTAGATCCGGAAGTACCGGTCGACCTGGGCGTCGTCGATGCCGGGGTACATCCCGTTGAACCGTACGAGTTTGTCCCGGAACTCCGCCGCGTCGACGGCGGTGATCGCCGCGCGGGCCTCGGTGTCGTCCGTCGCCTGCGTGTCGAGCAGGACCACGCTCACGTCGCTGCGTCCGGCGGCGCCGAGCCGGCGGCCCATCTCGTGGGCGACGAGTCCGCCGTAGGAGAGCCCGGTCAGGACGAGCGGACCCGCGCCGAGGGGTTCGAGGAGGCGCAGATAGGCCTCGGCCATGGCCTCCACGCTGGGCAGCATCTCCTCGCCCGGGTTCACGCCGGGGGACTGGATGCCGTACAGGCCGGTGTGCGCGGGCAGGTGGGCGGCGAGGGGCAGGTAGCAGAAGGCGGTGCCGCCGGCCGGGTGGACGCAGACCACCCGGGGGCCGGTGCCCCGGCGGAACTCGATCAGGCTGCCCGGCGCGCGGTCCGCGCCGTCCTCGCGCAGCAGCGCCGCCAGGGACTCGATCGTCGGCCGCACCATGACCTCGGCGACCGGCAGCCGGCGGCCGAAGGCCTCGGTGACCTCGTGGGCCATCTTGATGGCGGACAGCGAGGTGCCGCCGACGTCGAAGAAGTTGTCGCCGACGCCGATCGAGGGGTGGAGCAGCACGCCCTGCCATATCCGGTACAGGGCGTGTTCCACGTGGTCGCGCGGGCTCGCGGTGTTGACCTGGTCGTTCGTCTGCTCGTGGACGAGGCGCAGCAGGGCGGCGCGGTCGAGTTTGCCGCTGCGGCCCAGCGGCAGGGACTCCAGGTCGAGGACGACGGCGGGGACCATGTAGTCCGGCAGGCTGCGGGCGAGCGCGGTGCGCCAGTCGGCGCCGGCGCGGGCCGGGGTGTCGCCCCGGCCGACGGCGGCCACCAGCCGGGACCGGCCCGCCGGGTCCCGGTCGGCGAGGACGACGGCCTCGCGGACGCCGGGCAGCCGCGTCAGCGCCGCCGCTATCTCGCCCGGTTCGATGCGGAAGCCGCGCAGCTTCACCTGGTCGTCGGCGCGGCCCGCGTAGTGGAGCAGGCCGTCGTCGCCCCAGCGGGCCAGGTCGCCGGTGCGGTAGACGCGGGCGCCGGGCACGAACGGGTCCGGCAGGAAGCGTTCCTCGGTGAGGTCGGGGCGGCCCAGGTAGCCCCGGGCGAGGCCCGCCCCGCCGAGGTGGATCTCGCCTACGACACCGGGCGGCACCGGCTGCATCCGGGCGTCCAGGACGTAGCAGCGGGTGCCGGGCAGCGGGCGGCCGATGGGGCACGGGCGGTCCAGCGGGCGGGGCTCGTAGTGGGCGGTGCTGTAGAGGGTTGCCTCGGTGGGGCCGTAGCCGAAGCAGACCCGCAGGCCGGGCAGGCGTTCGGCCATGCGGTGCAGGGCGGCCTCGGTCAGCGACTCGACCCCGGTCAGCAGCCTGCGCAGGCGCAGACCGCGCAGCCGCCGGTCCGGGTCCTCGTCGGCCCACCTGACGTAGGCGGGCGGCAGAAAGGCCTGCACGATCCCGTGCGCACCCAGCCAGGCGAAGAACTCCTCCGGGTCGCCGCGGAGTTCCTCGGGGACGATGTGCAGGACACCGCCGGTGGTGAGGGGCAGCAGGAGTTCGTGGACCGAGGCGTCGAAGCCGATGCTGGACCAGGCCGAACCCGCCTCGCCGGGCGCGGTGCCCATCCGGTCGTGCCAGACCGAGAAGAGGTTGAGGACGCTGCGGTGCTCGACGGCGACGCCCTTGGGCCGCCCCGTGGACCCCGAAGTGAAGATCACGTACGCGAGCTGGTCCGGAGTCCGCGGGATCCCGGCCGGCGGCCCGTCGACGCCCGGCGAGGTCTCGGCCGTCCTTCCGGGTGTTCCCCCGGCCGTCACCCCATCCGTCACCCCGGCCGTCTCCTCGGCCGTTCTCCCGGCCGTCTCCCCGGCCGTCGCGTCGGCCGTCACCTCGCCCGTCCCGTCGGCTGTCTCCTCGGCCGTTCCCCCGGCTGTTCCCTCGGCCTCGACCGTGTCGAGGTCGAGCCAGTCCGGCGGGCGGTCCGCATCGCGGTGGTCGCTGAGGACCACGGGGCACGCGGCGTCCTCGACCATGGCGGCCAGCCGTTCCCGGGGCTGCCCCGGGTCCAGCGGGAGGTAGGCGGCACCCGCCTTGAGGATGCCGAGGACGCCGACCGCCAGGTCGCCGGTGCGGCGCGCGTGCAGTCCGACGACGTCGCCCGGGCGGACGGCACGGGCGACGAGGGCGTGCGCGAGCCGGTTGGCACGCCGGTCGAGCGTCGCGTAGTCCAGGGTGCGCTCGCGGTCCGTCACGGCGGGGGCGGCCGGGTGCGCGCGGGCCCGGGCCTCGAAGAGGGCGGTGAGGCCGGATGCCGTGCGCAGGGCGGTCGCGGTCGCGTCGGCGGGGGCGCCGGGTTCGTCCGGCTCCTGCGTGGCGTCGCCCGCGCCGATCAGCTCAAGCCGCTCACGCGGGTCCATCAGCTCCAGGGTGTCGACGGCGCGGTGCGGATGCCGGGCCATGTCGGTGAGCAGACGGCGGAGGTGTCCGGCCCAGCGTTCGGCCGTGGCGGCGTCCAGCAGCGCCGTCGCGTAGTCGAGGTGCCCGGTGACGCGGCCCTCCGACTCGGTCGCCGACAGGGCGAGGTCGAACTTGGCCGGGGCGTGGGCGATCGGCAGCGGCGCGGCCTCGACCCCGGGCAGCTTCAGCAGGTCGTGCCGGTCGGGCACCCAGGCCAGCATGGTCTGGAACAACGGGGTGTGGGCCGCGCTGCGGGGCGGGTTGACCACCTCGACGATCCGCTCGAACGGCAGGTCCTGGTGGGCCAGGGCGCCGCGGACCACCGCCCGGGTCCGGGCCAGGGCCTCGGTGGCGGTCGGCGATCCGGACAGGTCGACGCGGAGCGGGAGCGAGTTGACGAGGAAGCCGATGAGCCCGGCGGTCCCGGGGCCGCGGCGGCCGGCGACCGGGCTGCCGACAACGATGTCCTGCTGCCCGGAGAGCCGGGACAGCAGGACGGCCCAGCCGGTCAGCACCGCCACGAACAGGGTGGCCCCGTGTTCCCGGGCCAGGCCGCGCAGGGCGGCCGTGACCTCCGCGTCCAGCTCGAATGCGACGCGACCGCCGTCGTAGCCCTGCTCGGCGGGCCGGGATCCCGGCAGCGGCAGTTCGAGGACGGGCGGGGCGTCGGTCAACGCGTCCTTCCAGTAGGCCTCCTGAGCGGCGAGGGCACCGCCGAGCACGGACTCCCGCTGGGCGTCCGCGTAGTCCGCGTACTGGAGCCGCGGCTCCGGCAGCCCGTCCGGCACGCCCGCCGCCAACGCCTCGTAGAGGACCGCGACTTCCCTCATCATCACGTTCATCGACGCGCCGTCGTAGATGCTGTGATGGAACGTCAGCAGGAGTACGTGGCGTGCGGTGCCGAGGGCGAGCAGCCGGCCCCGCCAGAGCGGACCGGCCGCCAGGTCGAACTCCCGTGCCGCCTCTTCCCGTTGACCCGCGGCCACGCGCCCTTCGGGGTCGGCCGCGGCGCCGAGGTCCTCGACCTCCAGGGGTGCACCCGAGCCCGGCGGGTCGATGTGCTGGCACACTCCGCCCGCCTCCGCCACCAGCCGGGTCCGCAGGGTCTCGTGCCGGTCGGTCAGCGCGTCGAAGGCGGCGGCCAGGATGTCACGGTCGAGCGGGCCGGTGAGAAGGAAGGCGAGGGTCTCGTTGTAGGCGGTGCTCCCGCCCGGGAGCTGGGCCAGGAACCACAGCCGCTGCTGGGCGAACGAGGCAGGCCTGATCCGGTGGGCCGGGTCGGTGGGGGTGGGGCGGGGAGTGTTCTGCACCGGCAAGGCCTGGCCTTCCTGTCGGGGGACGGGACCGGGGACGGAACAACGGAACGGGGGCGCGGCGGACGACGGCATCGCGCGAAGTGCCGTAAGGGGAAAGGGGATGGGGGGAACGGGATGCGTGGATATCGGCGGGTGGGGGAGGACCGACGGGGGATACGCGCGGTGCAGCTGCGCACGCTGAGGCGTCAGCTGTGCGGAGGTTCTGAGGGGGCTCCGTGACTTAGCTGTGATCATCAGTCACGCGTCGAGGGCATGTCAACACTTGACATCCCAGCGGGAGTTGACCTAGCCGGGACGTTCTCCCGGGCGTCCTCGATGTTCTCCGCGTCCCGGCAGGCCCGGACGCGGACCATCGGATGCGCCCGCGCCCGTCACCGTCCGGTCCCGGGGGCGGGCCGGACGGCGCTCAGAGCCGGAGGGTGAACCAGGTGGTCTTGCCCTCGTCCGTGGGCCGTACTCCCCAGCTGTCGGCGAGCGTACGGACGAGCAGCAGACCCCGGCCGGACTCCTCGTCCTCGGCGGCCCGGCGCGGCCGGGGCAGTTGCGGGCTGCGGTCGCTGATCTCCACGGTGAGGTCGGTGGCCGTGCGGTGCAGATGCAGACCGATGGGACCTTCGCCGTGCTGGACGGCGTTGGTCAGGGTCTCCGACAGCAGCAGGAGCGCGTCGTCCGCGCCCGCCGCACAGTCCCAGGCGGTGAGCGCCTGGTGCAGGAACGCCCGCCCCGCCGGCACCGAGGAGGGGCAGGCCGCCAGATCGGTGGTCAGGGCCGCCAGCGGCGCGGCCGGGAGCTGCGCGAGCAGCAGGGTGACGTCGTCGTTGTGGCTCTCGGCGTCGGGCAGCAGACTCGCCAGCACATGGTCGGCGGCGGTCTCCAGGCACGGTGTGCCGGCGAAGAACTTCTCCAGGACGACGGTGAGTTCGGCGATCCGTTCCTCGATGTCGCTGCCCGGCGTCTCGATCAGGCCGTCCGTGTAGAGCACCAGGGTCGCCCCGGGCGGGACGGCCGTACGGGACTGCTCGTAGAGGACGCCGCCCACCCCGAGCGGGGCGTTGACGGGCGAGTCCAGGATGCCGACCGCGCCGTCCTCCGCGCCGGCGACGAGCGTCGGCAGATGACCGGCCGAGCAGACGGTCACGGTCCCGGAGTCGGGGGCGATGACCAGGTAGCAGCAGGTCACGAGCTGGTCGGGGACGTCGAGGTCGGCCACGCAGGAGTCCAGCGCCTGCATCAGCAGCCGCGGCTCCATCCCCGTCTTCGCCAGCGCGTGCGCCGCCGAGCGCAACTGGCCCATGACCGCGGCGGCCTCCAGCCCGCGGCCCATCACGTCACCGATCAGCACGCCCACCCGGTCGGCGCCCAGCGGTATCAGGTCGAACCAGTCGCCGCCCACCCCGGCGCCCTGGGTGGCGGGCCGGTACCGGCTCGCGGTGGCCAGACCGGGGAGCGCGGGCGGGGTGCCCATCAGGCTGCGCTGCAACGTCAGCGCGATGTGCCGCTGCTGCTCGTACAGGGCGGTCAGTTCGGCCTCGGCGCGCTTGCGGTCGCTGATGTCCCGGACGATGGCGCAGGCGCCGACGACCCGGCCGCGGGTGTCCCGCGTCGGCCACAGGGTCACGTCCACGTCGAGCAGCGCCCCGGAACGGGTGACGCGCAGCGTCTCGAAGTGCTCGACCTTCTCGCCCTGGCGCAGCCGGGTCAGCAACGCGCTGACCTCCGTGCGGAGTTCGGGCGGGGCGAGCATGGACACGTGCCGGCCGATGGCCTCCTCGGCGGTGTAGCCGTAGAGGTCCTGCGCCGCCGCGTTCCAGTAGGTGATGTACCCGTCGAGGGTCTTGGCGAGGATGGCGTCCTGGGAGGACTCGACGAGGGCGGCGAGCTCGTTGATACGGGCCTCGGCGGCCTTGCGGTCGCTGACGTCGCGCACGGCGGCCGACACCAGCAGCCCGTCCGCGGTCTCCATCGGGCTGAGGCTGATCTCCACCGGGAACTCGGTGCCGTCCTTGCGCAGTCCGTGCAGTTCCAGTCCGGCGCCCATCGGACGGACCTGCCGGTTCGCCGAGTAGCCGCCCCGGTGCAGGTTGTGCTGGGTGCGGAAGCGGTGCGGCATCAGCAACTCGACCGGGTGGCCGAGGAGTTCCTCGCGCCGGTAGCCGAAGAGAGCCTCGGTCTGCGCGTTGACCAGCTTGATGATGCCCTGGCCGTCGACGATGACCATCGCGTCCGGCGCGGCCTCCAGCAGGCCGCGGAAGCGTTCCTCCGCGGCCCCGGACCCCTGGCCGGATGCCGGCGCGCCGCCGCACCGGCAGAGGGCCGCCGCCACCTCCGCCGTGCCGACCACGCGCGAACGCTCGCTTCTGAGGGACCCGGCCATGTCCGCCCCACCCCTTTCCCGCCGATTTCCCACCGATGGATGCGGTTATCTCAGCGCTTCCGGCGCGCCGGGGCAGGGAGAAGTCGTTTAGTGGCCGCGACCGCCCGAACCTGTCCACTGCGGCGCACTCGTTGCCCACCGCACGTCCGGGGTCGGGACCGGCGTGCAGCGGCGACGGGACACCCGCACCGGCCCCGGGGTGACCGACGGCCGCCGGGCACGGCGCGGCCCCTCCTCCGGGACCAACGGCCCCCGTCCGGGCCCCCTGGCCCCTGCCCCCCGACCGCCCCGGACGCGACGCTGGAACCGGTCCCGACTCCGGCACCAGAACCGTCCGCCCGAGGATCCCGCTCCCCAGGAGGTGGAGAGCATGCTCCGTACCGTCACCGCAGGCCTCGACGGCGCACCCGGGAGCCGGGCCGCCACCGCATGGGCTGCCCGCGAGGCGCGGTTGCGCGGCCCCGGCGATCCCCCGGCCATCGAGGACCGGCCCGGCGGCGAGGTCCGGCACGGCCGGGTAGCGGTCCGGATCCTGTCCGACCTCGGCGCGGGGCGGTGACCGCCGTGGACCTGCCCCTCGTCGTCGGCGTCGACGGCTCCGAGCCCAGCCTGCGGGCCGTGGACTGGGCGGCCGACGAGGCCGCGCTGCGCCGGGTACCGCTGCGTCTGGTCCACGCCTGCCTCTGGGAGCGCTACGAGGGCGTCGCGCTCGCGGACGATCTCGACAGGCCCTCCGACCAGGTGATGGCCGAGGACATCGTCGACGTCGCCGCGCAGCGTGCCCGGCACCGGCAGCCGGACGTGAAGGTGTGCACCGAGGTGCTGCCCGAGGAACCCGGGTACGCGCTGGTCCGGGAGAGCCGCAGCGCCGGCCTTCTGGTGCTGGGCAGCCGTGGCCGCACCGGCCTCGCCGAGGCGCTGCTCGGCTCCGTCTGCCTCACCGTCGCCGCGCACGCGCACTGCCCGGTGATCGTGCTCCGCGCCGGCCAGGACGACCGGGGCGGCGCGGGCCGGCGCGGCCGGATCCTCCTGGGCGTCGGGGACCGGCAGGATGCGGTGCGCTTCGCGCTGGGCGAGGCGGAACTGCGAGGGGCCGAGGTGGCGGCCGTACGCGCCTGGCACTGCCCGGCGCACGACTTCGCCGACCACCTTCCGGCGGACTCCGCCCGGCTGTACGAGCAGCAGGCCGACCGGCGACTCCAGGAGGCGCTCCATGCGGCCCCCGAGGGCGTGTCGCTGCAGCCGCGGACCGTCGAGGGCCACGCCCGGGAGGTGCTGCCGGCCGCCTCCCACGACGCCGATCTGCTGGTCGTGGGCGCCCTGCGCAAGCCAGGGCACCGCGGCCTCCGGCTCGGCCGGACCGCCCACGGCGCCCTGCACCACTCCGCCTGCCCGGTCGCCGTCGTACCCGAGTGGGTGTGACCCGCCCAGCCGCCCGGCTGCCGCCCGAAGGCTCGCCGAACGGTCGGGCACAGGCGGGCAGCAGGTGGGCCCGCCGTTGTGTTCGGCCGGGCGCGGCGCCTGTGCTCGCTCTCCGCTGCGGCGATCCGTCGGCAGCGGCGGAGCGACACCGCGGGGGACCGGTGCCGCTCCTGGGTCGACTCTCTCCCGGGCGACGCCCCGGCGCAGGTGCCGTTGGTCCCGCATCCGGGGCCGATCGGCCCTGCGCGCCGGCCCCGCCACCACAGGACGGCTCGAACCGGTGCCGCTGCCCGAGCCGTCGTCGTACCTGCCTGGCTCCCACGAGCCGCCGGTCGGCATCCGGCTGTCGGGCCGTGCGGTGCGTGTCGGTCCGGGGACACGCGCGTGGTGGTGCTCCCGGACACGGTCCGACCGCTGACCCCGTGAGCATGGGCACCGGCGGACGCCGGGGGCCGCGGCCGGTGTAGCGGGCTACACCACGGGTCCGGGAGTGCGCTCCCTCGTGGCCGGGCCGGGGCGACGGGATCGTGGTCTGCAGAGATCCCCGGGGCGGTCCAGCCCCTCGCCCCTCGTCCTAAGGAATGCCCGATGGCCGCCAAGTCGCCGCTCGCCACCGTCAAGTCGTTCTTCGCCGATCTGCTGCTCTGGTCCTTCTTCGTGGCGGGCCTGGCCGCCGCGATGGGCGGCGCGGGCGCGGTTCTCGACGGCACCGCGAAGAACGCGGCGACCCTCGCCGGTATCGCCGTCTCGCTGCTGACTGGTACCCGCATCGCGAAGAAGCCGAGGATCAAGGCGTTCCTGTCGACCCGGCCGGTGCTGTGGTTCCTGTTCCTCTTCAACGGTGGTGTGGCCGCGGTCGCGTACTTCGCCATGGACGGCGCGAAGGGCATCGCCACCGCCGCCGGCATGGGCCTGGTGGCCCTGGGCGCGGCGGGCGGTCTGGTGTCGGGCCGCCGCAGGTCCGAAGGCGACCGGGCCCAGGACGAGTCGACCGGAACCTCGGCCACCGGCTGGTAGGTCACGACCCCCCGCCCCTCCAGGGCCCGGATCCGATCCCCGGATCCGGGCCCTTGCCGTGCGGGTCCCGGCGACATGGTGGAGCGGGCTACACCACAGGTCCGGGAGGGAGCTCCCTCGTCGGCCGCGGCGCCCCGCGAAAGAGTGGGACACGGAGCGCCGGACGTGTCCCCGCCCCGGCCCGACCGGGCCGGACCGGGGCCGGTACCCGCTCCCCTCGCCCGTTTCGAACGTTCCGAATTCCCGTCGTGGAGGCTCCTCCGTCATGGCAACTGTCCTTTACCACCTGGGCCGTGCGGCCTTCCGCTGGCGATGGTTCGTCACCGTCCTGTGGGTCGCCGTCCTGGGCGCCGTGGGATTCGCCGCCGCCAAGGCGCCCACGGCCGCCGACGAGGGCTTCACGATGCCCGGGATCGAGTCCCAGAAGGCGTTCGACCTGCTGGAACAGCGCTTCCCGGGGACCGCGGCCGACGGCGCGAGCGCCAGGATCGTCTTCATCGCCCCGAGCGGTGAGAAGGTCACCGCGACCGCCCACAAGAAGGCCGTCGAGAAGCTCGTCGACGAGGCCGCCGCCGGCTCCCAGGTCGCCACCGCCGTGGATCCCTTCCAGGCGAAGGCGGTCAGCGAGGACGGCAGGACCGCGTACGCGACCGTCTCCTTCACGGCGAAGGCCGACGACCTCACCGACGCGAGCAAGCAGCACCTGGAACGCGCCGTCGACCAGGCCAGGGACGCGGGTCTGACGGTCGAGGTCGGCGGCGACGCGCTCGCGACGCAGCCCGCGGCGGGCGGCAGCGCCGAGGCGATCGGCATCGCGGTCGCCGCCCTCGTCCTGCTGGTCACGTTCGGCTCGCTGGCCGCCGCCGGTCTGCCCCTGATCGCCGCGATCATCGGCGTCGCCGCCAGCATGACCGGCATCATGGCCCTGTCCGAGACCTTCGGCCTGTCGGAGAACACCGGCACCCTCGCCACCATGCTCGGCCTGGCCTGCGGCATCGACTACGCCCTGTTCGTCGTCTCCCGCTACCGCGAGGAGCGCGCCAAGGGCCACGCACCCCGGGAGGCGGTCGGCCTGGCGGCCGGCACGGCGGGCTCCGCGGTCGTGTTCGCCGGCCTCACCGTCGTCATCGCGCTGGCCGGGCTCTCGGTGGTCGGCATCCCGATGCTCACCAAGATGGGCCTGGCCGCCGCCGGCGCGGTGCTCGTCTCGGTGCTGATCTGCCTGACCCTGGTCCCGGCGATCCTCGGTTTCTGGCCGAACGCGGTGCTCTCGCGCGGCGCCCGCCGCAACTCCCGGCGCCACCGCAGGAAGCAGCTGAAGACCGAGAACGGCGGCTCGCGGTGGGCCAAGGTCGTCGTACGGCTGCCCCTGCCCGTGCTGCTGCTCGGCGTGGTCGGACTCGGCGCGGTCGCCATCCCCGTCCTCGACCTCCAGCTCGGCATGCCCGGCGACGAGGCCAAGCCCACCTCCACCACCGAGCGGCGCGCCTACGACGCGCTCGCCGACGGCTTCGGCCCCGGCTTCAACGGGCCCCTGACCATCGTCGTCGACGCGAAGGGGGCCGACGACGCCAAGTCGGCCGTGGCGAAGGTCGCGAAGGACATCGGCGCCACCGACGGCGTCGTCTCCGTGTCACCGGCCCGCTTCAACAAGGCGGGGGACACCGCGGTCTTCGCCGCCACCCCGGCCACCAGCCCGACCGACGAGAAGACCAAGGACCTGGTCAGGACCATCCGCGGGGAACGCTCCGGCATCGAACGGGACGCGGGGGTGTCCTACGAGGTGACCGGCAAGACCGCGCTGGACATCGACGTCGCGCAGAAGGTGCAGGACTCGCTGGTCCCGTACCTCGCCGTGGTGGTCGGCCTGGCGGTCGTGCTCCTGCTGCTGGTCTTCCGCTCGCTGCTGGTGCCGCTCAAGGCCGCCTTCGGGTTCCTGCTCTCCGTCCTCGCGGCTCTCGGCGCCGTCGTCGCGGTCTTCCAGCAGGGACACGGCGCCTCGCTGCTGGGAGTGGAATCCACCGGTCCGATCATGAGCATGATGCCGATCTTCCTGGTGGGCATCGTCTTCGGACTGGCCATGGACTACGAGGTGTTCCTGGTCTCCCGGATGCGGGAGGCGTACGTGCACGGCGAGGCACCCAAGCAGGCGGTCGTCTCCGGCTTCCGGCACAGTGCCCGGGTGGTGGTGGCCGCCGCGCTGATCATGACGGCGGTGTTCTCCGGGTTCATCGGCGCCGGTGAGTCGATGATCAAGATGATCGGTTTCGGGCTCGCCATCGCGGTCCTCTTCGACGCCTTCGTCGTCCGGATGGCCATCGTGCCGGCCATCCTCGCCCTGCTTGGCCACAAGGCCTGGTACCTGCCGAAGTGGCTGGCCCGGGTGCTGCCGGACATCGACGTCGAGGGCGAGAGGCTGAGCCGCAAGGTGCCGGCCCCGGCCGCCGGGTCCGCCCCGGCCGCCGAGTCCGCTTCGGGCGTCCCGGCCGAACCGAGCGAGACGGAGCCCGCCGCGGCCCGCTGAGAACACGGGAGGGGCCGCCCCGGCTGGGGCGGCCCCTCCCGCTGTCGCGTCCCGCTCAGGCCTGCGGCATGTGGGCCAGATAGGCGAGGACGGCCAGCACCCGCCGGTGGCCGCTGTCGCTCGGCGGCAGGTTGAGCTTGAGGAAGACGTTGCCGATGTGCTTGTGGACCGCGCGCTCGGTGACGACGAGGGTCCTCGCGATGGTCGCGTTGTCGTGGCCCTCGGCCATCAGCCCCAGCACCTCGCGCTCGCGGGGCGTGAGCGAGTCCAGCGGCGAGTCCTTGCGGCGGGTGAGGAGCTCGGTGACGACCTCGGGGTCCAGCGCGGTACCGCCGCCGGCCACCCGCTCCAGCGCGTCGAGGAACTCGTCGACCCGCCCGACCCGGTCCTTGAGCAGATACCCGATGCCGCTGGTCCCGCCGCCCAGCAGCTCACTGGCGTACGACTCCTCGACGTACTGCGAGAGCACCAGCACCGGCAGCCCGGGGATCCGCTCCCTGGCCTCCAGTGCCGCCCGCAGCCCCTCGTCGCGGAAGCCCGGGGGCATCCGCACGTCGAGCACGGCCACGTCCGGGCGGTGCTCCAGGAGCGCGGGCATGATCTCGGGCCCGCTCCCGGCGACGGCCATCACCTCATGCCCGGCCGAGGTCAGCAGCAGGACCAGGCCCTCCCGCAGGAGGGCGTTGTCCTCGGCGATCACCACACGCACGGCAACTCCACTTCGATCACGGTCGGTCCTCCGACCGGGCTGGACACTTCCATGGTTCCGTCGAGCGCGGCGACCCGCCGCCGCATACCGAGCAGCCCCGAGCCGCCGGTCTCGTCGGCTCCGCCGCACCCCTCGTCACGGACCCGCACCCGCAGGCCGCGGCGGACCCGGACGAGCCGCACCTCGGCACGGGAGACCCCGCTGTACTTGGCGACGTTGGTCAGCGACTCGGCCACCGCGAAGTAGGCCGCCGCCTCCACCGCCGCGGGCGCCCGCACCCCCTGGTCCAGGCCGCCGTCGTCCACCGCCACGTCGAGGCCGCTGCCCGCCGCCAGCGCCCGCACGGCGCCGGCCAGGCCGCGGTCGCTCAGGATCGGCGGATGGATGCCGCGCACGACCTGCCGCAGCTCCGTGAGCGCCTTCTCGGCCTGTTCCTGGGCCTCGTCGAGGAGCCGCCGGCCGGTCTCCGGATCACCGCCGTAGGCGCGCCGGGCCAGCCCGATGCGCATGGACAGCGCCACCAGCTGGGCCTGCGCCCCGTCGTGCAGGTCCCGCTCGATCCGGCGCAGCTCCGCCTCGTGCGCGGCGATGGCGTCGGCGCGGGTCGCGGCCAGTTCCTCGACCCGGGCGGTCAGCTGTGCCTGCGGGGAGGGCTTGAGCAGCGCGGTCGACCAGTCGGCCTCCAGGTCCGCGAGCCGCACGATCAGCGGCAGCACGACCGCCTCGCGGCGCAGCAGCCCGCACCACACCCCGTCGACGACCAGCCCCACCGGCCACAGCGGCACGGCGAGGGCGAGCAGCGCGCCGTAGAACCAGTACGCGACCATCCAGCGCGCGTCGGTCCGGGTGCCGGGATCCTTTACGGCCTTGACCACCCGCTCGCGCACCGTCCCGGTCAGCGGCCGGTACACCTCGGGGATCCGCACCCCGGTCCAGGTGGCGGTCAGGCTCCGCTTGGCGCCCGCGATCCGCCGTATCAGCAGCACCGTCTCGGGCAGCAGCCAGACGCCGACGACCGTCAGCGCGCCGATCGCGGTGATCAGCAGGACGGTGACGAAGATCCACATGCCGAAGGCCATCGCGGCGGCCAGGACGAGATGGACCGTGGCCCACGCGGCACGCCGCACCGTTTTCCACATGGGACGAAACTAGATGTTTTGCTTGAGTCACGCAAGTTTCTGATAGGGTGTGTGCCCGCGTCACCATGAGAGGGACCTGTCGTGCGAGCGAACCTCGAGGAGCGGCCGTCGCCGCCACCGTCGCGCAGCGGCGGACGGGACGTCCTGATCGTCGGCCATGACTCCGCCGAGACCGATCTGCTGACGACCACGCTGGAACTGGCCGGCTACCGCGTCGCGGGTGTGGCGGGCACCGGCGCCGAGGGCGTCGAGCGGATCACGCGCCGCCGTTTCGACCTGGTCGTGTGGGACGCCACGCTGCCGGACCTGAAAGAGGTCGCCGCCCGGGGCCGCCGCATCGGGCCCGAGGACCGCCCGCCGCTGCTCTACCTGATCACCTGCGAGTACCTGTACACCCTCCTGCCCGTGCTGGGCCGCGGCCGGGAGGACTACGTCACCAAGCCCGTCCGCACCACCGAGGTCCTGGCCCGGGCCCAGCTCCTGCTGCGCGGCGCCGAGCGGGAGGGCCGCCCGGGGGAGCTCGGCTACGGCGACCTCGTCCTCGACGACACCGCCTGCGAGGCCCGGCGCGGCAGCAGGCCGCTGGATCTGAGCCCCGCCGAGTACCGGCTGCTGCGCCACCTGCTCGCCAACGCCGGACGCGTGCTGTCGAAGGAGCAGATCGGCAGGTACGTCTGGGGCGAGTTCCGGGCGACCGACGCCATCGAGAAGCTCGTCTCCCGCCTGCGCCACAAGGTCGACCGGGGCGAGCCCGCGCTGATCCACACCCGGCGCGGCTTCGGCTACTGGCTGGGACACCCGCGCGACTGAGCCGCGGGCCCTCGGGATCGGCCCCGAGCGCCGGTCCGGAGTGTGGGTCTCGGCGCGGGTGACGGCCGTCACGTCCGGAAATTGTCGGGAAGTCGTCCGGGAGGTGTCGGACCGTCCCGTTTGCATGCGGGTACGGAGCCAGATCCCGATGCACCAGGAGACACCATGACCGGCAGCCTCAGGCCCGCGGACCAGTTCCACATCGGCATCGTCGCCGAGGACTTCGACGCCACGAAGAAACAGCTCTCGGAGCACTTCGGGTTCGACTGGTCCGAGGACATGGGCGGGCCCGTCGACGTCCGGCTGGCCGACGGCGAGACGGCCGTCGACTTCCGGTGCGCCTACGCCCGGTCGTCCGGCGCCGGGACCCGGCTGGAGATCGTCCGGAAGGTGCCCGGGACCTTCTGGGAGCCGACGCGCGGCTCCGGCATCCACCACCTCGGCTACTGGTCCGACGACGTGGCGGCCGACGCCGCCGCGCTCGAACGGCAGGGCTATGTGACCGAGGCGACCCGCAAGGGCTCCGACGGCGCCCTGTTCTTCGCGTTTCTGCGCAGCGCCGGCGAGACGGGCTTCCGGGTCGAGCTGGTGAGCAGGGCCGCCCAGCCGGCGATGGAACGGGCCTGGGCCCGGTAGGCGCACGCCCGCGGGGGCCGGATCGTCCCCGCCGGGCACATCCGTCACGGTGCCGACACCACGGCACCGAGTTCACCCCAGTCACCCCTTTCACCCTTCCCTTTTCCCTTTCACCCTTCTCGTCGACGCCACCAAGGAGCGGGACATGACGACCGTAGGAATAGTCACCGGAGCCGGACGCGGCATGGGAGAGGCCTGTGCGCGGCGGCTCGCCGGCACGGTGGACGTGCTGCTGCTCGTCGACCGGGACGCGGACGGCGCGGAGGCCGTCGCGAAGAGCCTCGACGACCCGGCCGGACGCACCCGGGCCGAGGCGTTCGGCCTCGACGTCACCGACCGCGAGGGCCTGGCCCGGCTCGCCGCACGGGTCGCCGAACTCGGCACACTGCGCGCCGTCGCCCACGCGGCCGGCATCTCGCCCACCATGGCCGACTGGCGCCGCATCTTCGAGGTCGACCTCATCGGCACGGCCCTGCTCGCCGAAGCGCTCCGCCCGCTCGCCACCGACGGCACCGCGCACGTCTACTTCTCCTCGATGTCCCCCCTGCTCGCCCGCGTCGACAGCCCCGATCCGGCCATCGGCGCGATTCTGGACGAGCCGCTGCGCGAGGACTTCCTCGACCGGATCCGCGAGGCCGTCGGACCGGAACTCGAACAGTCCACCCTGGCCTACCCGTGGGCCAAGCACGGCGTCGCCCGGTTCGCCCGCAAGGAGGCCGTACGTCTCGGCCCGGTCGGCGCCCGCGTGTGCTCGCTGGCCCCGGGCATCATCGACACCCCGCAGGGCCGACAGGAGGCGGCCAAGCAGTCGTCCATGCAGAAGCTCGTCGACGCGACGCCGCTCGGCCGCACCGGCAGCTCGGAAGAGGTCGCCGATGTCGTCGCCTTCATGCTGTCGGACGGGGCGAGCTTCCTGAACGGCGTCGACATCCTCGTCGACGGCGGTGTCTACGCGGCCGTCCGCGACCGCTGACGCACTCCCGAGGCCGGTTCGGGACTGGTCCGGGACCGGTTCGGGACCGGCCTCGGGAGACCCCTTTCCCGCGCGACCCCGGAGTCGGGTCGAGGTACCGGGCCATCGCCCGCCCGCCTGCCCGTCCGTCTGTTGTCCGCCCGGCCGATGTGCGGGCCCGGCGGACCGCGCCCCGCGAGCGGTGCGAGGATGTCTGCCGACGGCGTCGGCCGCACGGCCGCCTGCCGTCGGCAGCTGGTCGGGGCCCGAAGGAGAGGATCGCGGATGAAGCCGCCACGGGGCGACACGGCGGTCTGCACGGGACCCGCCCGGCCGTCGGGCCGGCCGCGCGCCACCTCGCGGGCCGCGCTCGAACGGCTGGGTTTCGAACTGTTCGCCGAGCATGGCTTCGACGACACCACGGTCGACGGCATCGCCGCGGCCGCGGGCATCGGGCGGCGCACCTTCTTCCGCTACTTCGCCTCCAAGAACGACCTCGTGTGGGGCGACTTCGAGGAACAGCTGACCAGGCTCGGCGCCCTGCTCACGGTGGCCGACCCCAAGACGCCGATGATGGACGCGCTGCGCGAGGCGGTCGTCGAGTTCAACCGGTTCGACCCGGAGATGGTGCCCTGGCACCGGCAGCGCATGACCCTCATCCTGCGCGTGCCGACGCTCCAGGCGGACTCGGCCGTGCGGTACGCGTCGTGGCGGGCCCTCGTCACCGCGTTCGCCGCCCGGCGGCTGGGCCGCCCCGCGTCCGACCTGCTGCCCCGGCTGGTCGGCAGCACCACCCTGGCCGCGTGTGTCACCGCGTACGAGCAGTGGCTGGCCGACGAGGACGCCGACCTGGGCCGACTGCTGGACCTGGCCGTGCGGCAACTCGCGGACGGGTTCCGGGACCTGCACGGCTAGCCTGCCGCCTGCCGCAGGGCCCCGCAGGGCGCCGGTCAGGTCAGGCCGCGCCGCACTGCGTCGGCGACGACCTCGCCGATGAGGACGGCGGTGGCCGCCGGGCCCCTGAGCGGCGGCGTCGGCAGGATGGACGTGTCCGCGACGCGCAGGCCGGCGACACCGTGCACCGCGCCGAAGCCGTCGACGGCGGCCCGGCCATCCCCGGCGGGGCCCATCGGGACCGTGCCGCAGGTGTGGTGGGACGTGCCCAGGTGCCCGAGGACCCACTCGTCGAGCAGTCGGTCGTCGCCCAGCACCCCGGCCTCCGGCGCCGCGAGTCCCGCGGAGACCTCCGCGAAGTCGGCCGTGGCGACCAACTCGGCCGTGATCCGGACCACTTCACGCATCCGCCGCCGGTCCGCCGCCGTCGCCAGGTAGCCGTAGTCGAAGCTCGGGGGCGTCGCGGGGTCGGCGGAACGGGTGCGCATCCGGCCCGTCGGCCGCGGGGTCTGGACGGAGACGAGGAACGCGAGCGGCGCGCCGGGCACGGACGCCCGGCCGCCGGTCAGACCGGCCGCCGGGACCAGGGACTGGAGGATCTCCAGGTCGCCCGGGTGCGCCCCGTCCGACGAGGAGAGGTGCAGCGCGCCGCCGAGCCAGGAGCCGACGGGCGCCGGCAAGGGCCGCCGGGGTGCCCACTCCAGCACCACCTGCGGATGGTCGCCGAACCGCGCCCCGACGGCCGGGACGTCGCTGACGACGGGAATGCCGAGCGACTCCAGCAGGCGGCGCGGTCCGATGCCCGACAGGTGCAGCAGGTGCGGTGAGCGCAACGCCCCGGCGCAGAGCACCACTTCACCGCCGTACACCGTGCCGCGCTGCCCGTCCCGCTCGACCACCACGCCGGTCGCGCGACCGCGCTCGACGACGACCCTGAGGACCGTACTGTCGCCCTCCACACGGAGGTTGGGGCGTCCGGACGCGGCCGACAGGTAGCCGATGCCCGTGTTGAGGCGGACCCCGTCCACGACGTTGCACGGTATCGGGCCGAAACCCGGCGGGTCCTGGGCGTTCTTGTCCGGCTCGGCCGGGAGGCCCAGCCGTCGGGCTGCCGCCCGGAACGCCGCGGTGGCGGGATGACCGAGCCCGGTACGGCGCACGCGCACCGGCCCCCGATCCCCGTGCAGCGCGCTGCCGCCCTCGTCGAGGTCGGTCTCCAGGGCACGGAGGAACGGCAGCATCCGGTCGTAGGACCACACCGGCCCGGCCGCGGCCGACCAGCGGTCGAAGTCCTCCCGCCGGGCCCGGACGAAGTACCCGCCGTTGACGGTCGTCGAGCCGCCGAGGACGCGTCCCCGTACGACCGTGTACGGGTGCCGGGGAGTGAGGTGCACGGCGTACGGCTGGACGGCGGGGTGTCCGGGCTGTGCGCCGGGCACGAGCCGGGCGTCCAGCAACTCCGGTGCGAACGCGGCCGGACCGGAGGGTACCGGGCCGGCCTCCAGCAGCAGCACCCTGCGGCCGGGATCCTCGCTGAGCCGCGCCGCGAGCACGGCGCCGCTGCCGCCGGCCCCGACCACTATGACGTCCGGCCGCGTCACCGGTGTCCGCCCCGCGTCCAGGAGTGACGCGGCGTCAAGTACCCGTGCGGTGCGTTCATGGTCCTCCGCGTCCTCTGCGTCCGCTGCGTGCTCTTCGAAGCTTCGTGCCTCCGGCGTCTTCACTTTCGGCACCCGGTGTCATTATTCTCCGGATGTCCGATGGGAGCGATGCTCAGGGAGAGTCGCATGAACGAATCGCCAGTCACGCAGCCCGTTCCGGACAGCGAGATCCAGGACGGGAAGGCCCCGGCCGAAGACTCGCTGATCGAGGCGGACGAGTTGATCGAGGAGGTCTCGATCGACGGCATGTGCGGCGTCTACTAGGCGCCGCGGGATGACCGCCGTGGACCTCGACCGTGTCATGGACCTCGACCGTGTCATGGACCTGGACCGTGCCTGGGATCTGCATCCGCAGGTCTCGGTGCGGCCGGAGCCCTTCGGTGCGCTGCTGTACCACTTCGGTACCCGCAA
>NZ_JBEZLP010000039.1:0-100004 GCF_040652195.1 Streptomyces sp. NPDC048278
GTACGGCGGACGTCCGCCGTACCGGCCCACAGCCGTTCAGGTCACGGGTACGACTTCAGGTTCGCTACGTTGTTCGACGAGTTCGACGGTCCGCCCGTGTTGTTGACGACATGGCTGATGGTGCCGGTGCCGCCGAGGGAGACCGTCACCAGGCTGGTGAAGCGGACGCCCGAGGTGTTCGGCGCCTCGACGGCGTGCGCCGCGACCACGCCCGGGTTGACGTTGAAGTAGCAGTAGCTGCCCAGGCCGTACACCTGGTGGCTGGTGACCGAGTCGGCGACCTTGTAGGCCGCGTAGCCCTGGGTCGAGCCGTTCATCCAGGCCGCCTGGTTGGGCGGGTCGTAGGGCATCTCGTTCTGGTAGAAGTACGTCCGGCCGCCGTTGCCGTTCCAGAGGGTCTGGTACTTCTGGAAGTGCTCGACGAACAGGCCGTACATGGTGACGTCGTCGCCGTTGACGACCAGGCCGGTGTCCGCGGTGTTGCTGGTCCAGCCGACCCCGCTGCCGTGGTCGGCGCGCCAGATCCACATGTGGTCGCCGATGACGTTGTCGCTGTTGACGACGAGGCTGGTGGTGGCCTTGCCGACGCCCGCGCCGCCGACCCGGAAGTACACGTCGTGCAGGGCGGTCGGGTCCGCCGCGTGCGAGGCCGAGGAGCCGCTCGGGCCGACCTCCACCAGGGTCGAGGAGTTGGTGGTGCCGGCGTCGAAGAGCAGGCCCGCGATCTGGACGCCGTCGACGTCGGCGACCTTCATGGCGGTGACGCCGTTGTCCGGGACGAAGGTGGCGAGGCCGAGGCCGAGGACGACGGTGTCGGCCCGGTTGACCTGGAGCGTCTGGTCGAGGTGGTAGACACCCGGGGTGACCAGGAGGTTCTTGCCCGCCGCCAGGGCCGCGTTGATCTGGGACGCGGTGGCGCCCGGCTTCACGACGTAGAAGCTGTCCAGCGAGAGCGACGAACCGGCCGCGGTGCCCGAACTCCAGCTGGTGCCGGAGGTGTTGGAGCGGGTGGACGGGACGAACACCTGGTAGTTGCCGGAGCCGTCGACGTACAGGAACGGCTTCTCGCGGGTGACCGGGCTCTGCGCGACCGTGGTGTCCGGCGGGCTCGGGAAGGTGGTGCCCGGCACACCGGTGCTGCCGACGAAGACCATGTTCCAGTTGGAGCCGGTCCAGCTGCCGAGCTGCGAGTTGCGGGTCAGCCACTGCTGCTGGCTGCCGGAGTTGACCTGGCCGTCGATCTTGCTGTCGGCGATCAGGCCGCCGCTGGACCAGCCGCCGTCGTCCAGGGCGAGGTTGCCGCGCAGGTGCATCCGGCGGTAGGCCGAGGCCTGCGAGACCGCCCAGCGGTCGGAGCCGCCGGTCGGAGTGACGGACAGGTTCTCCGCGCCCCGCCAGAAGTTCTGGGTGGCGTTGCCCTGGAACCAGTCGGCCTCGGCGTGCACCGCGCCGTTGATGTTGACCGCGTCCGGGGTCAGGCCGAGACCGAGGACCTGGGTGTAGAAGCCGACGTTGACGTTGGCGCTGTAGGTGCCCGGCTTGAACATCACGGCGTAGCGCTGGGAGCCGAACTGGTTCGTCTCCTGCTGCTGGAAGATGGAGTCGAGGCGGCTCTGGATGGTCGACGCCGGCATCGACGGGTCGAAGACGACCACGTTCGGGCCGAGGTCGGGGTTGCCGGACGACGGCGGTGCCACGGCGGTCACCTGGAAGCGCTGGGCCGCGGTGCCGTTGCAGGCGTACTGGACCAGCTGCACGCTGTCCGCGGTCGAGGCGGCCGGGTCGTCGAGGCACTTGCCGCTGTTGCGGTTGACGAAGTGGTAGGCGCCGCCGCCCTCGTCGACCGGCAGCCACTGCTGGTTGGCCCCGCCGCCGTAGGCCCAGAGCTGGGTCGGGGCGTTGTCGGCGGTGGAGACGTCGGTGACGTCGACCACCTGGTTGGTGTTGTTGCCGTTGCCGATCCGGACGTAGCCGTCGCTGGTGGCGGTCAGGCCCCACTGCTGGGCGGTGGTGCCGTTGCAGGTGTACTGCTGGACGGCGGTGCCGTTCGCGGTGGCGGCGGCCCTGGCGTCCAGGCACTTGCCGCTGGCGGCGTTGGTGAGGGTGGCGAGGCCGGTGGGCAGGGCGGTGGCCGCCGCGTGCGCGGACGGGGCGGCGGTCAGCAGCGAGGCCCCGAGAACGGCCAGCACGGCGGCACTCGTCGGTCTGCGGCGCCAGGAAAGGCGGGGCACTGGGTCTCCTAGTCCTTGGTGTGGGGGGTCAGCCGGTGTAGCCGGCGAAGACGCGGGTGTAGTCCCAGTTGGACTGGCTCACGCCCGAGCAGCTGTCGGCGGAGCCGCCGGTGCAGGGCCGGTCGCGGTTGGCGGACCAGAAGGTGAGCCGGGCCAGGTGGTGCTGCTGGGCGTAGGCGAGGATGGTCCGGAAGTCGTTGACGGTCACCGTCTCGCTGTTGTCGGTGATGCCGTTCATGGACGAGATGCCCATGTCCCGGTAGGCGGTGTCGTCGCTGTAGCCGTACGCGGTCTTCAGCGCGTTCTTCAGCCCCTCGGCCGCCTGGGTGGTGAGGTTGCCCATGTTCTGGCCGGCCCCGCCGAAGTCGAACGGCATGATGGCCCAGGCGTCGACGGTCAGCCCGGAGTTCGCCGCCCGGTTGATCAGGCTGGTGTCGGGCCCGCTCTGGCCGGTGCCGATGGTGATGTACACCTTCGTGCCCGGGTTGTTGGCCTTCACCGTCTTCAGCGCGTCCACGACCCGCTGCTGCACGGTCCCGTTGCTGTACGCGTCGGCCTCCAGGTCGATGTCGATCGCCTTGAGCCCGCCGTAGGCGTTGATGACCTTCTGGTAGGCCGCCGCCAGCTCGCCCGCGCTGGAGCAGGAGCTCTCCAGCTTGTTGCCGCTGTAGCCGCCGAAGGACGGGATGACGTCACCGCCGTTGGCGCGCACCGTGTTGACGGTGCTCTGGTCGACGCCGCCGGTCAGCGCCCGGCTGCCGTCCCACTGCGGGTTGCAGTAGCCGTTGCTGAGCACGAACGCGAGCGTGTAGTACTTCACGCCGGTCGCGTTGGTGATGGTGGTCGGGCTCGGCGGGTCGCCCCAGCCGTTGTAGAGGTAGGGCGCCACGGCCATCGGCGAGGACGGGGTGGTGGTGCCGCCGGCCGCCGGGGCGGTCCACTTCTGGTTGGCGGTGCCCGCGCAGGTCCAGATCTGTATCCGGGTGCCGTTGGCGGAGCTGTTGCCGGTGACGTCCATGCACTTGTTCGCCTGCGGGTTGACGATGTCGTTCGCCGACGACACGGTCCACTGCTGGTTCGCGCCGCCGGAACACGTCCACAGCTGCAGCTTGGCGCCGTCGGCGGTCGAGTTGCCGGTCACGTCGAGACACTTGCCGAGCGCGCGGAGGGTGCCGTCGCCGCCGCGGGTCCACTGCTGGGCGGAGGTGCCGTTGCAGTCGTAGAGCTGAACGGCGGTGCCGTCGGCGGAGTTGGCGCCGGCGACGTCGAGGCACTTGCCGGCGAGGCCGGTGACGGTGCCGGTGGCGGCCTGCGCCGGAGCCGCGGTGAGCAGGCCTGCGGAGAGCGTCAGCGCGGCTATGGAGACAGCCGTGGGGAGAGTTCTGGCCATTGCGGGGGGTGGCCTTTCACGCGGGGGGATGCAACACGGTCTGTACGCAACGCCCTTGTTGTCACTGGGCGTTGCGTACATCCGTGAGGCTTTATTTAAGGCGTGAAGCTAAAGGTCCGGACCAGTGCAGTCAAGAGGCCCGCGCCAATTACCCCCGAAGTGGAGCGCCCCGAAAGGGGCGCGGGGCTGTGTCAATTGGCGGCTGCCGCCGCGCGGGCGCGACCAGCCACGGCGAACGCGCACCCGAGAACGGCCCGCACCCCTACGGCGCCCCCCTCAAACCGACCGCACCTCCGCGAACTGCGTCCGGTACAGCTCGGCATACCGCCCCTCCGCCGCCAGCAGCGACTCATGCGTGCCGCGCTCCACGATCCGCCCGCCCTCCACCACCAGGATCTGGTCGGCGGACCGCACCGTGGACAGCCGGTGGGCGATGACCACCGCCGTCCGCCCCTCCAGCGCCTCCGCGAGCGCCTCCTGAACCGCCGCCTCGGACGTGTTGTCGAGATGCGCGGTGGCCTCGTCGAGGATGACCACCCGCTGGCGGGCCAGCAGCAGCCGGGCGATGGTCATGCGCTGGCGCTCGCCGCCGGAGAGCCGGTAGCCGCGCTCGCCGACCACCGTGTCCAGACCGTCGGGCAGCGACCGTACGACCTCGCCGAGCCGGGCGCGGCCGAGGGCCTCCCACAACTCCTCCTCCGTGGCGCCGGGCCGGGCCAGGAGCAGGTTGGCGCGCACGGTGTCGTGGAAGAGGTGGCCGTCCTGGGTGACCATGCCGAGCGTGGCGCGCAGGGACCCGGCGGTCAGGTCACGGACGTCGGCACCGCCGATGCGGACGGCGCCCGCGTCGACGTCGTACAGGCGCGGCAGCAGCTGGGCGATGGTGGACTTGCCGGCGCCCGAGGTGCCGACGAGGGCGACGGTCCGGCCGGGTTCGGCGCGGAAGGAGACGCCGTGCAGGACCTCGCTGCCGCCGCGTGAGTCGAGGACGGCGACCTCTTCGAGGGAGGCGAGGGAGACCTGGTCGGCGGCCGGGTAGGCGAAGCGGACGTCCTCGAACTCGACGGCGACCGGGCCCTCCGGGACCTCACGGGCGTCCGGTTTCTCCTCGATCAGGGGCTTCAGGTCGAGCACCTCGAAGACCCGCTCGAAGCTGACCAGTGCGCTCATCACCTCGACGCGGGCCCCGGCGAGGGAGGTCAGCGGGGCGTAGAGGCGGGTCAGCAGCAGGGCGAGGGCGACCACCGCGCCCGGCTCCAGGGTGCCGCGCAGCGCGAACCAGCCGCCGAGGCCGTAGACCAGGGCGAGGGCGAGGGAGGAGACCAGGGTCAGGGCGGTCATGAACACCGACTGGGCGGTGGCGGTGCGCACGCCGATGTCCCGGACCCGGGCGGCGCGCGCGGCGAACTCCGCCGACTCCTCCTCGGGGCGGCCGAAGAGCTTGATCAGGGTGGCGCCGGGCGCGGAGAACCGCTCGGTCATGCGGGTGCCCATCTCCGCGTTGAGGGCGGCGGCCTCGCGCTGCATGCGGGCCATCCGGCCGCCCATCCGGCGGGCGGGCACCACGAACAGCGGCAGCAGCACCAGCGCGAGCAGGGTGATCTGCCAGGACAGGGTGAGCATGACGGCGAGCGTGAGCAGCAGCGTGACCAGATTGCTGACCACGCCGGAGAGGGTGTTGGCGAAGGCCCGCTGGGCGCCGATCACGTCGTTGTTGAGTCGGCTGACCAGCGCTCCCGTACGGGTACGTGTGAAGAACGCGACGGGCATCCGCTGCACATGATCGAACACAGCCGTGCGCAGGTCGAGGATGAGGCCCTCCCCGAGCGTCGCCGAGAGCCGCCGCCCGAGCACCCCGAGCGCCGCCTCCGCGACCGCGACCAGCGCGATCAACAGCGACAGCCGCACGACCGTGCCGGTGTCGTGCCCCGACACGATCGCGTCGACGACATGGCCGGCCAGCACCGGGGTGGCGACGGCGAGCAGGGCGGTGACCACCCCGAGGAGGACGAAACGGACTATGCCGCCCCGGTGCGGGCGGGCGAAGGCGGCGATACGGCGCAGCGTGGCCCGGTCGAACGGGCGCCGCTCCTGCTGGGCGGTCATCACGCTGTGCAGCTGCGTCCAGGCGGTGGTCTCCATACTCATGAGGGAGAACGTAGGACCTCAACCGTCGTTGAGGTCAATGTCCGCGCGCCGTCGCCCCGTACGAAGGACCCGATGAGCCCTCCGCACGCCCCGTCCGGCCCCGTGAAGCCCCGGGTGGGCCTCCGGTCCGACCTCCCGGTGGACCTCCCCCCTCACCCGCTTCCCGGTCGTCATCCGGCGTCTCCTCTTCCGCCACCCGCAGTTGGGGCGGCGCGGAAAACCTCTCCCGGTGTGACAGCGGTAAGAATCCCCGGCTTCCGTGAGAGCCGTCTCCCCCGGCTCGCCCGCCGTGTCCCCTGGCGGCACATCCTCACGCTCATTCCGCTCGTGCTGGTCGCGGTCATCGCGGTGCAGCACTGGCCGGTCCTCGTCGAGGGCTTCGCCCACCTGCGCGACGCCTCCTGGCCCTGGCTGCTGGCGGCCGGCGGTGCCACCTGCCTGACCTGGGTGGCCGCCGCCTTCACCCGGCAGGGCGCGGTCGTCCAGCCACTGCCCCGCTGGCGGCTGCTGGCCACCCAGCTCGCGGCGGGCTCGGCCAACCACCTGCTGCCGACGGGCCTCGGCTCGGGCGCGGTCAACCTGCGGTTCATGACCGTGTGCGGGGTGCCGCTCGCCACCTCCTCCGCCGCGCTGGCCCTCTACCTGCTCGCCGAGTCGATCGCCCGCGTGGGCCTGATGGCCGTGTTCTTCGTCGCCTTCCCGGACGCCCTGCGGCTCGACGGGCTGCTCCCCGACGGCGACGTCGGACCGGTCCTGGCCGTCGCCGGCGTCCTGGTGGCCGTGGCGCTGGCCGCGCTCTTCCTCGTACGACGGGTGCGCGAGCCGGTGTTCCGCTTCGTGCGCAGCGCCCTGGGCGAGGCCCGCTCGGTGCACACGCGGCCGTCCAGGGCGCTGGCGCTGTGGGGCGGCTCGCTTGCCTTCCCCGCGCTCCAGGCGGGCGGTCTGGTGGCGGTGGGCCGGGCGCTCGGCCTCGACGTGCCGCCCGCGCACATGGCGCTCGCGTACCTGGCGGCCACGGTCGCCGTCGCCCTGATCCCCACGCCGGGCGGCCTGGGTTCGGTGGAGGCGGCGCTGATCGTGGCGCTGGTGGCGGCCGGCGGCCCGGTGGCGGTGGCCACGGCCGTCGTCCTCGCGTACCGGATCATCACCGTGTGGGTGCCGTTGCTTCCGGGAGCCCTGACACTGGGAGCGCTGGTGCGACTGAAGGTCATCTGAGAGCTCGCCGCGGAGGAGAACACATGCCGGTCCGCCTGGAACGCCAGGGTCCTGTCACGACGGTCGTCCTCTCCCGGCCCGATGTCCGCAATGCGGTCGACGGGCCGACGGCGGCCGAACTGGCCGCCGCCTTCCGGGAGTTCGAGGCGGACGACGAGGCCCGGGTGGCGGTGCTGTGGGGCGAGGGCGGCACGTTCTGCGCGGGCGCCGACCTCAAGGCGATGGGCGCCGGGCACGGCAACCGGGTCGCCGCGGACGGTGACGGCCCGATGGGTCCGACCCGGCTGCGCCTGACCAAGCCGGTGATCGCGGCGATCGCCGGGCATGCCGTGGCCGGGGGCCTGGAGCTGGCCCTGTGGTGCGATCTGCGGGTCGCCGAGGAGGACGCGGTGTTCGGCGTCTTCTGCCGCCGCTGGGGCGTGCCGCTGATCGACGGCGGCACCGTACGGCTGCCCCGGCTGATCGGCACCGGCCGGGCGATGGACCTCATCCTCACCGGCCGCCCGGTCCCGGCCCCCGAGGCGTACGAGATGGGCCTGGCCAACCGGCTGGTGCCGCCCGGCCGCTCCCGCGAGGCGGCCGAGGAACTGGCCGCGTCCCTCGCGGCCTTCCCGCAGGCCTGCCTGCGCAGCGACCGGGCGTCGGTGCTGGACCAGGAGGGGCTGGACGAGCCGGCGGCACTGGGCGCCGAGATCCGGCACGGCATGGCCGTGCTGGCGGAGGGCCTGGAGGGCGCGGCGCGGTTCGCGGCGGGCGCGGGCCGGCACGGCTCCTTCACGGGCGACTGACCAGCCGCTCCGGCACCGCCCCGGCCGCCGCGGCGCCCTCGCGGGTGGCGGCCCGGACGTCCGGTCCCGGCCGCCGCAGACCGCCGACGGCGAAGACCCCAGGGCGGTCGGTGACGTCGAGGTGCGGGTGGCGGGCGAGTTCGCGGGCGGGCGCGCTGCCGACGGCTCCGGCGTCGGCGACCGTCACGTCGTACGGGACGGTCGGCAGGGGTTCCGCGGCGGTGACCGTCACCGGGGCGCGCCCGAGCCGGCTCCGGTCACCGGCCCGTCCAGCAGGGCGGCGACGGCGGCGCGGAAGACGCCGAGGCGGTCGGCGGCCTCGGCGGCGGAGATGCGCGGCTCGTAGACGGCCGAGGGGCCGCCGTCGGGCAGGAAGTCGAGCGGGTCGCTGCCGAGGTGGGCCAGCGCGCCCACCCCGAGGGCGGTGGCGTCGGGCAGCGTGGACACCTCGACGGGGCGCTGGAGCAGGTCGGCCTGGGTCTGCATGAGCAGGGCCGAGCGGGTCAGGCCGCCGTCGACGCGCAGGGCGGTCAGCGGGGTGCCGAGGTCGGCCTCCGCGGCCTCGGCGAGCTCCGTCACCTGGGCCGCGAGGCCCTCGCACAGGGCCCGCGCCAGCTGCCCGGGGCCGGTGTCGAGGCCGAGCCCGGTGAGGGAGCCGCGCACCTCGCCGCGCCACCAGGGGGCGGCGAGTCCGGCCAGCGCGGGGACGAAGGTCACCCCGCCCGCGTCGGGGACGGCGCCGCCCACCCGGTCCAGGTCGGCGGGGCCCGAGATCACGCCGAGGTCGGTGAGCCAGCGCACGGCGGAGGCGGCGGTGTACACCTGGCCGTCCAGGCAGTAGCCGGGCTCTCCGGCGAGGCGCCAGGCGACGCAGCCGACCAGTCCCGAGCCGCTGCGCCGGGGCGTGTCACCGGTGTGCGCGAGCAGGAACGCCCCGGTGCCGTAGGTGCACTTGGCGCCGCCGGGCCCGGTGATCCGCTCGGCGAGGAGGGCCGCCTGCTGGTCGACGGCGAGCCCGGTGAGCGGAATCCTGCCCCCGAACTCCTTCGTCGTGCCCACGAGTCGGGCGTTGTCGACGATCTCGGGGAGGCGTTCGGCGGACAGCCCGTAGAGGTCGAGGGCGCGGGAGGACCACTCCACCCGGTCCAGGTCGAGGAGGTGGGTGCGGCTCGCGGTGGCGGCGTCGGTGACGAAGGCGCCGGTGAGCCGGTGGACCAGCCAGGCGTCGGTGGTGGTGACGACCCCCTCGGTGGTGAGGTGCCGGCGGATCCAGGCCATCTTGGGCGCGGCGGAGCAGGGGTCGAGCGGGAGGCCGGTGAGGGCGCGTAACTCCTCGGCGTGGTCGGCGAGTTCGGCGCAGATCGGTTCGGCCCGGCGGTCCTGCCGGACGAGGGCGTCGGTGAGCGGACGCCCGGTGCCGGGGTCCCAGGCGAGGACGGTCTCGCCCTGGTTGGCCAGGCCGAGCGCGGTCACCGGTTCACCGGCCTCGGCGAGGGCCCGGCGCCCGGCCACGAGCACCGACTCGTACAGCTCCACGGGGTCGGCCTCCACCCGGCCGCCGGGCAGGTGCCGGGGCTGTACGGCGACGAATCCGGTGCCGATGACGCCCCGTTCGGGGCAGATCACCAGGGCCTTGGTACCGGACGTGCCCTGGTCGACGGCGAGCACCGGACCTGTCATCGAGCCTCCCTGACGATCACTGCGCGACAGCCTGCCGCAGGGGCCCGGGGCAGCACAAGCGCACCCGGATGCGGCTGGCACGAACCTCCGTGCGGATACGGCAGGATGAGCGGTTGCACGATCGAATGGGAGGTAACCGGTGGACCGAGCGCTCACCGTCGATGACCTGGTCCTGGCCGGGATCGCCCTCGCGGCGGGCCTGTTGCTGGCCTTTCTGTCCCGCGGGATGCTGCGCTGGCTGGCCAAGCACGCCAAGCGGACCCGCTGGAGCGGTGACGACGTCATCGTGGACGCGCTGCGCACGGCGGTCCCGTGGGCGGCGATCACGGCCGGGGCCGCCGCCGCGGCGGCGGTGCTGCCGCTGACCAGAACGGTCCAGCACCACACGAACCAGTGTCTCCAAGTGGTGCTCATCTTCGCGGTGACGGTGTCGGCGGCGCGGGTGATCGCCGGGCTGGTGCAGTCGGTCACCCAGTCCCGCTCCGGGGTCGCCGGTTCGGCCACGATCTTCGTGAACATCACCCGGGTGCTGGTCCTGGCGATCGGCTTCCTGGTGGTGCTGCAGACGCTGGGCATCTCCATAGCGCCGCTGCTCACCGCCCTGGGCGTGGGCGGTCTGGCGGTCGCGCTCGCCCTCCAGGACACCCTGGCGAACCTCTTCGCGGGCATCCACATCCTCGCCTCCAAGACCGTCCAGCCGGGCGACTACATCCGGCTGAGCAGCGGCGAGGAGGGCTACGTGGTGGACATCAACTGGCGCCAGACCACCGTCCGGCAGCTCTCCAACAACCTGGTGGTCATCCCCAACGGCCAGCTGGCGAAGACCAACATGACCAACTACACGCGTCCCGAGCAGCAGTTGACGATCCTGGTGCAGGTGGGCGTGGGCTACGACAGCGACCTGGACCACGTGGAGCGGGTCACCCACGAGGTCATCGCCGAGACCATGACCGAGATCACCGGCGCGCTCCCGGACCACGAACCCGCCATCCGTTTCCACACGTTCGGCGACTCGCGGATCGGCTTCACGGTGATCCTCGGTGTCGGCGAGTTCAGCGACCAGTTCCGCATCAAGCACGAGTTCATCAAGCGCCTGCACCGCCGCTACCGCGAGGAGGGCATCCGCATCCCGGCCCCGGCCCGCACGGTGGCGCTCCAGCAGGGGGCCGTGGTGATCCCGCACCAGCGCACCGCCGAGGATGTGCCGGCCGGCGACTAGCCCAGCCCCCTGCCGGTCGCGGCTACAGCGTGGCCGAGTTGTCGTGGTGGTGGCCGCCTCGCAGGCTGTGCGGGGCGGTGAGGGCCGGGGTGACCGGGGTGACCGTCCAGTCGGGGTGGCCGGGCATGCGCGGGGTCGTCGTGCCGTAGAGCCAGTCGCGGAGGAAGCCGGACAGGTCCTGTCCGGTGACCTCCGAGGCCACCGCGATGTAGTCCGCCGTCGAGGCCGAGCGGCGCCGGAAGCGGTCCAGGAAGGTGCGCTCGACCGCGTGGAAGGCGGCCTCGCCGACCAGCTCGCGGAAGGCGTACAGGACCAGGACGCCGCCGAGGTAGCGCTGGCTGTCGAAGAGGTTGGCCTCGTTCGGGGCGGCGACGGGGCCGGAGTCGTGGCGCCACTGGTCGCCGCGGGCGTAGGTGTCCTTCATCCGGGCCTCCATGGTGGTCATGCCCAGGGAGTCCGGCCAGCCGCGTTCGTAGCGGTAGAGCAGGCCGTAGAAGTCGGCGTGGCCCTCGTTGAGCCAGAGGTCGGCCCAGGTGGCGGGGGAGACCAGGTTGCCGAACCAGGAGTGGACCAGCTCGTGCATCATGTGCGAGCCGATCTTCGCCTCCTCCTGGAGCAGGAAGTTCGGCTTGTAGAGGGTGAGGGTCTGGGTCTCCAGGCCCGTGAAGTCGAACGCGTTCGGGTCGTCGGAGTTGCAGGGCAGCAGGCCGTACGTCTCGAACGGGAAGGCGGCGCCGAGCCGGTCCTCCAGCCAGGCGACCTGGCCCGGGGTGAGGGCGAGCGCCGGTTCCAGGGCGGCGGCGCGGGCCGTGGGGACGACGTCCCGCAGCGGCAGGCCGTGCGGGCCCGGCCGGTCCTTGACCAGGTAGTCGCCGACGGTGATCTGGACGAGCTCGGTCGCGATCGGCGACCGGGACCGGTACGAGTACGCCGTGCGGTCGCCCGGCAGGTTCTCGGTGCAGGTCAGCAGGCCGTTCGCGACGCCCCGCAGGCCGCCGGGGACGGTGACGCGGAAGGTGAAGTCCGCCTTGTCCGAGGGGTGGTCGTTGCACGGGAAGACGGTGTGCGCGGAGTTGGGCTGCGGGCAGATCGCGAAGCCGTCGGGGGTGGGCACCCAGGCGGTGTGCGGGAGGGTGCGGCGCGGGTCGGCCGTGTAGGTCACGCACACGGTGGCGTCGGCCCGCTCGCGCAGCGGCCGGGCGGGCGTGATCCGCAGCTTCTCGTCGGCCTGCTCGAAGGCGGCGGCCCGGCCGTCGACCCGGACGGCCGCTATGTCGAGGCCGAGCGCGTCCAGGGAGAAGCGGGACAGGTCCTGGGTGGTGCGGATGCGCAGGGTCGCCGTGGCGTCGACCAGGCGGGTCGTGGCGTCGTAGGCGAGGTCGAGGTCGTAGGCGTGGACCCGGTAGCCGTCGTTGCCGAGGGCCGGGTAGACGGGGTCGCCGAGGGTCTCAGGGCCCGGGGCCGGCGTGTTGCCCCCGGTCCTCGCGGCGCCGCTTGTCTCCCCCGCGGAGAAGGGACGCGCGAGGGCCGGGGCCCCCGTGGCCAGGACGGTCGCCGTGCCGAGCAGGGCAGCCGCCGGGGCCGTGACTCTGGTGCGATATCTCATGGTCCGCTTTCGCTCGGGCGGCCGGTCGGTCGGTCCGGCCGCCGGTCGATGGTGACTCGTTCGTCTTGACCACCCTTGTGACCGATCCGGTTGCCCGGCGTATGACAACCGGACAAGCGGATCTTCCGAGTCGCGGACCCCTGTCGAGCGAGGGCCGGTCACGAGATATCTTGATGTCGAGCAATGTTGCAGACGTGGAGCGGAGCACCCGGTGACTGACTCGACCATCATCTACACCTACACAGACGAGGCCCCGGCCCTCGCGACGCACTCGTTCCTGCCGGTGATCCAGGCGTACGCCTCGCAGGCCGGTGTCGCCGTGGACATCCGCGACATCTCGCTGGCCGGGCGCATCATCGCCCACTTCCCGGAGTACCTGAACGAGGACCAGCGCATCCCGGACGCCCTGGCCGAGCTGGGCGACCTGGCCAAGACGCCCGAGGCCAACATCGTGAAGCTGCCGAACATCTCGGCGTCGCTCCCGCAGCTCAAGGCCGCCGTCGCCGAGCTCCAGGGCAAGGGCTACGCGCTGCCGGACTACCCGGACGACCCGAAGACCGACGAGGAGCGCGACATCCGCGCCCGCTACGACAAGGTCAAGGGCTCCGCCGTGAACCCGGTCCTGCGCGAGGGCAACTCGGACCGCCGTGCCCCCGCCTCGGTCAAGAACTACGCCAAGACCCACCCGCACCGCATGGGCGCCTGGTCCGGCGAGTCGAAGACCAACGTCACCACCATGGGTGAGAACGACTTCCGCTCCACCGAGAAGTCCGCGGTGATCTCCGAGGCCGGCAAGCTGAAGATCGAGCTGGTCGCCGAGGACGGCACCACCACCGTCCTCAAGGAGTCCGTACCGGTCCTCGCCGGCGAGGTCGTCGACGCCTCCGTGCTGCACGTCGCGCAGCTCAACGACTTCCTGGCCGCGCAGATCGCCCGCGCCAAGGCGGAGGGCGTGCTCTTCTCGGTGCACCTCAAGGCCACGATGATGAAGGTCTCCGACCCGATCGTCTTCGGCCACGTGGTGCGCGTCTTCTTCCCGAAGACCTTCGCCAAGTACGGCGAGACGCTCAAGGCGGCCGGCCTGTCCCCCAACGACGGCCTCGGCGGCATCCTCAAGGGCCTGGAGAACCTGCCCGAGGGCGCCGAGATCAAGGCCTCCTTCGACGCCGAGATCGCCGAGGGCCCGGCCCTCGCGATGGTCGACTCCGACAAGGGCATCACCAACCTGCACGTCCCCTCGGACGTCATCATCGACGCCTCGATGCCGGCCATGATCCGCACCTCCGGCCACATGTGGGGCCCGGACGGCCAGGAGGCCGACACCCTCGCGGTGATCCCGGACTCCTCCTACGCCGGTGTCTACCAGGCCGTGATCGAGGACTGCCGGGCCAACGGCGCCTTCGACCCCTCCACCATGGGCTCGGTCCCGAACGTGGGCCTGATGGCGCAGAAGGCCGAGGAGTACGGCTCCCACGACAAGACCTTCGAGATCGCCACCACGGGCACGGTCCGCCTGGTCGACGCGGCCGGCAACGTCGTGATCGAGCAGCCGGTCGCCGCCGGTGACATCTTCCGCGCCTGCCAGACCAAGGACGCGCCGATCAAGGACTGGGTGAAGCTGGCCGTCACCCGCGCCCGCGCCACCGGCGACCCGGCCGTCTTCTGGCTGGACGAGGACCGCGCCCACGACGCGCAGCTGATCGCCAAGGTCGAGCAGTACCTGACGGAGCACGACACCGAGGGCCTGGACATCCGGATCCTGTCCCCCGTCGAGGCCACCAAGCTGTCGGTCGAGCGCATCCGCCGCGGCGAGAACACCATCTCCGTCACCGGCAACGTGCTGCGCGACTACCTGACCGACCTCTTCCCGATCCTGGAGCTGGGCACCAGCGCCAAGATGCTATCGGTCGTCCCGCTGATGGCGGGCGGCGGCCTCTTCGAGACGGGCGCCGGCGGCTCCGCGCCGAAGCACGTCCAGCAGCTGGTCAAGGAGAACTACCTGCGCTGGGACTCCCTCGGCGAGTTCTTCGCCCTGGTGCCGTCCTTCGAGCAGTACGCCGACTTCACCGGCAACGCCCGCGCCAAGGTGCTCGCCGACACCCTCGACCGCGCCACGGCGACCTTCCTCGACGAGGACAAGTCCCCGACCCGTCGCGTCGGCGGCATCGACAACCGCGGCAGCCACTTCTACCTGTCCCTGTACTGGGCGCAGGAGCTGGCGAAGCAGACCGACGACGCCGAGCTGGCCAAGGCGTTCGCGCCGTTCGCCGAGACGCTCACCGCCAACGAGCAGAAGATCGTCGACGAGCTGCTCGCCGTCCAGGGCTCCCCGGCCGACATCGGCGGCTACTACCAGCCCGAGAAGGCCAAGGCGGACGCGGTCATGCGCCCGTCGGCCACCTGGAACGCGGCGCTCGCGGCCCTCTAGGCCCACGGCCCTCCGGGGCCGCCTCGTTGCCGTCCCCGCCCCGGCAGGCACCCCGCCCGCCGGGGCGGAGCCGTGTCCGGTCCGTCCGGATCCGCTGTGGCTCGCCCCGGCGCAGGAGGGAGACCCGGCAGGTGGGCGCGCCGGTGCGGGAGCCGCCGGCCCGGGGCTCACCACTCCCGGGGCGCGATCAGCTCCTCGATGTCGGCGTCCTCGAAGCCGTAGGCCCGGGCGACGGCCCAGAAGTCGGCGGCTATCTCCTCGCGGGCCACGGTCTCGATCTCGCTGCCGGCCGCCTCGAACTCGGCCTCCAGGGCGTTGAACTCCTCGGTCGCCGCGTGGGTGAGGAGGTACAGCGCGGGCAGGTCGGCGGGGCGGTCCGCCTCGATGCGCTCGCAGAGGCGGACGAGCACGGCACTGCACCGGTCCACCACGTGGTCGGGGTAGTACCCGTCCCGGTAGAGCCCCGCCAGGAACGCGTGGCCGGTGATCCGGGGATTGCTGATCGGCATGCGGCTGCCCCACCCTTGTCGCTCGTCGACGTGTCACCTCGATCCTGCCCCCCGCCACTGACAACGCCCCCGGAGCCGCCCGTGTCCCAGCCGTCGTACGACCTCCTGCCCGGCGCCGCCGGGTCGCCCGTGATCCTCCATGTGCCGCACTCGGCGCGGGCCGTCCCGGCCGGTGTCCGGGCGGGCATCGTGCTCGACGACGCCGGTCTGGAGCGGGAGCTGGACCACATCACGGACGCGCACACGGCCGAGCTCGCGGAGGCGGCGGCGGGGTTGGCCGGGGTGACCCCCTGGCGGTTCGTCAACCGGCTGTCGCGGCTGGTCGTCGACCCCGAGCGGTTCCCGGACGAGCGGGAGGAGATGCTCGCCGTCGGGATGGGGGCCGTGTACACGCGGACCACGCAGCGGGGCGTGCTGCGGGACGAGCCGTACGATCCCGGGCCGCTGGTCGAGCGGTACTTCCGGCCGTACGCGCGGGCGATGACGGAGGCGGTGGCCGGGCGGCTGGCCGCGACCGGGCGGGCCGTGGTGATCGACGTGCACTCCTATCCGAGCCGGGCGCTGCCCTACGAGCTGCACGGGGCGGGACCCCGGCCGCCGGTGTGCCTGGGCACGGACGCCTTCCACACGCCGGCCGGGCTGACACAGGCGGCCCGCGAGGCCTTCGCGGGGTGCGGGGAGACGGGGCTTGACAGCCCGTTCGGCGGGACCTACGTGCCGCTGGAGTTCTACGGCTCGGACGCGCGGGTCGCCGCGCTGATGGTGGAGATCCGCCGGGACCTCTACATGACCGAGCCCGGCGGTCCGGCGGGCCCGGGAGCGGACCGGCTCGCCGCCGCCCTCGCCGCGCTCGTGGACGCCGCCGGGCGTTGACCCGCCCGGGCCCTCCGGCTGGAGCATTCCGGCAGGACACGGGGTGGGGGCCGTACGACCGTGGAGGCATGAGCACGGAGACCACCGAGCCCGCCACGACCACGGAGCCGGCCACGCCCACGGCGACGGGGCCGCTCCCGCCCGTCCGCGAGGCCGCGCCGCCGGTGCGGGACTGGCCCGCGCTCGAACTGGCGGGGACGGACTTCGACCCGGTGCTGGCGTCCCTGATGAGGGAAGGGCCGGTGACCCGGATCCGGCTGCCGTACGGCGAGGGCTGGGCGTGGCTCGCGACCCGCCACGAGGACGTCAGGACCGTCACCAACGACCCGCGGTTCAGCCGCGCCGAGGTCACCCGGCGCCAGGTGACCCGGCTGGCCCCGCACTTCAGGCCCCGGCCGGGCTCGCTGGCCTGGGCCGACCAGCCCGACCACAACCGGCTGCGCAAGCCGCTCGCCGGCGCCTTCACGGTCGGCGCGATGAAGCGGCTGCGGCCCCGGGCGCAGGAGATCCTCGACGGACTGGTCGACGGAGTCGTACGGGACGGGCCGCCGGCCGATCTGGTCGGGCGGGTGCTGGAGCCGTTCCCGATCACCCTGGTCAGCGAGGTGATGGGGGTCCCGGAGGCGGACCGGGAGCGGGTGCACGCCTGGACCCGGCAGATCATCTCCACCTCGGGCGGGGTCGAGGCCGCCGAGGCCGCCAAGCAGGGGCTGTACGGGTGGATCACCGAAGCGGTGCGCGCGCGGGCCGGCAGCGCGGGCGAGGACGTGTACTCGTTGCTCGGGGCTGCGGTGGCCCGGGGCGAGATCGGGGAGGAGGAGGCCGTCGGGCTGGCCGGTCCGCTCCAGATCGGCGGCGAGGCGGTCACCCACAACTGCGGGCAGATGCTGTTCCTGATGCTGACGCGGCCGGAGCTGACGGCGCGGCTGCGGGAGCGGCCGGCGGAACGCGGCCCGGTCCTGGACGAACTGCTGCGCTGGATCCCGCACCGCAGCACGGTCGGGCTCGCCCGGATCGCCCTGGAGGACGTCGAGCTGAGCGACGGCACCCGGATCGCGGCCGGCGACCCGGTGTACGTCTCCTACCTCGCCGCCAACCGCGACCCGGCCGTCTTCCCCGACCCGGACCGCATCGACCCGGACCGCGAACCCGGCGCGCACCTCGCCTTCGGCCACGGTACGCACTACTGCACGGGCGCGGTCCTGGCCCGGCTGGGGGCCGAACTGCTGGTCGACACCCTCCTCGACCGGCTGCCGGGCCTGCGGCTCGCGGTGCCGGCCGAGGGTGTGGCGTGGCGGCGGAAGACGATGATCCGGGGACCGCGGACGCTGCCTGTCACCTGGTGACGCGGGCCCCCAGCCTCAGGCCCGCAGCCACTCCGTCACGATCACGTCCTCGCCCGTGCGCAGCCGGAGCGCGAACGGGCCGGAGGGTGGGGCGTCGGCGGCGAAGCGGCCCATGGAGTCGACCGTGAGCGGACGGGCCGCTCCCGGGCCGCCGAGCACCTCGATGCGCGCGGACTGCGGTGGCAGCAGCTGGCCGAGCAGTCCGTCGCCGGTGACCTCGACGTCCACCGTCAGCGCGCCCGCCTGGAAGGTCAGCATGCGGGGCGGGTCCTCGGCCCCCCTGACCGGGATGGCGTCGACCAGGGAGTCGAAGGTCAGCTCGGCGACCCGGGCGTCCAGGTCGTGCAGCAGGTAGGCGTCCATGGCCAGTTGGAGCAGCTCGGCCGGGAGCGGGTCGAGGACGGCGGCAGCGCCGCGCAGCTCCTCCTCCAGGAGGTCCGCGTCGAAGTCCGCGTCGAAGCCGGCGTCGAACTCGGTGTCGTCCGAGACGCCGTCGAAGGTATCGCCCAAGGCCTCGTCGAGACTCTCGCCGGCCGGGAACTCGTCGTCGCTCACACCGCACCCCTCGCGTCGAGCCGGGCCCGCAGCCGGCGCAGACAGCGCTGGCGCAGCGGGCCGATGCTGCCCACGGCGATACCCAGCGCGACGGACACCTCGACATAGCTGGGCGGCGGCGAGGCCATCAGGACGCGCAGCAACTGCCTGCAACGGTCGCCGAGTTCCTCGAACTCCTGCCACAGCAGGCGGATCCGCTCCGCCTCGTCCGCCTGGTCCTCCGCGTCGATCAGGGACTGTTCCGGCGTACGGTCCTCGCTGATCCGGTCCAGCACCTGGGGATCGTCGGTGGGCAGCAGCCGGGTCAGGCCCCGGATCACCTTCAGGCACTCGTTGCGTGCCGTGCTGGCCAGCCAGGAGCCCGCCTTGTCGGGCTCCCGGATGCGGCCCAGGTGCTGGGCGAACCGGAACCACACGGTCTGGTACACCTCGTGCCCGTCGGCGTCGGAGAGCCGGTGCGCGCGCACCACGGACCACACCAGTGGGCTCAGCCCCTCCACGAGCGCCTTCCAGGCCGCCGCGTCGCCGTCGACGGCGGCCCGGACCAGCGCGCCGACCTCTGCTCGGTCCACGGTCCCACCCCTCGTGTACGGCAAGTCATGGTACGCCGTGGAGGGGAGTGTTCCGGAACTCAGGCCGTGGCAGCCGGCCACACCACCGGGACCGGCTGCCAGCCGGCCGGGCGGAGCACCGGCACATGGGCCCCGCGCACCTCGGCGTAGTCCGCGGTGCTCTGGAGGAGTTGGGCGCCCGCGGCGCGCGGGTCGCGCTCCTCGGCGGTGCTCATCCGGTCGGCGACGAGGCCGGCCACGATGGGGGTGGCGAACGATGTTCCGCTCCACTGTGCGAACCCTTCGAACATCACTTGGTCCGGTTTGCCGGGGCCGGTCGTCCCGGTTTCTGTCAACACGCCGGTGTGGCGCGGGTACTGGCAGGTGCAGGCGTAGGCGAAGCCGAACCGGCAGGCGTCGTAGGTGGTGTGCTGGTACACGTAGGGCACGGGTGCGTCGAAGCCGGCGATGGCGCCGATGAGTTGCTCACCGGGGGCGTAGGCCTTGACCCAGCTGCCGTAGTTGGTGAAGCAGGCGCCGTACTCGCCGTCGCTGCGCAGCGCGCCGACCGAGAGGACCGTGTCGTCGTAGCCGGACAGGTCGGCGCAGGCGGCGGGCCAGAAGTGGGTGGAGCTGCCGTTGTTGCCCGCGGCGGCGACGAGCAGGGTGGACTGGGCGCGCAGGGCGTCCATGAAGGCCTCGACGGCGAGCAGTCCGTCGGCGCTGCCGTTCGAGGTGCCGGCGGAGAGGCTGATGACGTCCGGCCAGCCGTGCTGGTCGATCGCCTCGAAGAGCTTGGCACCGAACTCGGACTCCAGGATGGCGCCCGCGTCGTTCAGGGTGTTGGTGACGGTGATGTCGGTGTTGGGGGCGACGGCGGCGATGAGGCCGGCGATGAACGTCCCGTGGCCGACGTACTGCTGGAGGATGCCGTCCGCGTCCGTCTCGCTGACCTGGAGGTCGCCCTGGACGCGGGCGAGGAGCGGGTAGGTGCGGTAGTCGTGCACCAGACCGGTGTCCATCACCAGGACTTTGACGGCGGTCTCCGGGTCGTAGCTCCCCTCCGCCGGAACGGGGTTGGGAGTCTGGGTGAGCAGGGCGGGGAGCGGTTCGCAGGGGTTGCAGGAGTTGGCGTTCGGGGTGGTGGACACCACGTGGTTGCGGCTGACCAGGCGGCGGCCGGCGCGGCCCTCCGACTCCCGCAGGGCGCGCAGCGCGTGGCCGACGGCGGGGTCGGCGGTGCGGTCGCCGTGGTTCGGGTCGCCGACCCGGATGCGGGTGACGCCGGTGCGGTTGGTCTCCGGTCCCGTCCTGCCCACGTGGTCGGCGACCAGGCCGGCGGTGGCGGTGAAGTGGGCGCGCACGGTGTCCTCGACGACCCGGGCCTCCTCGCCGTCGCGGGCGAGCACCACCCCCTTCTCGTACAGGAACTCGGCCGCGTCGTCCGGCCCCATCGCCAGTGGTACGTCCGGCATGGAGCGCTGGATCTGCTCGAACTGCTCGTGGAATCGCTGCGGTGCCATGGCCTGTCTCCTCCCCCAGAAACGGCGTTCTTCAGTCAGACTCGCGAGGCCGCCGCTTGATACAGCGTCAAACCTGTGGGGCATGTATGCCCAGGCCACTACCATCCGAGGGGTGACTGCGCGAGGCGATTCGGTTACGGAACTCCTGCCGATGGTGTTCGCCGCCCCCGGCGAGGCCCTGGCGCGGGCGGAGCATGTCCTGCGGTCCGATCCGTCACCGCTGGACGCGTCCGTCGCGCACCAGGTCATCGGCATCTGGCAGCGGGACTTCGGGGACCTGGCGGTGGCCCTCGACCATCTGCGGCGCGCCCGGGAGTGGGCGGCGCGCGCGGACTCGGCGGAGCGGGAGGCGGACGTCCTCGGCACCCTCGGGGTCGCCCTGGTGCACGCGGGGCGCACCCGGCAGGGGCTGGACGTGCTGGACCGGGGAGTGGCCCGGGGCAACGGGCACACCAGGGCGCGGGTGCTGTACCGGCGGGCGTACGCCGGGTGGGTGCTGGGCCGGCACAAGGAGGCCCTGGAGGACCTGCGGCGGGCGATCCCGGTGCTGCGGCAGGCGGACGACGTCATCTGGACCGCGCGGGCGCTGAGCGTGCGGGCCACCGTGCATCTGGCGATGGGCGCGGTGGAGCGGGCCGACGCGGACTTCACGGCGGCGGAGCTGCTGTGGGAGACGACGGGCCAGGAGCACGACAAGGCGGTCGCCGTGGAGAACCGGGGCCTGGCCGCGTATCGGTCCGGCGACATTCCGGCGGCGCTGCGGCTGCTGGCCGAGGCCAAGGAGCGGTACGACGAGCTGGGCACGCCCTCGTTCATGCTGTACATCGCGCGCTGCGACGTGCTGATGGCGGCCGGTCTCGCCCCGGAGGCGCTGGCCGAGGCGGACGCGGCGATCGCGGCCCTGGACCGGATCGGCGGGCAGTCCACCCGCAAGGCCGAACTGCTGCTGACCGCCGCCCGGTCCGCGCTGTCGACCGGGGACGCGCAGACCGCGATCGCCCGCGCCGCGGTCGCCGTACGGCTGTTCTCGGGGCAGCGGCGGAGCTGGTGGGAGACGCATGCGCGGCTGGTGCTGATCGAGGCGCGGGTGGCGGGCGGGGCCGCTTCGGGGCGGCTGGTGCAGGACACGGCGGCGGTCGCCGAACGGCTGGCGTCCTTCGGGGCACCGGCCGCGCCGGAGGCCTCACTGCTCGCCGGGCGGGTCGCGCTGGCACTCGGCTGGACGGCGGACGCGGAGCGGCATCTGGCGGTGGCCGCGCGCAGCCGGCACGTCGGCCCGCCGCTGGCCCGGATGACCGGCTGGGCCGCGCAGGCGCTCCGGGCCCGGGCGGCCGGCTCGGGCCGTGGCGTCCTGGAGGCGTGCCGGCGCGGTCTCGACGTCCTGGACGACCACCGGATGACCCTGGGCGCCTCGGAGCTGCGGGCCCGGGCCACCGCGCAGGGTGCCGAACTGGCCGCGCTGGCCCAGCAGGCGAGCCTCGCGCACGGCGGCCCGCGCCGGCTCCTGGAGTGGAGCGAGCGGTGGCGGGCCACGGTGCTGTCCACTCCCCCGACCCGGCCGCCCGCGGATCCCGCCCTGCTCGCCTCGCTGACCGCGTTCCGGGAGATCGCCTCCCGTGCGGAGGAGGCCCGCCGGGAGCGCCGTCCGGTGCCCGCGCTGGAGCGTGAACAGCGGCGCCTGGAGCGGGAGATCCGCGCCCGCACCCACCACACCCGTGGCGACGCCCCCGGCGGCGGGGACCGTTTCGACCCGGCCCGCCTGCTGGACCGGCTGGGCGAAGCCCGGCTGGTCGAACTCGCGGTCCTGGACGGCCGGGTGCACATCCTGCTGTGCGGTCAGGGCCGGGTGCGGCGCTTCGCGGGCGGCCTGCTGGCGGAGGCGGTAGCCGAGGCGGAGCACGTCCAGGCGGGCCTGCGACGGCTCGCGCACCCGGGGGCGGAAGCGCGGCTGCCGGTGGTCGAGGCGGCCGGGCGGCGGCTGGAGGAGCTGCTGCTGGGCGCGGCGGCGGGCCAGCTCGGCTCCGGCCCGGTGGTGATCGTCCCGCCGGGCGCGCTGCAGCGGGTGCCCTGGGCCCTGCTGCCCTCCCTGCGGGAGCGGGTGCTCAGCGTGTCGCCGTCGGCGTCGAGCTGGCTGCGGGCCCGGGAGACCGAGCCGCCGCCGGGAGGCCGCCATGTGCTCGTCCGCGGGCCGGGGCTGGCGACCGGCGGCGCCGAGGTGCCCGAGGTGGCCGGCCAGTACGCGGCGGCGCGGATCCTGGAGCACGACGACGCCCAGGTGCCCCGCGTCCTGGAGGAGTTGGACGGGGCCGCGCTGGCCCACATCGCCGCGCACGGCACGTTCCGCGCGGACAGTCCGCTCTTCTCGTCGCTGCGGATGGCGGACGGTCCGCTGATCGTGCACGACTTCGAGCGTCTCGCCCGCAGCCCCTACCGGATCATCCTCTCCAGCTGCGACACGGCCCGCCTGGCGTCGGTGGGCGCCGACGAACTCCTGGGCCTGGTCACGGCGTTGCTGCCGCTGGGTACGGCCGGGGTGGTGGCGAGCAGCGCCCCCGTCAACGACGCGGCCGTGGTCCCGCTGATGCTGGCCCTGCACAAGGGCCTGGGCGCCGGGCTGTCGCTGGCGGAGGCGCTGCGCGACGCCCGGGCCGCCCTGCCGGGCGACGCCCTCCACCAGGCGACGGGGTGGGCGTTCGCCGCCTTCGGCGCGGCGTGAGAGACGGGCGCCGCCCCCCTGAGGGGCGCGGGGCCCGTGTTGCTGTTGCACATGCGGCTGCCGCCGCGCGGGCGCGACCAGCGACGACGGCGCCGCAAGCGGCTTACGGCTTACGGCTTACGGCTTACGGCACAGCGCAGCACTTCCGGCGGACCGCTCAGGCGGGCCGCCCAAGCCGACCGCTCAGACCGACCGCTCAGGCCGACCGCTCAGGCCGACCGCCGGTCCGGCTGCTCGGTCAGCCACGGCAGCGCCGCCCGGTCGCTCGCGCCGAGGCGGGTGTAGGCGCCGTACAGGTGGTTGCCCACGGTCCGTACGGACAGGGTCAGTTGCTCGGCGATCTGGCGGTTGCTGAGGCCCGCGGCGGCGAGGGTCACGATCTGGCGCTGGCGGGCGGTGAGTTCGCCGAGCACCAGTCCGGACAGGGCCGGGGTGCGCGCGCCCTGGCAGCGGCGGGCGAGGGCGACGGCGCGGGTGCGGGACATCCGGGCGGCGCGCGGGTCCCGGTGGACGCGGACCGCCTGGGCGTGGGCCTCGGCCGCGAACAGCAGCAGACCGCGCCCCGCCAGCGCCTCGGCCGCGCGGTCCAGGGCGGGTCCGGCACCGCGGGCGAGCGCCTCGGCGTGCTGTGCCAGCACGCCGTCCAGCCGCTCCACGGCCCGCGCGGCCCCCTCGGGTTCGCCGAGCCGTACGGGGCCGTAGTGCGCGAGACCCCCGTCCCCGCGCACTACGGCCCCGTCCCCCCACTCGGCGGCGGCACGGGCGAGTTCGGTACCGCAGGAGGCGTCGCCCGGCGCCGCCCGCAGTCCCTCCCTCGCCCAGGCCGCCGCCTCTCGCAGCTCCCCCCGAAGCCACGAGTACCGGGCACGCACGGCCGCGTACCCGGCCGGTACGGGCAGGTCTCCCGCCGCCAGCCACTCCCCCACCGGGGCCGGCACCTCCCGTACGTCCAACCGCTCAATACGCTCGGCCAGTTGTTCCTGTTCGTCCTTGAGGGCGGGCTCGCACTGCTCGGGGGTGCTGGCCAGCCGCCGGGACCGCAGCCGACCCGCCGAGGCGCGCAGCGCCGGGCCGTGCAGGGGGTGGGCGAGGCGGACGGCGCCCCGGTCGTCGGCGTGGATGAGGCCGTCGGTCTCCAGCCGTTCGAGGACGGCCAGGTCGAGGGCGTCGTCGAGGCCGAGAGCGTCGTCGAGGCCAGGACCGAGGCGGAGCGGCAGCGGTTCGGCGAAGGCGAGGCGTTCGAGGGTGTCGCGCTCCCCCGGCCCGCGGCCGTCCAGCAGGGCGGCGATCCGGTCCCGTACGGTCGCGGTGAGGGGCAGCGGACCCCGCCAGGCCCACTCGCCGGTGTCCGGCACCCGGGTCAGCGGGCCGGACTCGCGCAGCGCGCCGAGCAGGTCGCGCAGCAGCCGCAGGTCACCCCGGCACACCCGGTGCAGCCGGCGCACGGTGAGCGGTTCCAGGCCGGCACCGGCGAGCAGCGCGGCCGTCTCGTCGTACGGGAGGGGTTCCAGGGCGAGGTGGGTGAGGAGTTCCCCGGTCCACAGCCGGGAGACCGCGCCGGGGACGGGTGCCGTGCCGGTGGCGGCGGCCACCACGAGCCGGGTGCGGCCGTGCACGGCGAGCTGGTGGACGAGGGCGGCCGAGGCCTCGTCGAGGAGGTGGGCGTCGTCGACGACCAGGAGCCGGACCCCGGACAGGTGCCGGACCGCGCCGGGCAGCGACACGCGGTCGGAGAGCAGGTGCGCGAACGCGGCGAACGGGAGGGCGCTGGTCTCGGGGGTGCCGGTCACCCGGACGCAGTCGGTGCCCCGGACGGCCTCGGTGATCAGCCGGGTCTTGCCGGTGCCGGCCGGGCCGGTCACCACGACTCCCTGCCTGCCGGTCACCGACGACCGCCTGACCAGCTCCAGTTCGTCCTCCCGGCCGGTGAACGGCCAGGGCAGTTCGAGGGTTCGCGCATCCCGTTCGTAAGTCGTCACGTGAGTATGAGTCGCGTTACTCAGCTCTGATACAGGGGGACTTGAGTAGCTTCCGACTCAGGCGTGGGACGGGGTCGAACGGCAGTCTGGGCGCATGACCCGACGCTACTGCTCGCTTCCGCAGCAGCCGGCTCCGGCGTTCGCGCCGGGACTGGCCGCCGAGCGGCTCGGCGCGCTCGTCGGCGGGCGGCGGATGTGGGTCAACGGGACTGCTCTGCACTACTACTTCTTCGACGCCGACACGGACGCCTCGGTGATCCCGGTACCGGGGACCGGGGAGACCCGCCGGGTGCCGTGGGCGGGCGCCAAGGAGCAGCGGGACGTGGTGCGCGAGTGCTTCCGGGAGTGGCAGGACCTCGGCATCGGGGTGACGTTCGCCGAGGTCTTCGACCGGTGCGAGGCCGAGCTGCGGATCGGCTTCCAGCTGGGGGACGGGTCCTGGTCGGCGGTGGGCCGGGACGCGCTCTCGGTGGGCGCGGGCGAGCGCACCATGAACCTCGGCTGGGACCTGACCGAGCCCGGCGGACGCTGGACGGCGCTGCACGAGATCGGGCACGCGCTCGGGATGCAGCACGAGCACCAGAGCCCGTTCGCGGGTGTCCACTGGGACGACGAGGCGGTCTACGCCGACCTCGCCGGACCGCCGAACCACTGGAGCCGGGACCGGACCCACTTCAACATCCTGCGGACGCTGGAGCCGTCGGAGGCGAACGGTTCGGTGTGGGACCCGCAGTCCGTGATGCAGTTCCCGGTCGGTCCGGGGCTGGTCCTGGAGCCGGAGCACTACCACAACGGTCTGTACCCGCCGGGGTCGCTGTCCCCGGCGGACAAGGAGTTCGTGCTCCGCTGGTACCCGCCGGCCGATCCGCCGGCCGTGCTGGTGCCGTTCCGCTCGGCACCGCTCAGCCTGGGGCCCGGCGGACAGGCCGACTTCGCCGTCGAGCCGCCGGAGACCCGCGTCTACAGCGTGGGCACCTTCGGGGAGAGCGACTCCGTCGTCGTGGTCTTCGAGGAGCGCGACGGGGAACCGCGCTACCTCGCCGGCCACGACGACGGGGGCACCCGGCACAACACGAGGATCAGGGTCAGGCTCGTCAAGGGCCGCCGCTATGCCGTCCGCGTCCGTCTCCATTCCACGTGGGGGTCGGGGGAGACAGCGGTCATGTGCTGGTGAGAGCACAGCCGCGACGCGGAGGGTCGGACCACTGTCCGGCGCCGGGGGGGAAGCGGCCGCGAGACGTCACCTTCGGGGGAGGGAGACGTCTCGCGGCCACACCGGTACCTTCTGCGCCGCCGCAGTAGGGGACGACGGGCGACGCGTCACCCGATTCGGCGGCATTTTCTTCGAGTTCGCCTGGCGGAAGCCCCCGTCCGGGAATGTCGGCGCTGCCCGGGACGTGCCCCCGCCGGCTGATCGCCGCCACCTCCTCGGTGTCCGACCACGGTCCGGGCCGCGGCACCGGCGTCACCGGCACGGCCTCGACCTGGCCGTCTCGCCGGTCGGGCAGCGGCGTCCCACATTCCGGATACCGCTTGCACAGCACGCGGGAGCTGCGGTTATGGTTTCGGCCATCTACGCGGGAGCCCCTCCCCGACCGGGCTGAGAGGGCGTCTGGGATCCGTGTGCCGCGAGGGCGGGCACGGTCCCCATGGGGACGCCGACCGCACCAGCAGCGCCATGCGCCCCGCGTAGGAGTTCACGTGTCCACAGCAGTCGAGCCGCGACCCCCGGCGCTTCGCCGAGCCGCCCGCTCCTGTTGTTGTCGCACGTGCTGCCGCCGGTCCCGCTGACCGCCACCGCTCCCTCTTCGCTCACCCCTCCGCGCCCACGCGCGCCGCCTCCGGAGTACCCATGTCGCACATACGGGTCATGCTCGACTATTTCCATCCCTGGCCGAATTCTGCCGGTCTGTACGTCGCCCGTGCCCGCCGCTGGTACGCGCAGGCGGGTCTGGACGTCGAGCTGGTGGTGCAGGACCCGGGCCGCGGGGACACGCTGGAGTACCTGGCCCGGGGCGAGGTGGACCTCGGGATCTTCCCGCCGAACCGGCTGCTCGCCCGCCGTGCGCTGCACGGTCAGCCGCTGATCGCCGTGGCCGCCGTCAACCACCGGGGTCTGGAGGCGGTCCAGACGACGGCCTCGACCGGCATCGCCCGCCCCCGCGACCTCGCCGGCCGGCGCCTCGCCTACAACCCGACCCCGCGCGGCCGGGCCATGGTCCGCCACCTGGTGGCGGCCGACGGCGGCGACCCGGACGCGGTGATCACGGTGGACGCGGGCGCCCGCGAGCTCACCGTGGACGACATCGAGGCGGGCGAGGCGGACGCCACCTTCGGCAACTACTGGTCCTGGGACGCCCTGCGCGGCGACCTCCCGGAGGACCGGCGGGTCACCTGGCCGGTGGACGAGATCGGCGCACCCCGCTACCACAGCTACCTGCTCGGCACGAGCGAGCGACTGCTCCACGAACATCCCTCCCTGGTACGGGAGTTCCTGACCGTGACGGCGCGCGGATACACGGCCGCCGCCCGGGAGCCCGACGCCACGCTGGAGTCGCTGGAGCGGGTCATCCCGTACTTCCCGCGCCCGCTGATCGCCCGTTCCCTCGCCCTGGTGGCCCCCACCTGGACGGACGGCGACGGCCGCTGGGGCGTGATCGACGAAGCCCGGATGGGCCCCTACGCGCACTGGCTCGCGGAGAACGGCGCCATCGCGCACGACCGCGACTGGGACCGGTCCTTCACCAACACCCTGCTGGACGTGACCGCGTGACCTTCCTGACCCGGCGGCTCGCCGTCGACTTCAAGCGGGTGGACAGCGCGCTCTGTCGGGCCTGACCGCCCCGCAGTCCGCCTCCCCTCCCCGTACGAAGGATCCGCATGCTCCGCCGCACCGCGCTGTCCGCCCTGGCCGCGACCGCGCTCCTCACCGTCACCACCGCCTGCTCGGCCGGCGCCGACTCCACTGCCGCCGCCAAGGACGGCACGACCACGGTCACGCTCGCCCTGGACTGGACCCCCAACACCAACCACACCGGCATCTACGTCGCCCAGGCCAAGGGCTGGTTCAAGGACGCCGGGATCGACCTGAAGATCGTGCCCTACGGCTCCACCGCACCCGAGACCCTGATCGCGAACCACAAGGCCGACTTCGGCATCTCCTACCAGGAGGGCATCACCACGGCCCGCGCGGCCGGCCAGGACATCACCTCCGTCTACGCCGTCACGCAGAAGACGGACGTCACCGTCTCGGTGCGCGCCGACCGCACCGACATCACCTCGCCGAAGGACCTGGACGGCAGGACCTACGCCGGGTTCGGCGCCCCCTACGAGAAGCCACTGCTGCAAAAGGTGATCAGGAACGCGGGCGGCACGGGCGACTTCAGGCAGGTCACCCTCAACACCTCGGCGTACGCGGCGCTGTACGCGGGCAAGGCGGACTTCGCGATGCCGATGCCGACCTGGGAGGGCCTGGAGGCCAAGCTCAGCGGGGAGCCGCTGAAGGACTTCCAGCTCTCCGACTACGGGTTCCCGGCGATCTACTCGACGCTGATCGCGTCCTCCGACCGGTTCCTGAAGAAGAACCCGGCGGTGGCGCGGAAGTTCCTCGCGGCCGTCGACAAGGGCTACCGCTACGCGGCCGGGAACCCCGACCGGGCCGCCGACCTCCTCATCGCCGCCAACAAGAGCGTGCTCACCAACACCAGGCTGGTGAAGGAGAGTTCGGAGCTGCTGGCCAAGGAGTACTACAAGGGCGCCGACGGCACGATCGGGACGCAGAGCGCCGCCCGCTGGAAGGCCTTCGCCGACTTCGAGTACGGCGCCGGGCTGCTCGTCGACGCGAACGGCAGGAAGCTGACGAAGGCGCCGGACACCTCGGCGTTCTTCACCAACGCCTACCTCCCGGCCGCCAAGTGAGGTCCGTCCTGCGGTCGTTGTGGCCGCCGCTCCTGGTGCTCGCCGTGGTGGTCGGCGGCTGGCAGCTGTACGTGACGGCGGCGGGCGTCGACCCGACGACCCTGCCGTCCCCCGCCCGGGTCCTGGCGCAGGGCTGGGCCAACCGCGCCGACCTGTGGGACCAGACGCTCCCCACCCTCCAGGAGACCCTGCTCGGCTTCGCACTGTCCTTCGCGGCGGCCTGGCTGGTGGCCGTCCTGCTGGACTTCTCCGCCGCCGCCCGCCGGGGTCTCTACCCCCTCCTGGTCGCCTCGCAGACCGTCCCGATCGTCGCGGTGGCGCCCCTGCTGATCATCTGGTTCGGCTTCGGACTGCTGCCGAAGATGCTGGTGGTGACGCTGACGACGTTCTTCCCGCTGGCCGCCAACCTGGCCGCCGGGTTCGCGGCCACCGACCGCGAGGCCATGCGGCTGCTGCGCTCGCTGGGCGCCGGACGGTGGCGGGCGTTCCGGCTGGTGCGCGTCCCGAGCGCGATGCCGTACTTCTTCGCGGGGCTGCGGGTGAGCATCACCTACGCCGTGGTCGGGGCGGTGTTCGCGGAGTACGCGGGGGCCGAGTCGGGGCTCGGGATCTACATGCAGGCGCAGAAGAGCGCGTTCCGCACGGACCTGGTGTTCGCCGCGGTCGCGGTGACCGCCGCGCTGAGTATCGCCCTGTTCGGGGCGACCTACCTGTTGCAGCGGCTGGTGCTGCCCTGGGAACGGAAGGCCGGCAAATGAGCAGTCTGCGCATCGAGGGCGTGGGCAAGTCCTTCGGCCCGCTCGAAGTGCTGCGTGATCTCGAACTCGCCGTCGAACCGGGTGAGTTCGCCGCCGTCATCGGCCCCAGCGGCAGCGGCAAGAGCACGCTGTTCAACCTGGTGTCGGGCCTGGACCGGCCCACCACCGGCCGGGTGCTGGTGGAGGACGAGCCGGCCGGGGTGGCCTCCGGGAAGGTCGCCTACATGCCGCAGAAGGACCTGCTGTTCCCCTGGCGGACGGTACTGGACAACACGGCGCTCGGTCTGGAGGCGCAGGGGGTGCGGAAGAAGGAGGCGAGGCGGCGGGCCGACGCGCTGTTCGCCGACTTCGGCCTCGACGGCTTCCAGCAGGCGTACCCCTCCCAGCTCAGCGGCGGTATGCGACAGCGGGCGGCGCTCCTGCGCACGGTGGTCCTGGAACGGCCGGTGCTGCTGCTCGACGAGCCGTTCGGGGCGCTGGACTCGCTGACCCGCACGGAGATGCAGCTGTGGCTGGCCGGCATGTGGCAGCGGCACCGCTGGACGGTCGTCCTGGTCACCCATGACATCCGGGAGGCGGTGCTGCTCGCCGACACCGTCCACGTCCTGTCCCCGCGCCCGGCCACCGTGGTGGACCGCGTCGAGGTCCCGCTGCCCCGGCCGCGCGGCGCCGACGACTTCACGGCACCGGAGTTCACGGCGACCGAGCGCCGGATCCTGGACGCCCTGCGCAGTACGACGGCGGTGAGCACGGCGTGAGTGCGCATCTGGCCCACGGTCTGGGCACCGAGTGGGTCGAGCCCGACTGGGCGCCGCTGACGGACGCCGAGGTCACCGGGGTCGTCGGCCCGGCGCGGGTGGTGTGGCGCAGCCCGCGGCCCCTGTCGGCGGCGGCCGTGGTCGAGCGGGACGGGCGCCGGCTCTTCGTGAAACGCCACCACACCCGCGTACGGACCCTCCGGGGGCTCGCGGAGGAACACGCCTTCCTGCGCCGTCTGCGGGAGCGCGGGGCGCCCGTGGTGGAGGTCCTCGACCTGGTGGAGCGCGGCGAGTGGACGTACGAGGTCCACACGGCCGGGACCGGCACCGACCTGTACCGGGACGCCCAGTCCTGGTCGCCCTTCCGGTCGGCCGCGCACGCGCGCGCGGCGGGCGAGGCGCTGGCCCGGCTGCACCTGGCCGCGCGGGACTTCGACGCCCCGCCCCGTCGAGCACAGCCACTGGTCGCGTCGTTCACGGTGTTCGCTTCGGACGACCCGCCCGCGGCGCTGGACCGGTACGTCGCCGCCCGCCCCGACCTCGCCTCCGCCCTGGGGGACTTCCCGTGGCGTGAGGACACCCGCCGCGTCCTGCTCCCCCTCCACGAACGCCTCGCGCCCCACCTCCCGGGCCTCGCTCCCCTGTGGACCCACAACGACTGGCACGCCTCCAACCTGCTCTGGGACGAGGACGGCGAGGTCGCCACGGTGCTGGACTTCGGCATGAGCGACCGCACGACCGCCGTGCACGACCTGGCCACGGCCCTGGTGCGCAACACCGTGCAGTGGCTGGACCCCGCCCGCCCGGTCCAGGAGAAGCACGCGGTCGAACTGCTCCACGGATACCAGTCGGCCCGCCCGCTCACCGCCGCCGAGTCGGCGGCCCTGCCCGCTCTTCTCCCCCTGGTGCACGCCGAGTTCGCGCTGTCCGAGCTGGACTACTTCCACGGCGTCACCCGGTCGCCCGCGAACGCCCGGCTGGCGTACGAGTACTACGTCGGCCATGCCGAGTGGTTCTCGGGAGAAGCGGGCCACCGGCTGCTGGAGCTGGTGGCCGCGCAGGTGTGAGCCTCAGCGCCGGCGCCACTCCGTCGCGAGGAGTTCGTACGAGCGGACGCGGTCGGCCTGGTCGTGGGTGATGGTGGTGATGAGCAACTCGTCGGCGCCGGTGGCCTCCTGGAGCTGTTCCAGGCGGTCGGCGACGTGCCGCGGACTGCCCACGAACTGGGTGTCGAGGCGGTCTTGGACCAGTTCCCGGTCCTCGTCCGTCCAGACGTGGGCGCGGGCCTCCTCGGGGGTGGGGAAGGGGATGGCCCCCTCGCCGGTACGGATGCTGCGGACCCAGGGGCCGTAGCCGGTGGCGAGTTCGCGGGCGGTCGCGTCGTCCTCGGCGACCACGACGTCGGCGGAGACGCTGACGTACGGCTTGTCGAGACCGTCCGAGGGCTGGAAGTACGCCCGGTAGCCGTCCACCGCCTCCAGGACCGTGGCCGGGCTGACGTGGTAGTTGGCGGCGAAGCGCAGCCCCCGCCCGCCCGCGACCCGGGCGCTCTCGCCGCCGCTGCTGCCCAGGATCCACATCGCGAGGTCGGCACCCTCGCCGGGGACGACGTGGGCCTCGACGCCGTCCTGGGTGCGGTAGGTGCCGGCGAGCAACGCGAGGATGTCGTCGACCTGTTCGGCGTACTCCTGGGACTCGGCGTTCGGGAGCAGGAGGAGCCTGCGATGGAGTGCGAACCGCGGGGAGCGGAGGAGGGAGGCGAAGGAGAAGCGGGGCGGGACGACCAGGCCGTTGGGGGCCCGGCCGTCGACCACCGGGGTCGCGGTCGGCGCCGTCGCCTTCTCCGCCGGCGGGCGACCGCCGGAGCGGCCCAGGCCCAGGTCGAGGCGGCCCGGGTACACGGCGTCGAGGAGGCCGAACTCCTCGACCGTCGACAACGCGGTGCGGTGTCCGAGCTGTACGGCGCCGGAGCCGAGCCGGATCGTGGAGGTCGCGGCGGCGGTCAGTGCCAGGACCACCGCGGGTGAGGTGCCGGCCGCCCCCGGATTGAGGTGGTGCTCGGCGAACCAGTAGCGGGCGTAGCCGAACTCCTCGGCGCGCCGGGCCAGTTCCACGGAGTTGCGCAGGGCGTCGGCGGCGGTGCCGCCGCTCGGGACCGGCACCAGGTCGAGGACGCCCAGCGGGATGTCAGACACGGGCGGGCTCCTCGGCGGCCGGGTGCACGGGTGCCCACGGGAAGGGCGGGTCGGGGATGTCCTTGCGCAGCACCGGGGCCACGGCCGACTGGAACAGCTCCAGCGAGTCGCGGTGCTGGGTGTCGGTGAGGCCGCCCGCGTCGGCGTGCAGATGCAGGACCGAGTGTCCCAACTGCTCGTGGTACCGGTGCACTTTCTCGATGACCTGCTGCGGGCTGCCGATCAGCGCAGAACTGCGCTCGACGAAGTCCTCGAAGGTCTCGAAGACGACCGGCAGTCCGGCCCGGCGGAAGAAGGCCAGGTTCGCCTCGAACAGCGGACGGTAGGCGGCCAGCGCCTGTTGGCTGGTGGGCGCCACCAGCAGGCCCGCCGTGCCCGCGCCGACGGCGATGTCCGCCGGGTCGTGGCCGTAGTGCTCCCAGCGTTCCCGGTAGTGGCGGACCAGCTCGGCGTACGGCTCCACCGGGTTGGTGACGTTCGCGGAGAACAGCGGGTCGCCGTAGCGGGCCGCGAGGTCGACGGACTCCTTGCTGGTGGCGCTGCCGTGCCAGACCCGGACCGGTCGCTGGAAGGGGCGCGGCCAGACCTCGGCGTCGGTCAGCGGCGGCCGGAAACGCGTGTCCGCGGTGACCTTGTCCTGCCGCCAGAGCTGCCGGAACACCTCGTAGCTCTCGGCGTTGCGGTCCCACTGGTCCTCGGGCGTGACGTGGAACAGGTCGCGCTGGGCGGAGCCGTTGCCCTTGCCGATGATCAGGTCGAGGCGGCCCTCGGAGAGGTGGTCGAGGGTCGCGTAGTCCTCGTACGCGCGGACCGGGTCCAGCAGGCTCAGCGTGGTCACCGCCGTGAACAGCCGGATGCGCCGGGTGAGGGCGGCGACATGGCCGAGCACGACGGTCGGGGAGGAGGAGATGAACGGGCGCTCGTGCCGCTCCCCCACCCCGAAGCCGTCGAAGCCCAGTTCCTCGGCGAGCACGGCGTTGTCGAGCACCTCGCGGAACCGGTCGTGGGTGGACTTCTGTCTCCCCGTGACCGGATCCGGGCGGTGCACGATCAGGGTGATCGCCAGGAACTTCACGACGCCACCCGCTCACCCCGCGGCTCGTCGGGGTGGGCGAGGCCCAGGTGGTCGCGGAGGGTGGTGCCCTCGTACTCGGTACGGAAGACGCCCTGCTCCTGGAGGAGCGGTACGACCGTGTCGGCGAAGGCGTCGAGGCCGCCCGGGGTGATGTGCGGGACCAGGATGAAGCCGTCGGAGACGTCGGCCTGCACGAAGTCGTTGACGGTGCGGGCGACGGTGGCCGGGGAGCCGACGAAGGTCTGCCGGTTGCCGGTGTTGATCACGAGGTCGCGGATGGACCACTTGTTGGCCTCGGCGAGCTCGCGCCACTCGCGGGCGATGGCGACCGGGTCGCGGTACATCCGGACCTGCGCGCGGCCCCGGGAGATGTGCTCCTCGCCGACGAGCGGGTCGACGTCGGGCAGCGGGCCCTCCGGGTCGTACGACGACAGGTCCCGGTTCCAGACGAACTCCAGGTGCTTGAGTGCCGTCGCGCCGCTGACCTGCTGCCGGCGCACCTGGTGGGCGATTTCCTCCGCCTCCTCGTCGGTGTCGCCGAGGACGAAGCTGGCGGCGGGCAGGATCAGCAGGTCCTCGGGGCGGCGGCCGTACTTGGCGAGGCGGGACTTCACGTCGGTGTAGAAGGCCTGGCCCGCGTCGAGGGTGGCGTACCGGCTGAAGATCGCGTCGGCACTGGAGGCGGCGAACTCGCGGCCCTCGTCGGACTCGCCGGCCTGGAAGATCACCGGGCGGCCCTGCGGGGAGCGCGGCACGTTGAACTGGCCGTGGATGTCGAACTGGGCGCCCTTGTGCACGAAGGAACCGGCCCTGGCGTCGCTCAGGAAGGTGCCGGTGGCCTGGTCGGCGACGATCTCGTCGCCGTGCCAGGAGTCGAAGAGCTCGTTCGTGGTGGCCAGGAACTCCTGGGCGCGGGAGTAGCGCTCGTCCTGCGGCAGGAAACCGCCGCGCCGGAAGTTCTCGCCGGTGAACGCGTCCCAGGAGGTGACCACGTTCCACGCGGCCCGGCCGCCGGAGAGGTGGTCGAGGCTGGCGAACTGGCGGGCGACCTCGTAGGGCTCGTTGAAGGTGGAGTTGATGGTGCCGGTGAGGCCGAGGTGGTCGGTGACGGCGGCCAGGGCGGCGAGGACGGTGAAGGTGTCGGGGCGGCCGACGACGTCCAGGTCGTATATCTTCCCGCCCTGTTCGCGGAGCCTGAGGCCCTCGGCGAGGAACAGGAAGTCGAACCTGGCGCGTTCGGCGGTCCTCGCGAAGTGCGCGAAGGAGCTGAACTCGATGTGGCTGCCCGCGGCCGGGTCGCTCCACACGGTGGTGTTGTTGACGCCGGGGAAGTGCGCGGCCAGGTGGATCTGCTTCAGGGGCTTGCTCATGACGGGGTGCGGTCCTTCCGGCTCAGGCGGTGGCAGCGGCGTAGCGGTTGGCGGGGCGGGCGAGCCCGAGCAGGCCGCGCAGGGTGTCCGCCTCGTAGGCGGTGCGGAAGCGGCCACGGCGCTGGAGTTCGGGGACCAGGTCCGCGGTGACGCGCGGCAGGTCGTGGCCGAGGACGGCGGGCCGCAGCCGGAAGCCGGTGAGGCCCGCGGCGGCGAACTCCTCCAGGAGGTCGGCGAGTTCGGCGGCCGTACCGGTGAAGATCCGGGCGTCGCTGGTGAATTCTCCGCCGTCGAGGGCGTCGAGGCGCTCCTTGCGGGCGGCGGCCGTGGCCCGGTCGTCGTCGAGGAAGACCACCAGGTCGCCGAAGACGTGCACGGTGTCGGCGGTCCGTCCGGCGGCCTCCTGCTCGGCACGGATCTCGGCGACGATCGCGCGGGCGTCGGCGGCGTCCTGCGGGGTGACGTAGCCGACGTCGGCCTGGCGGGCGATCAGCCGGTAGGGCACGGTCTGGTGGCCGAGGGCGGTGACGAGCGGCTGGCCCTGCGGCGGGCGCGGGGTGATCGAGGGCCCCTTGACGCTGAACCTGCCGCCCTCGAAGTCGATGTAGTGCAGCTTGTCGCGGTCGATGAAGCGGCCGGTGGCGGCGTCCCGGATCTCGGCGTCGTCCTCCCAGCTGTCCCAGAGGCGGCGGACGACCTCGATGTGGTCGGCGGCCTCGTCGAAGTGCTCGGTGAGCCGCTGCTGCCCGGCCGGGCTGCCGAGTTCCGCGAGGTCGAGCGGCGGGAAGGCGCGGCGGCCGAAGTGGTCCGCCTCGTGCGGGCGGGCGGAGATCTGCACCCGCAGCCCGGCGCGGCCGGTGCTGACGTAGTCGAGGGTGGCGATCGCCTTGGAGACGTGGAACGGCTCGGTGTGGGTGGCGATCACCGTCGGGACCAGGCCGATGTTTCGGGACAGCGGCGCGATCCGGGACGCGATCAGGACGGCGTCCAGACGGCCGCGGACCTGGTCGGTGCGGCCGTCGACCTCGCCGTAGTGGGAGGACTGCAGGCCGAGGCCGTCCTCGATGGTGACGAAGTCGATCAGGCCGCGCTCGGCCTCGGCGGTCAGGCCGGCCCAGTAGCCGGCGGTGAACAGCTCGCGGGGGCGGGCGGCCGGCTCGCGCCAGGACGCCGGGTGCCAGCCGGTGCCGTCCAGGGCGACGGCGAGGTGCAGGTGGGAAGCGGGAGTCGAGGACACAGTGGTGCCTTCCTGAGGGTCCGTACGAGGGCGCGCCGGAGACGGGGGCGCTGCGGGGACGACTGGTCAGGAACAACAGAGCGCGCCGGCCACGCGCTGGAGGTCGATGTGCGGCCGGGAGTGCAGGACGGTACGGCGGCTGGGGCTGAGGACACGTGTCACGTCCCGCTCCTCCCCGCTCGCCCGGACTGCTCCGCGTGGCTCTCGGCGGATCTCGTCGCGAGTCACAACAGACCGGGTTCGGTGGTTGTTCCCGGGCTGCGCAGCAGCAGGGCGCGACCGCGCAGCCGTTCGGTGAAGCCGATCGACTCGTAGAGCCGGATCGCGTTCGCGTTGCCGGGTGCCGCGTGCAGGAACGGGGTGTCGCCGCGCTCCCGGATGCCGGCGGCGACCGCGCGGATCAGGCGGGTGGCCAGGCCCCGGCCCCGGTGGTCCGGGTCGGTGCAGACGGCGCTGATCTCCGTCCAGCCGGGCAGCCGCAACCTCTCCCCGGCCATGGCGATCAGCCGGCCCCGGTGCCGGATGCCGAGATAGGTGCCCATCTCGACGGTCCGGGTGCGGAACGGGCCGGGTTCGGTGCGGGCGACCAGGTCCAGCATCTCGGGCACGTCGTCCGGCCCGAGCCGTACCGCCTCGGGGGCGGGCTCGGCCCGCAGTGCGGTGCCGACGAACTGGACGCCGGTCCCGCCGCCGACCACCTCCCAGCCGGGCGGTGCCGCCTCGACCGGCTTGACCTTCACGGTCGCTCCCGGGCCGACGAGCGTGCGCAGGTCGGCCCAGGCGGCCGGGTCGGTGGGGTCGGCCAGGGCGGCGTAGGCGTAGACGTCGTCGGGGTACCGGGCCGCCCGCCCGACCCGCTCGGCCAGGTGGGCGTGCGGGCCGGTGAGGGCCGACCAGACGGCGTTGTCGAGCGGGGACGTGCCGGGTGCGACGGGGGCTCTGACGGGGGCCCCGCCTCCGTGGAGGTCGGTCTGGAGGGTCACGGAGGCGTGGTCCTTTCTCGCCTTGCGGCGGTGCTGCTTGACGGGTGGTCAGGAGTTGTCGAGCGGCAGTCCGGGCGGGTTGACCTCGGACTTGGCGACGGCCTCGTCGGAGAGGTTGTAGGCCTTGAGCCACTCGGCGTACTGGCCGTTCTCGATCAGATAGTTGATGGCGTCCGCCAGAGGCTTGGCGAGGCCGCTGTCCTTCTTGGCGGTGGCCGCGATGAGGCCCTGGAGGGTGGCGCCCGCGCCGGAGAAGGTGCCCGCGGTGCGGGTGGCGTTGGGCTTCCCCGCGGTCTGCTTGTTGTGGTAGGCGAAGCCGGGGTTGGGGCCGAAGGAGGCGTCGATCTTTCCGCTGTCCAGCGCCAGGAAGGTGCTGGTGCTGTCCTGGAAGTACTTGACGGTGAGCTTCTTGCCCTCCTTGGCGAGCTTCGCCTTCCACTCCAGGAGGATCTTCTCCTGGTTGGTGCCGGATCCGACCGCGATGGTCTTGCCCGCGAGGTTCTCGTAGTTGCCGTCGAAGTTCCAGGTGCTCTTCTTCGGCACGAGGAAGGCCAGGTTGTCCTGCCGGTAGGAGGCGAACTCGTACTTCTTCTTGCGCTCCTCGGTGTCGGTCACGTTGGAGAAGGCCACGTCGACCTTGCCGCTGTCGATGCCGACGAACATGTTCTCCCAGGTGGCGTTCTGGATCTCGGGCTTGAGTCCGAAGACCGCGGCGACCAGGCGGCCGAGGTCGGGCTCGGAACCGGTCAGGGTCTTCTGGTCGCTGCCCACGAACGCCAGCGGCGGGAATCCGGCCGGCAGGGCACCGATGCCGATCTCCAGCCTGCCGCTCTTCCTGACGGCGGCGGGCAGTTCGGCGCTGATGGACTTGACCTCGGAGACCTTGATGGTGGTCTGGGTGGCGGCGCCGTTGGAGACCTGTCCCACGACGACCTCGCCGGTCTTCGCGGCGGAGGTGGTGGTGGCCGCGTCGCTGTCGCCACCGCAGGCGGCGAGCCCGGTGGCGAGGGTGGCGACGGCGGTGGCCGCGGTGATGCCTCTGATCAGGCTGCGTCGGGTGAAGTGGGTAGACATGGCCGTTCCTTGTCGGTGCTGGTGATGAGGGTGTGGTGGTGTGGGGGGAGGTCTGGGGCAGGGCGGGTCAGAGGACCTTGCTGAGGAAGTCCCTGGTCCGCTCGTGCCGGGGCTTGTCGAGGACCTCGGACGGCGGGCCCTGCTCGACGATCTTTCCGCCGTCGATGAAGACGACCCGGTCGGCTGTCTCGCGGGCGAAGCCGATCTCGTGGGTGACGATGACGAGCGTGGTGCCACTGGTCGCCAGGTCCTTGATGACGGCGAGGACCTCCCCGACGAGTTCGGGGTCCAGGGCGGAGGTCGGCTCGTCGAAGAGGATGACGCCGGGGCGCAGGGCGAGGGCGCGGGCGATGGCGACGCGCTGCTGCTGACCGCCGGAGAGCTGCCGGGGGTAGGCACCGATCCGCTCGCCGAGGCCGACCCGTTCGAGGAGTTCCTTGGCCAAGGCCTGGGCGTCGGGCTTGCTGAGCTTCCCGGTGGCGACAGGCGCGGCGGCCACGTTGTCCAGCACGGTCAGATGCGGGAAGAGGTTGAAGTTCTGGAAGACGAAGCCGATCCGGCTGCGCTGGCCGAGAATGGTCCGCTCGCTCAGCTCCTTGAGCCGGTCGCCCTGCCGCTTCACGCCGATCAGCTCGTCGTTGATGCTGACGTAGCCGATCTCGGGCTTCTCCAGGTGGTTGATGACCCGGAGCAGGGTGGACTTTCCGGAGCCGGACGGGCCGATGATCACGGTGACCTCGCCGGGCCGCACGGTCAGGTCGACGCCGTCGAGGACGCGGTGGGTGCCGTACCACTTGTGGACGTCGTGGATCTCCAGGGCGGCGGGGGCCGTTTCCAGGGTGTCGGTGGTGCTCATACGGCGGCCTCCCGGCGGATGCGGGCGCGCAGGTCGGCGACGCCGGCCCGCAGTTTCTGCAAGGGGGTCGGCGGCAGGGAGCGGGTGGCGCCCCGGGCGTAGTACCGCTCGACGTAGAACTGGATCACGGAGACGATGCTGGTGAGGATCAGGTACCAGACGGTGACCACCAGCAGCAGCGGCACGATGTCGCCCGGGTAGGTGGAGCCCATGCTCTGGGCGGTGCCGAACAGGTCGAGCAGCGAGACGTAGAAGACCAGTGAGGTGCTCTTGATCAGGCCGATCAGCTGGTTGACGTAGTTCGGGGTGATCGACCTGAGCGCCTGCGGGAACACGATCTTCCGGAACTGGTAGCCCTTGGGCAGGCCGAGCGCGGCGGCGGCCTCGTGCTGGCCCTGGTCCACGGAGAGGATGCCGCCGCGGACCACTTCGGCCGCGTAGGCGGCCTCGTTGAGGCTGAGGCCGATGACGGCGATCGCCATGTCGGTGGCGAGCTTCGACTCGTCGAAGGAGAAGAAGGCGGGCCCGAAGGGGACGCCGATGCTCAGCGTCCTGTACAGGGCGCTGAAGTTGTAGAGGAAGAGCAGGACCACGATGAGCGGTATGGAGCGCAACGCCCAGACGTAGGTCCAGCTGACCGCGCGCAGCACGGGGCTCTTGGAGAGCCGGGCCAGGGCGAGCAGGACACCGCCGAGCAGGCCCAGCACCGCGCTGTAGGCGGTGACTTCGAGGGTGATGACCAGTCCGTCGAGGATGGCCGGGCGCAGGAACCAGTAGCCCCAACGGTCCCACTGGTAGAAGGGGTTGGTCACCAGTCCGTGTACGAACTGGGCGACCAGAACCAGGACGACGGCGGTGGCGATCCACCGGCCCGGTTTGCGCAGCGGCTGAACTCGCTGCGCTGTCAAGGGCCTTGATGGTTCGTCGGCGGCGGTCGGCGCGTCGGGGGCGGCGATCGTGGCGCCTGGGGGTTCACTCATGGCGGGCTCCGGCGGAGTCGGACACCCACGTGTTCCCACGGCGGGGGCCGCGCACCGGGCCGTGTGCGGGCACGGAACGGTGCGCGGGGGCGCGCGGGGCACGGGGCGGGGCGGACGGCGGCACACCGGGCGGCCGGTGTTTCGACGGGGACGCTGGGGTGCGGAGCTGCGGGAAACCGGCGGAAAGGCCTGGTCAGACCCGACAGCGGGCACAGCCCGGTGCGGTACACGCGCTACACAGGGCGCTGTTGACACGGAGCAGGTCGACGGCGCGGTCGGCGACGAGCGGGCTCGGGTACGGGCGTACGCAGCCCTCGGCACGGCGCTGGGCCGTCCTGGAAGCTGCGTACATGTCCGTCACCTGTCACTGTCGTGCCGGCCCCGAGGGGCACTCGCGCTTACCGAATCGTCGCTTGCCGAAACGTCGTCGGTCCGGTCGTCACCTGGGGCACCCCACCGCGGTGCGAGGGTTGCCGGTCAGCTAGCCAGGGCTTGATGCTGACGCTCATGACCGTTCTGGTCCGTAAGTAACGCAGTTGCCCGAACGAATGTCAACGCCTGTCCGATGGGCGAAACGGTTCAGACCGCTCTCACCTGCGCCGACCGCGCGGAGCGTCCGCCGCGTGGCCTGCCCAGTCCAGGATCTGGACAGCCGCGCCGGCGGCCTCCAGGCCCTGGCAACGGCCGTGGTGGCGGCGGGCGATGCCGTCGAGGTCGAGGTGCGCGCCGAAGGCCGGACGGGCCGCCAGCCGCCGGGCGTAGGCCCACAGCACCGGATGGCCGGCGATGGCGTGCACGGCGGCGGCGTCCAGGTGGTTGCGGTGCACGGTGTCGAGTTGCACGAGGGTCACCCACAACTCGATGTCCGCGGCGGTGAGTTCTCCGCCGACCAGGAACTCCACCCCGGTCAGCCGGCGCTCCAGCTCGTCCAGGGCGGCGAGCAGCACCTCCAGCGCCTCCGGGTCGCCGCCCTCGCGCCCGGCACGCTGCGCGGCCTGTTCGACGTCCTCGGCGCACAGCCGCTCGACGGCCTCGATCTCGGCCTCGGCGCCGCACGGGTAGAGCCGGGCGACCCCGTCGCCGAAGTGCTGGTCCAGGTCGCGCAGGATGTCCCGGCTGTGCGTGCTGACGATCCGGCCGGACCAGCCGTCGCTGAACACCGGTGCGAGGGCCGGTCCCGAGTAGCGGTGCGCGCTGGCCTCGTACAGCGGGCGCAGCACCGCGTGGCTGCCGTCGGGACAGTCCGGGACGGCGGGCAGGTAGGTGACCGGACAACAGTCGTCCAGGGCGAGCAGGCTGTGGCCGACGGCGATGCGGAGGCCGTCGGGACAGGCCGTGGAGAGGTGCAGCCGGTAGCGGCGCGGCACGGCGTAGTGGCCGCTGCGCGCGTCGCGGCCGATGCGGCCCCGGAAGCCGGGGGCGGTGCGGACGGACGGCAGGGCGGCGAGTGGAGTGATGGACATGCGTCTCCCCGGGGGCGGGCGGGCGCGCGGACGTACGCGCGGCGGAAGCGTTCGTCGGTGGGTTCTCGGTGAGCTCTGGGTGAGCCGTTGCTCGGTGAGCTCTGGGTGAGCCGTGGTGGCTCCCGGCGGGTGGGGGCCCGCCGCGTGCGGCCGGGACCGGGCGCTCAGCCTCTGCGGCCGGTCGCGCCGCACATCCGCAGCAGGTCGATGTGCCGGCGGGAGGTAAGCAGGGGGGCCGTCCAGGGTGCGGGGCTCTCGCGGCGCTGTCTGCCGGTGAGCGTGCGCAGGCGACCCATCGTTCCCTACCTTTTCACTAGGATTCCCACCTGGAGTGTCGATCGGCCCCCGCCCGGCGTCAAGGGGGCGTCCACGCCTGGGACACCCGGCCCCGACTTGCCGTCGGCCCGCAGGGGCGGTGCGCTGGTGGCGGAGGCCGAGCGACAGGAGTCGGAGCCGATGACCGAGCCCCCGGGTCCCGGGCCGGTGCCGGGTGCCGTGCCCGAGACCTTCGCGTTCCGCTGCGGGCGGTGCGGCCACGGCTGGGAGGCCGCCTTCCAGGCGGTGTTCTTCACCGACCCGGTCGCCGATCCGGAGCTGCAGACCACCCTGGAGTACGTCGACGAGGCCGGCCGTGCCGTGCCGTCGCCGCTCTCGGACGCGGTGTGCCCGCGCTGCGGCAGCCGGCGGGTGCGGGTCTCGGCGGCCGGGGCATGACGCCGCTCACCCGAATGGCACGTGCGGGTGGTCGGCGCCCGTGGCCGGTGGTGGCGTGGAGGGACGTACCGGTGTCGTCCGTCCGGCGACGTACCGCGTTCCCGAGGAGGCAGTCGCGATGACCCGTCGTCCGTCCCGACCCGCGCGTGTGCTCGCCACGGCCCTGGCGGCGGGGACCCTGCTCGCCACGGCGGTGGCCTGTTCGGACGGCAGCGGCTCCCCCGAGGCCGCGGCCGTCTCCCCCGCCGCCGAACGCTCTCCGTCCCCGTCGCGCACCCCCGCCCTCACCGGCCCCGGGGCGCAGGCCGCGCTGATCACGTCGGCCGACATCGAGGACGACTGGCAGCCGGCCAACGACGCGGCCACCTGGCGCAACCAGATGCTGGTCGGGAAGGTCGACGTCGCCGACTTCCTCAACGCCAAGTCCGACGCGGCCGACTGCCAGCGGCTGCTGGACAGCCTGTACTCCGACACCCTGCTGGGCCGGGCCACCGGCGCCTCCGGGCTGCGCGGCTTCGTCTCGCAGGACTCCCGGCTGCTCTACCAGGTGGGCGACTACGGCCAGGCCGGCATGGACGCCACCCTCACATGGCTGAAGAAGCTCCCCACGGAGTGCAACCAGTTCTCGGCCACCGGCTCGGACGGCGGCAAGCGGACCGTGCAGGTCGTCGAGTACAAGGAGCCGCCCAAGGCGGGCGACGCGCTGGCGGCGCTCACGGTCACCGTCCAGGGCACCTCGAACGGGCAGCCCGCCACGACCACCCTGGACGTCGTGGCGTTCCGCGTCGGCGCCTCCGGGGCCGCGGTCACCAACGGCGGCCTCTCGGGCGTCGACCACGACAGCACCGCGCTGGCCGTGCAGAACGGCGCCAAGCGCCTCAAGGACGTGCTGTCCGGCAAGACCCCGGCACCGCTGCCGAGTCAGTTCGACTAGGTCAGTGGGGTTCCGGCTCCCCGGAGTTGCGCTGGGTGGTGCCCGGTTCCCCGTTGTCGCGGTGCCAGGCGACGACGAGTTCGTCGCGGGTGCCGAAGCGGACCAGGTGCCGGCCGACGACACCCTCCAGGACATCGAGGTTCTCGGGGTCCGTCTCCACGGTGAGCAGCAGGGCGCCCTCGGTCGCGGTGAGGGTGCCGGTGCCGTTCTGGAAGACGATGCCGCCGGTGCCGCTGTCCTCGTCCCAGCTGGTCTGCGAGCGGCGGCCCAGGTGCGAGGCGAGCTGCTTGGCGTAGCGGGCGGGCCGGTCGGTGGGGACGCGGGCTTCGGAGCGGGCCATCTGGGACTCCCGGTGGTGCGGGGCGGGCGTAGGGCGACGGGCTCACGCTACGTCGGGGCGGGGGGTCCGGCGCCGTACCCGGGGCCGCAACCTTTGCATGCCGGGTGTGTGGGACTGTCCTTCGACGCCGACGGCACCACGCTCGCCGCCCTTGCGGGCCAGGGAGCGGTACGGCTCCGGGACCTGACGGCGGGAGGCATGCCACGACAGCCGGCTCCGCAAGGGGCCGTGCACCTGCGGGACATGACCACGGGTACCGTCCGGCGGACCCTCGGCGGTCCCGAAGGCCCTGTCATCGCAATGGCGTTCGGCGGCCCACGGCTCGCCACCGTCGGCAGCGACGGGACCGTACGCATCTGGGAGGCCCTCACCGGCGAGGTACTCACCAAGATGCGCACGGACACCCCCCCTGCGATGCCGCGTCCGGGCTCCGGACGGGCGAGCGCTGTTCGCCGGTGGCCCGGGAGGTCTGTTCGGCCTCACCTACCGGGCCGGCGCAATCGGCCCGTGACCGGCCGGCGGACGGGCGCCACCGGCCGGAGCGCACGGCGGTGGCGTCATCGAGGGCCGTCGAGCAGCACGACGTGGACCAGGTAGGGAAGTACCTCGTTGACGCGGGGGTCCTGGTCCAGGAGTACCGCGACCGGGGTTCGGCCCTGGGCGCGCAGGGCGTCGAGAGGCCGGGACCAGTGCACGGGGGCGGACGGTCCGGCTCCGGGCGGCGGGAGTTCCCGGTCCGGGCCGATCGCGGGCAGCGGGCGCGGGCCGCGGCCCGCGGCGGCGGCCAGGGCACGCGCGGCGGCACGGCGCAGGGCCTCGGCGCGGGTGGCACCGGTCGCGACGACCGTGTCCGGGCGGGGGTCCAGCCGGATCGCGCAGCCGGGCAGGGAGAGCAGCCCGGACAGGTCGTGGGCGACGGGTTCGCCCGTCGCGTAGAGGGGACGCGAGACGCCTGTGGCGGTCCTGGCGCAGTCGTTGGCGGTGCACCGGCCGTCGCACAGGCCCGCGGCGCACAGGCGGTGCACCCGGGTGCCGGGCTCCGCGAGGCGCCGGGCCAGCAGCGCCTCGCAGTGCGCGGCCATGCCGGCCTCCAGGGCGCCTACCCAGGTGAGGCCCGCCGCCACTCCCACCGCGGGGGTTCCGGCCGGGTCGGCCGGCACGGCCAGCCGCTCGGCGGGGACCCGGCGCAGGACGCCGGTGTCCAGGTCGAGCCCCCACACGGTGGCCTGCGGGGGGACCGTGCCGAGGCGGGACCGGCCGGCCAGCTGCCCCGCCAGCGCGGCCAACAGGATGTCGAGGTCCTCCTCGCCGCAGCCGGTCCGGGCCCGGTCCCCGGTGACGGCGGGCGGCAGCAGGGCCGCGGCCCGGTCGATCAGTACCCCGGCGTCCGCCGCCGCCCCGGCCGCCCGGGACACGAAGGCGGCCCGTGCCTCCTCCTCGGTAGGAGGGTGCGTGAACTCCTCGGTAGTCATGCCTGGTCGTTCCTCTCCGGGCTCCCCCGTCGGAGACCCTCATCGTTCGATGAAACCGGGGAGCGATCTACAGCGGATGGACGCTCGATCCCGCCACCTGTCCGGTACCCGGGTGTCCGCCGCATGTCAGCCGAGCGCGGGGCGGTCACGGATCTCCAGCGTGCAGCACTTCACGCTGCCGCCGCCCTTGAGCAGTTCGGACAGGTCGAGGCCGACGGGTTCGAAGCCGCGTTCCCTCAGGCGCCGCGCCACCCCGGCGGCCGACTCGGGCAGGACGACGTGGCGGCCGTCGCTGACCGCGTTGAGGCCGAAGTGCTCGGCGTCGGCCTCGTCGACCTGGATCGCGTCCGGGTACAGGCGGCGCAGGACGGCCAGGCTGTGCGGGGCGAAGGCGCCCGGGTAGTACATGATCTCGTCGTGGTCGAGGACGGTCAGGGCCGTGTCGAGGTGGTAGAAGCGCGGGTCGACCAGCTCCAGGCCGACGACCGGGCGGCCGAGGAACTCCTCGGCCTCCGCGTGGCTCTCGGGGGCGCTGCGGAAACCCGTGCCGGCCAGCAGCCGGTCGCCGGCGAGCAGGAAGTCGCCCTCGCCCTCGTTGACGTGGACCGGGTCGTGCACCAGGTATCCGCGCTCGCGGAACCACTGCAGGTAGGCCGGTCCCTCGGCCGCCCGCTCCACGTCGCGGAACCTGGCCCCGAGGACCCTGCCGTCCACCACCGTGGCGCCGTTGGCCGCGTACACCATGTCGGGGTAGCCGGGCAGCGGGTCGATGAGCTCGACGTGGTGGCCGAGCCGCCGGTGCAGGGCGAGAAGCTGTTCCCACTGGGTGACGGCGAGTTCGGTGTCCACCGGCTTGCCGGGGTCCATCCAGGGGTTGATCGAGTACGTCACCTCGAAGTGGGTCGGACGGCACATCAGGTAGTGCCGGGTGCGGGCGGAGCGCTGGGTGCTCGGTTCCATGACGGTCATCAGTCCTTACGGCATCCGGGGAAGGTTGCGGAGGGTGCGAAGAGGGCTCGCGAGCAGGACGAGGGCGGCGGACAGCAGCACGCCGGACATGATCCAGATGGTGGGTCTGCTGCCCACGGCGCCGCCCAGCCAGCCGCCGAGCAGGGCGCCGACGGGGATCGCCCCGTAGTTGACGGTCGACGCGCTCGCCCGGACCCGGCCGAGCAGGTGGGAGGGGCAGTAGGTCTGGTAGAAGCCGGCGACGATGACGTTGCCCGCGACCACCCCGCACACCGCGACGCCCCAGGCCAGGGCGCTCACCATGAGCGGCAACTGCCGTCCCGCGAAGGGCAGCAGGAAGATGAAGGGCGCCACGACCAGCATGCACAGCAGCAGTCCGCGTGCGGTGCCGAACCAGCGGGCGACCCGTCCGGCGACGGTGGCCCCGGCCAGGCCGCCGACGCTCACCACCGCGAACACGGTCCCGACGGCGCCCGGTTGCAGGCCGACGTCCCGGACCAGGAAGACGGTCTGTACGGCCTGGATGCCGTTGAGGGCCAGGTTGGCGAGGGCGCCGAAGCCCGCCAGGGTCCGCAGGTACGGGTCGCGGGCCACGAACCGGACGCCTTCGGCGATCTCCCGCCGCAGCGCCCGGCGTTGCGACGGCTCCGGCGGGTTCTCCCGGACGTCGATCCCGCCGAGGCAGAGCGCGGAGACCAGGTAGGTCGCCGCGTCGAGGAAGACCCCGGTGACCGCGCCGAAGGCCTGGGTGACCAGGCCCGCCACGCCGGGTCCGGCGACGTCCGCCGCCGATTCGGCGCCGTGCAGCTTGGCGTTGGCCTCCAGGATGTCGTCGTCGGCCACGAGCGCGGGCAGCAGCGCGGTGTAGGCGGTGCTGAAGAAGACCTTCGCCGCGCCGGAGAGCAGGGCGACGAGCACGACCTGGGCCAGTGTGAGCACCCCGAGCCAGGCGGCCACGGGAACGCTCCCGAACAGGACCAGCAGCGCCAGGTCGCAGACCAGCATGATCCTGCGGCGCGGCCAGCGGTCCACCCAGGCTCCGGCCGGGAGCCCGATGAGCAGCCACGGCGTCCAGGCCGCCGCGGTGAGCACGCCCATCATGAGCGGGGTGGCGTGCAGCGTGACCACCGCGACCAGGGACAGCGAGACATGGCCGACGGCGGTGCCCAGGCCGCTGGTGGTCTCGCCGAGCCACAGGTTGCGGAAGTTCCGTTCGGACCACAGTCCCAGACGGCCGCGGGCGGGCCGCCCCTTCTCCCGCCCGGGTGCGGCGGGACCGGCGTAGGCGCGGCTCATCGGTGGTCTCCCGGCTGTGCGGAGCGGAGTTTCTTGGCGACGGCCTCCGCGATCAGGGCGATCGGGCCGGGCCGGGTCATCGCGCCGTGCTCGCAGGCGAGCAGGTCGTGTTCGATCAGGCCCGTGACGTACGGCCGCCAGGCGCTCTCGTACGGCCAGTCGGCGGGCTTGTCGAGCGCGGCGCCGATGAACAGGGCGTCTCCGCGGTAGACGCCGGGCTCGTGTGCGGCCAGCAGCCTGTCGTGGTCGGCGAAGACCCGGGGCAGGGTGTCGGCGGCGTCGCCGAGCATGGCCCGCAGGGCGTCCGGTACGCCGCCCTCGACGGGAAGGCCGAGGGAGGTGAGCAGGGCGGCGAGCGGGTCGGTCGGCTGCCCGGGGTCCGCGGCGGCGCCGGGGTCGGGGACGGCGGACGGCGGGTAGCCGTCCAGCAGGATCAGGGCACCGGGGTCCTCGCCGGCCGCCCGGAGCCGTACGGCCATCTCGTGGGCGACGACGGCGCCGAAGGACCAGCCGAGCAGGTGGTAGGGGCCACTGGGCTGGACGGACCGGATGTGCCGCAGGTAGGTCGTGGCCAGCGCGCCGACGCTGTCGGGGGTGGCACCGCTCTGGAGGCCGGGGGCTTGCAGGCCGTACACCGGGTGGGCGGCGTCGAGGTGGCGCAGCAGGCCGGAGTAGACCCAGCTGATGCCGGCTCCGGGATGCACGCAGAACAGCGGGGTCGCGGTGCCGCCGGTCCGCAGCGGCAGCAGGATCCCGAGGGAGTCCTGCGGGCCGCGCTCGGTGTCGAGGTGGCGGGTGAGACCGGCCGGGGTGGGGTGTTCGAACAGGGCGCGGATGCCGATGTCCTCGCCGAGGACGGCGCGGATCCGGCTCAGCAGCCGGGTCGCCAGCAGGGAGTGGCCGCCCAGGGCGAAGAAGTCGTCGTCCGCCGAGACCGACTCCAGGCCCAGCACCTCGGTGAACAGACCGCACAGGGTCTCCTCGCGCGGGCTCGCGGGCGCCCGCCCGGCAGCCGTGCCCGCGAAGCGCGGCGCGGGCAGTGCCGCGCGGTCGAGCTTGCCGTTGACGTTCAGGGGCAGCGCGTCCAGCACCGTCACGACCGCCGGGACCATGTACCCGGGCAGCAGGCCCGCCGTGAACTCCCGTACGGCGGTGCCGTCCGCCGTCCCGGTCACGTAGCCGGCCAGTCTCCCCTCGTGGGCGACGACCACGGCCTGCGTCACTCCGGGGCAGCGGGCCAGCACGGCCTCCACCTCGCCGAGTTCGATGCGGAAGCCGCGGATCTTGACCTGGTGGTCGGTGCGTCCCAGGTACTCCACCGCCCCGTCCGGGCGGCGGCGCACCAGGTCGCCGGTGCGGTACATCCGCTCGCCCGCCGCGAACGGGTCGGCCACGAACCGCTCGGCGCTCAGACCGGGGCGGTTCAGGTAGCCGCGGGCGATGCCCGCGCCGGCCAGGTACAGCTCGCCGGCCACGCCGACCGGGACCGGGCGCAGGTTCTCGTCCAGCACATGGGCCCGGGTGTTCGTCAACGGCCCGCCGATCAGCGGGTTTTCGTGCTCGGCCAGCCGGGCGTGGAGGGCGTCGACGCTGTACTCGGTCGGGCCGTAGAGGTTGTGGCCGGTCACGCCGGGGGTCGTGCGCACGGCGGTCCACAGGGCCGGGCCCGCCGCCTCGCCGCCGAGCATCAGGACCGGCAGCCGCCGTCGCTCCAGCAGCCCTTCCTCCAGGAGCTGTTCGGCGTAGGTCGGGGTGACGTCCATCGCGTCGATGCCGGCTTCCGCGACGTAGCGGACCACGGCGGCGGCGTCGCGGCGGCAGTCGTCGTCGAGCAGGTGCAGTTCGTGCCCGGCCACCATCCAGAGAATTCCCTCCCAGGAGGTGTCGAAGGACAGGGACGCGGTGAGCGCGAACCTGAACCGCCGTCCCGGGTGGGCGCGTTCGGCCTCCGCGATGGTGGTGGCCCGGTGGAACGCGTACAGGTTGGCGACGCCCCGGTGCTCGATCACCACGCCCTTGGGCCGGCCGGTCGAGCCGGAGGTGTAGATGAGGTAGGCGGCGTTGCGGGCGCCGGCCCGGGGCGCGGGCCGGGCGGGGTGGGCGGGTACGGAGCCGTCCTCCTCCAGCGACAGAAGGGGCACGCCGTCCAGGATCTCCGGGAGGGGCCAGGGGGCGTGGGTCAGGGCGAGCAGCGGAGCGGTGTCGCGGAGCATGTGGGTGAGGCGGTCGGCCGGGTAGTCGGCGTCCAGTGGCAGGTAGGCGCCGCCGGCCCTGAGCACGGCCAGGATCGCGACGACCGAGTCCGCCGAGCGGTCCAGGGCGAGGGCGACGACCTGTTCGGGGCCGACGCCGGCGGCGGTCAGCCGGTGGGCCAGCGCGTCGGCGCGGGCGTCCAGTTCGCGGTAGGTCAGCGAGGTGTCACCGCTGACCAGGGCCACGGCGTCGGGGGTCCGGGCGGCCTGTGCGGCGAAGATCCCGGGCAGCAGGGCGGGTGCTTCGGGGAGCGCGGTGTCGTTCCAACGCGCCAGCGCCGTACGGTCGTCGGACGTCAGGAGGTCCAGGCTGCCGACGGGCCGTCCGGGGTCGTCGGCGACCTGGGTCAGCACGGCGGTGAGGGCGGTGGTGAGCCGCTCGGCGGTGTCCCGGTCGAACAGGTCGGTGGCGTACTCGAGCGCACCGCCCAGTCCGGTCGTGGTGCCGTCGGATCCGTGGCGTTCGGTGACGTTGAGGCACAGGTCGAACGGGGAGGCCGTGAAGTCGGTGGTCACGTGCTCGGCGTGCACGCCGGGGAAGGAGATGTCCGCCTCGGTGGTGTTGTCGTAGGCGAGCATCACCTGGAACAGCGGGTTGCGGGCCGCGGAGCGGACCGGGTTGAGCTCCTCCACCAGGCGTTCGAAGGGCACGTCCTGGTGGGCGTAGGCGGCGAGGCCGACGGTGCGGACGCGGTTCAGCAGGTCGGTGAAGCTCGGGCGGCCCGAAAGGTCGGTGCGGAGCACGAGGGTGTTGACGAAGAAGCCGACCAGGTCGTCCAGGGCGCCGTCCGCCCGGCCGGCCACGGGGGTGCCGACGGGGATGTCGTCCCCGGCGCCGAAGCGGTGCAGGAGGGTGGCGAACGCGGCCTGGAGGACCATGAACAGGGTGGCGCCGTGGGTGCGGGCCAGGTCGGTGAGCCGGGCGTGCAGGGCGGGGCCGAGTTCGAAGCGGACGGTGTCGCCGCGGTGGCCGGGCACCGCCGGGCGGGGCCGGTCGGCGGGCAGGCTGAGTTCCTCGGGCAGTCCGGCGAGGGCGGTCCTCCAGTGGGCGAGCTGCCGGGTCAGGAGGCTGTCGGGGTCCTGGTCGGTGCCGAGCAGGTCGCGCTGCCAGAGCGCGTAGTCGGCGTACTGCACCGGCAGCGCCCGCCAGTTCGGTGCGGCGTCGGCGCGGCGGGCCCGGTAGGCGGTGGTGAGGTCGTCGAAGAGCGGGCGCAGGGAGGCGCCGTCGGCGGCGATGTGGTGGAGGACCAGGACGAGGATCTGTTCGCCGGGTCCGGCCGGGATCAGGTGGGCGTGCACGGGGATGTCGGTGGCAAGGTCGAAGACGTGGCCTGCGGCGGCGGCGACGGGGATGTCCGCGACGGTCAGCAGCGGGGCGGGCGGTCCGTCGAGGACGTGCTGGTGGGGGACGCCGTCGAAGGTGCGGTAGACGGTGCGCAGGGCCTCGTGGCGGGCGACGACGTCCCGCAGGGCGGCCTCCAGCGCGGTGGTGTCCAGGGCGCCGCGCAGCCGCAGGGCCAGGGAGACGTTGTAGGTGGCGCTCGGGCCCTCGGTCTGGCCGATGAACCAGAGCCGCTGCTGGGCGAAGGAGAGCGGCACCCGCTCCGGCCGGTCGGCGGGCCGGGGTGCCGGGCGGGCCGGGGTGCCCGCGGTGCCGTCGGCGAGCCGGCCGGCGAGGCCCGCGGGCGTCGGTGCCTGGAACAGGTCGGCCAGCGGGATCTCGGCGCCCAGGACGGTGCGGATGCGGCTGACCAGCCGGGTGGCGGTCAGGGAGTGGCCGCCGAGGGCGAAGAAGTCGTCGTCGACGCCCACCGAGGCGAGGCCCAGCAGTTCGGCGAACAGGCCGCACAGGATCTCCTCGCGGGGTGTGCGGGGCGTGCGTCCGCCGGCCGGGCCACCGAGGTCGGGGGCGGGCAGGGCGGCGCGGTCCAGCTTGTCGTTGGCGGTCTGCGGGAGCCGTTCGAGGACCATCACGTGCGGGACCATGTAGCCCGGCAGGGTGTCGGCAGCGTACCGGTGCAGTGCGGCGGCCAGGTCCTGCCGGTCGCCCGCGGGGGTGCAGTAGGCCACCAGCCGCTTGTCGCCGTCGTCCTCGCGGACCACCACGGCGACCTGGCCGACGCCCTCGTGCCGGGCCAGTACGGCTTCGATCTCGCCGGGTTCGATGCGGAAGCCGCGGATCTTGACCTGGTGGTCGGTGCGGCCGAGGAACTCGATGGCGCCGTCGGCTCGGTGGCGCACCAGGTCGCCGGTGCGGTACATCCGTTCGCCCGGCTCGAAGGGACAGGCCACGAACCGTTCGGCGGTCAGGGCGGGCCGGGCCGCGTAGCCGCGGGCGAGGCCGGCTCCGGTCACGTACAGCTCGCCGTGGACGCCCGGCGGCACCGGGCGCAGGCCGCCGTCCAGGACGTAGGCGCGCATGTTGTCGAGCGGGGTGCCGATCGGCACCCGGGCGCCGGTCAGGTCGTCGTCGGTGATCCGGCGGAACGTGGCGAAGGTGGTGGTCTCGGTGGGGCCGTAGCCGTTGCCCAGGACCAGGCCGGGGCAGGCGTCCAGGACCCGGCGCAGCATGGCCGGCGCGGCGGCGTCGCCGCCGGTGGTGACGGCGCGCAGTCCGGCGAGGGCCTGCGGGCTCTCCTCGGCGACGACGTCGAAGAGGCCCTTGGTGAGCCAGGCCGCCGTCACCGCGTGGCGTTCGACGACCGCGCGCAGGACGGCCGGGTCGAGGTGGCCGGGCGGGGCGACGACGACGGTGCCGCCGGACAGCAGGGGTGCCCAGAGTTCGTAGGTGGCGGCGTCGAAGGCGTGCGGCGAGTGCAGCAGGACACGGCGGTGGTCGGCACCCTGCCAGCGGTGGTCGGTGGCGAGGGCGACGACGTCGCGGTGGCGGACCGCGACGCCCTTGGGCAGCCCGGTGGAGCCGGAGGTGTACATCACGTAGGCGAGCTGGTCCGGGTGGGCCGCCGGCGGCCGGAACCCGGGCACCGGATCGCCGTCGGGCCGCATCACCAGGGCGTCCGGGACGAAGCCGAGGTCGTCGCGGTCCGTCAGCAGCACCGGCGCTCCGGCCTGGGCCAGCACCCACTCCAGGCGGTCCGGCGGGAGCGAGGCGTGCAGCGGCACGTACGCCCCGCCCGTCAGCACGATCGCCAGCGTGGCGACCACGACCTCGGCCGAGCGCTCCAGCAGCATGGCCACCGGCGTCTCGGGTCCCACGCCCAGCGCGGCGAGCCGGGCCGCGAGGCTCTCCGCGCGGGCCTGCACCTGCGCGTAGGTGTAGGTGACGTCGTCCGACACGACGGCGACGGCGTGCGGGGTGCGTGCGGCCTGCCGGGCGAACGCCTCGGTCAGGGTGGAGTCGCCCGGCACCGAGCGTGCCGTGTCGTTCCACTCCCCCAGGATCCGGGCCCGTTCGTCCTCGCCCAGCAGGTCGTGCCGGCCGACCGGTGCGCCCGGGTCGGCGACGGCCGCTTCGAGCAGCCGTTCCCAGCGGGTGGCGAACGCCGCGACCGTCCCGGTGTCGAAGAGGTCGGCGGCGAACTCGACGGAGCCGGTGATCCCGGCCGGGGTGCCGTCCGGGGCGTGGTTCTCCTCCAGTCCGATGTTGAGGTCGAACTTGGCGACCCTGAGCCCCAGCGGTTCGGGCGTGAAGTCCAGGCCGTCCGGGCCCGCTTGGGCGCTTTGGGTGTTCTCGTTGCTCTGCAGGACGGCCATCACCTGGAACAGCGGGTGGCGGGCCGTCGAGCGGACCGGGTTGAGTTCCTCCACCAGGCGTTCGAAGGGGACGTCCTGGTGGGCGTGGGCCTCCAGGTGGGTCTCCCGGACCCGGGCCAGGAGTTCGGTGAAGGACGGGTCGCCGGAGACGTCGGTGCGCAGCACCAGCGTGTTGACGAAGAAGCCGACCAGGTCGTCGAGCGCCTCCTCGGAACGGCCCGCCACGACCGAGCCGACCGGCACGTCGGTGCCGCCGCCCAGCCGGGAGATCAGCGCGGCCAGGGCCGCCTGGAGGACCATGAACACGGTCACCCGGTGGGTGCGCGCCAACTCCAGCAGCGCGGCGTGCAGTTCCGCGTCGAAACGGATCGGCAGCGCGTCGGCGCCGCCGCCCAGGGCGCGCGGCCTGGGCCGGTCGGCGGGCAGGGTCAGTTCCTCGGGGAGTCCGGCCAGCTTGGTCCGCCAGTAGTCCAGTTGACGTGCCATCAGGCTGTCCGGGTCGCTGTCGTCGCCGAGCAGTTCGCGCTGCCAGACGGCGTAGTCGGCGTACTGGACGGGCAGCGGCTCCCAGTCGGGGGCGCGGCCCGCGCGCCTGGCCGCGTGGGCGGCGGCCAGGTCGCGCAGGAAGGGTCCCCTGGACCAGCCGTCGCCGGCGATGTGGTGCAGCACGGTCAGCAGCACGTACTCGTCCGGGGCGAGGACGAACACCCATATGCGGACCGGGAGTTCGCCGCGCAGGTCGAAGGGTTCGGCCGCCGCCGCGTCGCGTCGCGCAGGATAGCCGCCGGGGTCGGCCGTGCAGTCGACCACCGTGAAGGAGAGATCCGCCGCCGCCCGTTCGGCGGGCACCAGCTGCTGCACGGGGACGCCGGCCACGGCCGGGAAGACCGTGCGCAGCGCCTCGTGCCGGGTGACGACGTCCACGGCCGCGGCCCGCAGGGCCGCCGGGTCCGGGACGCCGCGCACGCGGACCGCGAACGGCAGGTTGTACAGCGGGCCAGGCCCTTCGATCTGGTCGGTCAGCCACAGACGCTGCTGCGCGAAGGAAACCGGGATCACGGATCTGTCCTTACGTCACGGGCCACGGGGGCCTGGTCAGGCGGTGGGCAGGGGTGCGGCGCGGAACGCGGCGGGCGGCACGCCGGGTCGGCAGTCCAGGACGTCGACGGGCGATCCCATGGCGACCGCGATCTTGCGGTCGCCGCCGAACGGGTCGCGGCCGTGGGCGGCGAGGATGTTGTCGACGAGCATCAGGTCGCCGCGCTGCCAGGGCTCGCGGACGGTGGCCGCCTCGTAGACGGCGTTGAGGGTGTCCACGTCGTCCCGGGTGAGCGGGGCTCCGTCGCCGACGCCGGTGTTGAAGGGCAGGCCGTCGGGGCCGAACTCGTCGGTCAGGGCCTCGCGGATCACCGGGTCGAGCGACCACTCGTTCCAGAACGCGAGGTGGTTGAACCAGACCTCCTCGCCGGTCTCCGGGTGGGTGATCGTGCCGGGCCGCAGCTGGCGGGTGCGCAGCCGGCCGTCCTCCCGCCACTCCCAGGAGACGAGGTTCTCCGCGCAGTACGCCTCGACCTGCGCCGGGTCGTCGGTCGCGAAGGCGGTGCGCCAGTCCAGGGAGACGTACTCCGAGTAGTTCCGGGTGAGCGTCCAGCCGCTGGCGCGCACCCGGTCCACGAGGCCGGCGGGCAGGTTCGCGAGGACCTTGCGGCAGTCGGCGACGGGGGTGGCGCCGCCCTCGGCGGGCGCGGTCAGGCAGGCGAAGAGCAGCTTGCCGGGGAAGGTGAGCGTGTAGCTGTTCTCGTTGTGCATGCGGATCGACTGGTGGGGCGGCAGGTCGGTCGAGGAGAAGATCCCGTGGCCGAAGTCGCTGCGCGGGGTGGCCTTCTCGCGGTACGGGGTGGGCTCCGGCAGGAGCACGTCCCGTACCCGCGCGACGTCCTGGCCGGCGGCGACCGGCAGGCCCCGCAGGAAGATCACGCCGTGCTCGGCGAGGGCGGCCCGCAGGTGCGGGCCGTTGTCCTGGAGCCAGTCGACGGCCGCGTCCATGTCGTGGACGCCGGTCACGTGGGTCAGGGCCGGGCGGCCGGGAGCGGTCTCCCAGCGCGGTGCGGTCGGTGCGGTCGACACGGCGGCGCCTCCTAGCGGCCGAGGGCGGCGAGCAGGCTCGCCGGACGGATGTCGGTCCAGTTCTCCTCGATCCAGGCGAGGCAGGCCTGCCGGTCGGCCTCGCCGAAGGCGACGGTCCAGCCGGCCGGGACGTCGATCCACGCGGGCCACAGAGAGTGCTGGTTCTCGTCGTTGACGAGCACCTTGTAGGTGCCGTTCTCGTCTTCGAAGGGATTCGTCATGATGGTTTTCCTCCGTCGTGAGCGGGGCGGGAGTTTCGGAATTCCCGGAACTCCGTCCGGACTTCTCGAAGTTATCGGCGCACGACCTGACCGACAGGCAGGAGTTCCGGCAGGAGAGCGGAAGTTCATCCGGCTCGGCGGGCGATCAGGCGCACCGGGAAGTGGTCCAGGCCGAAGTTGATGATCGAGCGGTTGTACTGGACCGGTCCGGTCGGCTCGATCCGGTCGACGTGTTCCAGAAGTGCCGTGAAGAGCGCGCTCAGCTCCGTCTTGGCCAGCGGCGCGCCGATGCAGTAGTGGGCGCCGAGGCCGAGCGCCACATGACGGTTGGGGCTGCGGTCGAGCACGATGTCGTGCGGGCGGTCGAAGGCGGCCGGGTCGTGGTTGGCGGCCCACGTCCAGACGACGACGCGCTCGCCGCGCCGGATCTCGTGGCCGCCGAGCACGGTGTCCCGGGTGACGGTGCGCAGGGTGTGCAGGCCGACCGAGGTCCAGCGCAGCAGTTCGTCGAGGGCCGGCCCCATCTCGGCCTCGCCCCTCTGCAGTTGCCGCCACAGCTCCGGGTGCCGCACCAGTGCGAGCAGCCCCATCACGGCAGTGTGACGCACGGTCTGCACGCCGCCGACGACGATGTTGTCGAGGTTGAGGACCACGTCCTCGACGGGCAGCAGCCGTCCGCCGATCCGGTACGTGGCCATCATGCTGATCAGGTCGTCCCGGGGGTCGGCCCGCCGTTTCATGACCTGGTGCATGAGGTACGGGATGAGCCGCTGGTGACCGGCCCTGCGTTCCTGGGCGGTGCGGCCGAGGAAGGCGTCGTCGCAGACCTGTACGACCATCTCGCGGTCCTGGTCCGGGACGTCGAGCAGGTCGCACATCACGGTCAGGGGCAGCGGGGAGACGATGTCGACGAGGTCGGCCTCGCCCTGTTCCACGGCCGCGGTGACGATCCGGCGGGACAGCTCGGTGATGCCGGGCGCCGCGCCGCGGGCGCCGCCGGGTGAGAGGAACGGCGAGGCGGGGGCGCGGAGTTCGCGGTGGCGGGGCGGGTCGGTCAGGGCCATCATGCGGCCCGCGCCGACGGGCGTGTTCCCGGCTCCGGCGCCGAGCAGCGAGCCGCCCTCCGAGCTGTAGGTTGCCGCGTCCTTGAGGACCTCGACGGCCAGGTCGTAGGAGAGCACCGACCAGACCGGCCCGTCGTCGGCGGTCCGGATGCGCTGGACGGGGCCCGCCTCCCGCAGCCGGTCGACGACGGCGGGCAGGTCGGGGCGGGTCCACAGGCCCGGGTCGCTCAGGTCGACGCGGCCGGCCGGTGCCGGGGCGGGGGTCAGCGGACGAGGGACTGTGCTCGTGGCCATCGGGGCTCCCTGGGGGTCGGTTCGGGCCGGTGCCCGACGATCGAGGTCAGCAGGCCCACCGGTCCGGGCCGTTCAACGGTCGCCAGCAGGTGTCCGCCGGGGACCACCGTCCGGTCGAAAGCGCCCGAGGTGTGCTCCGCCCAGCCCGCGAGCAGGGCGGCGTCGAGCAGCGGGTCGGCGTCGCCCGCGACGGCGTGCAGGTCGGTGTCGAGGAGCGGGACCGGCCGGTACCGGTAGGTGTCGCGCACCGCGAGGTCGCTGCGGATGGCCCGCAGCGCCAGCTCCCGCAACTCCGGTTCGGCCTGCACGAGTTCGCTCATGCCGCAGGTGCGCAGCAGTTCCTCGGCCTGGTACTGCGGCGGGGTCGGGGCAGACCAGGTTCCGGGCGCGGACGCGGAGGCGGCGATCACCGTCTCCGGCCGCTGCCCGGCGGGCAGGGCGCGCGCCACCTCGTAGGCCAGCAGGGAGCCGAAGCTCTGCCCGTAGAACCCGAAGCGGCCGTTGAGGTGCGGGAGGAGGGCCTCCGTCACGGTCCGCACCAGCAGGTCGAACGTGGCGGGCATCGGGTGCCGGCTGCGACCGCCCCGGGCCGGCATGCGCAGCGCCCACACCTCGGCGGCCGGGGCGAGCGCGTGGGCCAGCGGGGCGAAGGCGGTGGCGTCCCCGCCGGCGTGCGGGAAGCAGAACAGCCGGTAGGGCCGGTGGTCCTGGGGTGCGGGCACCAGCAGCCAGTCGCCCTCGATCCGCGGTCGTGGGGATGTCACCTGGCACCTGCCGTGCCGCCGACGAGGGCGGGGCGCCGGGGTGCCGGGGCCAGGACCGCCGTGCGGACCGCTTCGGTGAAGTCAGCGAGGTCGCGGGCGTCGAGCAGGTGACGCAGCTGGAGTTCGGCGCCGAGGGTGCGGCGCAGGACGTGGATGACCCGCAGCGCGGCGATCGAGTGGCCGCCGAGGGTGAGGAAGTCGTCGTCGGGGCGGATGTCGTCACGGCCGAGGACGGTCCGCCAGACGTCGGCGACCTGTTCGGCCAGGCCCTTGTCCGCCGCACCGGTGTCCGCGGCACCGCTGTCCGCCGCGCCGTCGGCCGCCCTGTCGGCCGTCTTGTCGGCCGTCTTGTCGGCCGTCTTGTCGGCCGTCTTGTCGGCCGACCCGGGCCGGGACGCGGTGGCGAAGGCCGGTGCGGGCAGCGCCGCGTGGTCGAGTTTGCCGTTGGGGGTGAGCGGCAGCGCGTCGAGGACGACGGCCGCGGACGGGACCATGTGGACGGGGAGCAGGGTGCGAGCGTGCGCCAGGACGCCGTCGGCACCCGGCTCCGCGCTGCCGGACGTGGTGACGTAGGCGATCAGCCGCTGGTCGCCGGGGGCGGCTTCGTGGACCTTGACGGCGGCCTCGCGGATCCCCGGATGGCGGGTCAGGGCGCCCTCGATCTCGCCCGGTTCGATGCGGAAGCCGCGCAGCTTGAGCTGGCGGTCGGCGCGGCCGGCGAACTCCAGGGTTCCGTCGGGGCCGCGGCGGGCCAGGTCGCCGGTGCGGTACATGCGCGCACCGGGTGCGAAGGGGCTGGCCACGAACCGTTCTGCGGTCAGGCCCGGCCGGCCGACGTATCCGTGGGCGACGGCGGGACCGGCGACGTACAGCTCGCCGGTGGTGCCGGGTGCCACCGGCCGCAGCTCCCGGTCCAGCAGGTGCACGGCCGCGAAGGGCAGCGCGTCGCCGAGGTGCGGGCGGGGCCCACCGATCGGGGTGGTGGTGGAGTCGACGGTGCACTCGGTGGGGCCGTACAGGTTGAACGCGTCGGTGCCGCCGGCGGTGATCTCGTCCCAGGTGGCCTGCGGTACGGGTTCCCCGCCCATGAACAGCCGGACCGGGCGGGCCGCCAGCGGCTCGCGCAGCAGCTCCCAGTGCGAGGGCGTGAGGTCCAGGTCGGTGACGCCGTGCGCGTCGAGCAGGGCGGCCAGCCGGACCGGGTCGGTGCGGGTCCTGTCGTCCACCACGACGACGGTGTCGCCCCGGCAGATCCGCGCCCACTGCTGGACGGAGGCGTCGAAGGACACGCTCGCGCTCCAGCCGACCACGCCCGGTGCGGACCGGTACAGGCCGCGTTCCTCCAGGCCGGCCAGGAGGGCGGCGACACCGCCGCGGGTGGCCTCGACGCCCTTGGGACGGCCGGTGGAGCCCGAGGTGTGGATGACGTAGGCCGCGTCCAGCGCGGTGACCGGGGTGTCCGGGCCGGTCTCCCCCGTCGCGTCCGGGCCGAGGACCGGGATGCCGCCGGGCAGCGGGACGGCGCCCGGCTCGGCCGAGAGCAGCAGGGCCAGTCCCGCGTCGGCGGCCATGAAGGCGAGCCGCTCCCGCGGGTAGGCGGGGTCGAGCGGTACGTAGGCCGCGCCCGCCCGCCACACGGCGAGGAGCGCCACCGGGAGGTCGGCGGTGCGGCGCAGGTGGATGCCGACCCGGTCGCCGCGGCCGACGCCGTGGGCGCGCAGGGCGCCCGCCAGCTCCGCGGTGCGGCGGGCGAGTTCGGCGTAGCTGAGCCGGCCGTCGGCGGCCACCACCGCGGTGCGCGCGGGGGTGGCGCAGGCGGCGGCCAGGAACCGGGCCAGCGGGTCGGCCGGACGGGGGCCGTGCATGTCGGTCATGGGGCGTGTCTCGCTCTCTGGTAGGTCTGCGCGGGTGGTCACAGGGCCGCGTCCATCGCGTTCAGGGCCGCCTCGTAGGCGTCGAGGAAGGCCTCGGCGAGCGCGTCCGGCACCACGGACCGCTGGTGGTCGACGGCCAGCAGGACGCGGTCGGAGACGGGGTCCTGGATCAGTGAGGCCCCGAAGGCGAAGCTGTTGGGCTCGTGCCGCAGGGTGGGCTCGCAGCCGATCCGGTCGTCCTCGATCCGGGCGTCGCCCAGGTGTCCGAGGGCGTGGAAGCGCAGGAAGCCGAACTGGCTGTCCAGCCGGGTGCCGGTCATCAGCCGGGCCAGCCGGGCGATCGGGACCCGGCGGTGCGGCATCATGTCCAGTTCCTCGCGGTGCACCTGGCGCACCAGGGCCAGCGGATCGCCGCCCGTGCCGCCCGTGCCGTCGTCCCCGGCCACCAGGGGCACGGTGTTGAGGAACAGGCCGTACACCTCGGTGCCGCCGCGCCGCTCCAGGCGGCCGTTCATCGCCAGTCCCGTGGTGATCCGGCGGCGGCCGGTGATCTCCCGCAACGCGTGCACGTGGGCGGCGAGCGCCACGGACTTGACGGGGACACCCGTGGCGTCGGCGACGCGCCTCAACTGGCCGGGGGCCTTCGGCAGCACCCGTTCCGACACGCGGGCCAGTTCGTGGGTGTCGCCGGCGCCGTCCCACAGCTCGCCGCTGACGCCGTCGAGCTTGTCGCGCCAGTACGCGAGGGACGCGGGGTCGGCCGCGGCCTCCCGTTCGACGGCGACGAAGTCCCGGTACCGGGAGCCCGGCGGGGCGGCCGGGGCGCTGGCCGGGTCGGCCGACAACTCGGTGTGCCGGGCGAGGAGTTCGGCGAGAAGCGAGGTGAAGCTCCAGCCGTCGAGGATGGCGTGGTGCTCGGAGACGGTGAGCTGGAAGGAGACGTCCGTCAGCCGCTGCACGGTGATCCGGAAGAGCGGCGGCGCCAGCAGGTCGAAGGGGGTACCGCGGTGCTGTTCGAAGACCGCGGTGACCGCCTCGTCGCGTTCGCGGGCGGTCAGTCGCCGAAGGTCGCCGAAGGTGACGGGCGGCGCGAGCTCGCCGTGCACGAGCTGGAGGGGTTCGGCGTAGCCGGAGATGTCCAGGCCGGTCCGCAGGACGGGGTGGCGGGTCATCGCCTCGGTCACGGCCCGGCGGAAGGCGTCCTCGTCGAGCGGCGCGCTGATCCGGTAGCTGTTGACGTTGTGGTAGCTGTCGGTCGATCCGGCGATCTCCATGTGGAAGACCATGCTGAGCTGCATCGACACCATCGGGTAGGCGTCCACGACGCCGGCCGGGAGTTCGGCCCGGGTCTCGGCGTCGATCAGCGCGAAGGGGCCGTCGGCGGTGTCCGCGCCGGCCACCGGGCGGGCCAGCAGCGCCAGGGCGGCGATGGTCGGGGCGTTGAAGATGTCCCGCAGGGTGACCGTCCAGCCGGCCTCGTGCAGCTCTCCGGAGAGCTGCACGGCGCGGATCGAGTCGCCGCCGAGGTGGAAGAAGTCGTCGTGCACGCCGATGCCGGTGACGTCCAGGACCCGTGACCAGACGGCGGCGAACTCCCGTTCGGTGGCGTCGCGAGGCACCACGTGTCCGGCCGCCGCCACGGACGACGCGGCGCCGTGCGGGCTCGGGTCCGGCAGGGCGCGGCGGTCGACCTTCCCGTTGACGGTCAGCGGCAGGGTGTCCAGGACGGTGACGGTCGCCGGGATCATGTAGTCGGGCAGGGAACGGGACAGGAACTCGCGCGTCCCGGCCGGTTCGCGGCCGGTGACGTAGGCCGCGAGCCGCTGCTGGTGGACGGTGACCACACAGGTGTCGACGTCCGGGTGGGCGGCCAGCGCGTTCTCGATCTCGCCGAGTTCGATGCGGAAGCCGCGCAGCTTCACCTGGAAGTCCGCGCGCCCCAGGTACTCCAGGCCGCCGTCGGGCAGCCGCCTGGCCAGGTCCCCGGTGCGGTACATGCGGGCTCCGGGCGCGGTGGCGTAGGGGTCGGCGACGAAGCGTCCGGAGGTGAGGCCGGGCCGGTCCCAGTAGCCGTGGGCGAGGCTGCCGCCGCCGACGTACAGCTCGCCGGGCACGCCCACCGGGCAGGGCCGCAGCCAGTCGTCGAGGACCATCGCACTGAGGTGCGGCATCGGGGTGCCGATCAGGCTGCGGTCGAAGTCGTCCGCGGCGGGACCGAGGTCGTGGGTGGTGACGTGGACGGTGGTCTCGGTGATGCCGTACAGGTTGCACAGCCGGGCCGGGGGCAGCGGGTCGAGGGCGTTCCAGCGCTGTACCACGGCGGGGTCGAGGGCCTCGCCGCCGAGCATGATCTGTTTCAGCGCGGGCAGGGCGCGCGGCCGTTGCCGCAGGGCGAGTTCGAGCTGGCGCAGCGCGGACGGGGTCAGGCAGAGGAAGGAGACGGCCTCGGCGGCGAGCAGCTCGGTGAACTCCTCGGGCGAGCGGCTGGTCAGGTACGGCACCACGACCAGCCGTCCGCCGTGCAGGAGGGCACCCCACAACTCCCAGACCGTCCAGTCGAAGGCGTAGCTGTGGAAGAGGGTCCACACCTCGTCGGGACCGAAGGCGAAGTGCCGGGCGCCGGCGTCCATCAGTCGGCTGACGTGTTCGTGGGCGACCGCGACGCCCTTCGGGCGGCCGGTGGAGCCCGAGGTGAAGATGAGGTAGGCGGTGTCCGCGGGACGCACCGTGACGGCGGGGCGAGTGGCCGGAAGCACGGCCGACCCGGTTTCGCCCACGGCCGGTTCGAGGCGCTCCCAGGGGCCGTCCGGGACGCGGTCGGGCCGGTCGGTGACGACGACGCGGACCCCGGTGTCCCCGAAGACCATCGCGGCCCGGTCCGCGGGGGCGGTCAGGTCCACGGGCACGTAGGCCGCGCCCGTCTTCAGCACGCCGAGCACCGAGACGGGGATCTCCTGCGTGCGGTCGAGCAGCAGGCCGACCCGGTCACCGGGGCGGACACCGCGGGCGATCAGCGCGTGGGCCAGCCGGTTGGCCCGCTCGTCCAGCTCCGTGTAGGTCAGCGACAGGTCGCCGGAGGTGAGAGCCGTGCGGGTGGGATGGGCGTCGGCGGCCTCCTCGAACAGGCGGTGCAGGGCCTGGCCTTCGGAGATGCGGACCGGGGCGGCGGGCGGCCTCGGGTCGGCCGCGCGGGTCAGGTCGCGCACGGTACGGCCGGTGTCGTCGAGGGCCGCGGTCAGCAGGGCCCGCCAGTCGTCGGTCATCCGGCGTACCGTCGCGGTGTCGAAGAGGCCGGTGCCGAACTCGACCTCGCCGCGCAGCTCTCCGTCGTCGTAGACGGACCAGGTCAGGTCGAACTTGCTGGTGCCGTTGGCGTGCACCCGCCGGTCGGCCGAGGCGGGCCCGAACGCGAGCGGCGTCCGGTTCTCGGTGTGCGAGCCGAAGACGACCTGGACGAGCGGCGGGTGGGCGGCGGAGCGGTCCGGGGCGAGCTGGTCGACGATCGTGTCGAACGGCACGTCGAGACAGCCGTACGCCTCGAAGGCCACGTCCGAGACGTGGGCGAGGAGTTCGCGGAAGGTGGTGCGGGCGCCGAGCCGGATGCGCAGCGGCAGCAGGTTGACGAAGTAGCCGACCAGGTTCTCCAGTTCGGGCCGGTCCCGGGTGGTGACCGGGGTGCCGATCACCATGTCCTCGGCGCCGGTGTGACGGTTCACCAGGAGTGCGAAGGCGGCCAGTTGCACGGTGAACGGCGTCACCCCCTCGCTCTCGGCCAGCGCGCGGACCCGGGCCGCGGTGCCGGCCGGCAGGGCGAAGGCCTCGGTGCGGCCGTGGTGGTCGCGCTCGGCCGGGCGCGGCCGGTCGGCGGGCAGCTCCAGCAGGCCGGGGGCGCCGTCCAGCCGGTCCTTCCAGTAGGCCAGCTGGTCCTCGAAGGAACGGCTCTCCTCCTCGGTCGCGAAGTCGGCGTACTGGAAGGTCAGTTCGGGCAGCCGGGGCGCGCGGTGCTCGGTGAGGGCGGTGTAGGTCTCCGCGAGTTCCGTCTCGAAGACGTCGGCCGACCAGCCGTCCCAGACGATGTGGTGGACGACGAGGACGAGGGTGGTCTCGGTGTCCGACCGGAGCAGGGCCGTCGCCCGCAGCAGCGGTCCGGCGGCGAGGTCGAAGGGCGCCGACGCCTCGGTGGCGAGCCGCTGCCCGGCCTGCCGTTCCCGCTCGTCCGCGGGCAGCTCCCGCAGGTCGACGACGGTGAGCGGGATCTCCGGGTCGGAGTGGACGAGCTGGCGGGGACCTTCGGCGGTCAGGGTGAAGGTGGTGCGCAGCGCCTCGTGGCGGGCGACGACGGTGCTGAGGGAGCGTTCGAGGAGCCCGGTGTCGAGCGGGCCGGTGAACTCGAAGACCCAGGGCGTGTTGTAGGTGGCGGTCCCGGGGTGCCAGCGGTCCAGGAACCACAGGCCGCGCTGGAGACCGGAGAGCGGTGCGGTCCTGGCGGGCACCGGGACCGACGACGGGACCGGAACGGTCGGCGGGACGGGAGCAGACGGCGCGGCCGGAACGGGCGGCGGGGCGGGAGCGGGCGGTGGAGCCGTGTCCGTGGGCGAACTCACTGTCGTTCTGCCTTCCTTGTCGGGGAGCGGAGGGGCGGGACCGGCGCGGGGCGCGGACCCGGGTTGCCGGGCGCTCAGGCCGGCAGCAGTTCGGCGATCGCGCTCACGGTCCTGGCGCGGAACACCAGGTGCGGCGGGACGCGGGTGCCGGTCTCCCGGGACAGGCGCATCGCGACGCGCACGGCCGACAGGGAGTTGCCACCGATCCGGAAGAAGCTGTCGTGGCGGCCCACCTCGTCGAGGCCGAGGATCTCCCGCATCACGTCGGCGACCAGCCGTTCCCGGCCCGCCAGCGCGGCGTTGCCGCCGTCGTCCCCGCGTCCTCCGGTGGCCGCCGCCGGGGCGGGCAGGGCACGGCGGTCGGCCTTGCCGTTGGCGTTCAGCGGCAGCGCGTCCAGGACGTCGACGGTGGCCGGGACCATGTACTCCGGGAGCCGCCCGGACAGGTATTCGAGGAGGGCGTCGGCCGTGGCGGGAACGCCGGCCGCGGTGGTGACGTAGGCGGCGAGCCGCCGGTCGCCGGGCGAGGGTTCGTACACGGCCACGACGGCCTCCCGGATGTCCTGGTGGCGGGTCAGGACGTCCTCGATCTCGCCCGGCTCCACCCGGAAGCCCCGAATCTTGACCTGGTCGTCGGCCCGGCCGGTGATCTCCAGCAGGCCGTCCGTCGTACGGCGCCCGAGGTCCCCGGTCCGGTACAGCCGCCCGCCGTAGCCGCCGGGGTCGGCGACGAAGCGGGTGGCGGTGAGGCCGGGCCGGCCCGTGTAGCCGAGGGCCAGGCCGCAGCCGGTCGTGTAGAGCTCGCCGGTGACGCCGGGTTCGACGGGCCGCAGTGCCTCGTCGAGGACCAGGACGTCCTTGCCGTACAGCGGCCGGCCGATGGGGACGGACGCGGCGGTGGCGTCCTCGGGCACGACGGTGTGGCAGGTGGTGAGGCCGAGGCTCTCCACCGGGCCGTAGCCGTTGGCGACCCGGAGGCCGGGGTACATCTCCAGCGCCTTGGCGACGTGGGTCACCGAGGCCCGCTCGCCGGCGGTGAAGGCGGTGCGCAGTCCGGCGAAGGTGTCCGGGAACTCCTCCAGGAGGAAGTTGAACAGGCTTGCGGACAGCTGGAGCTGGGTGACCCCGTGGCGGCGGGTCAGGTCGGCCACGGTCTGCGGGTCGGGCCGCTGCCCGGTCTGCAGGACGCAGGTGCCGCCGAACATCAGGGCGCCGTACAGCTCAAGGGCGAAGGCGTCCCACGAGACCGGGGAGCACTGGAGCCAGACCTCGTCCGGGCCGAACCGTGCGTAGTCCTGGCCCGCGTAGGTGCCGGTCAGGGCGCGGTGAGGCACGGCGACGCCCTTGGGGCGGCCGGTGGAGCCGGAGGTGAACATCACGCAGGCCAGGTCGTCTCCGGTGACGGAGAGCACGGGGTCACCCGCCGGCTGCCGGGCCAGCTCCGCGGCGACGGCGTTCAGGTCGATGTGCGCGCCCTGCCAGGCGAACGGCACCGGCCGGCCGCGATGGGTGACCAGGTGTGCGGCGCCGCTGTCGGCGACCGCGCCGGCGAGCCGCTCGGCCGGGAAGTCGGGGTCCAGCAGGGTGTATCCGGCCCCGGTCTTCAGCGCCGCGAGCAGGGCCACGACGAGGTCGAAGCCGCGTTCCACCAGTACCGCGACGACCGTCCCGCGCCCGGCACCCCGCCCGGCGAGGAGGTGGGCGAGCCGGTTGGCGCGCATGTTGAGTTGCCCGTACGTGAGTTCCTCGCCGCCTGCGACGAGAGCGACGGCGTCCGGGGTACGGGCGGCGGCGGCCTCGAACAGGGTGTGCGCGGGGGCGGCGACGGCCGCGGCCAGGGTGCCCAGCCAGCTGTCGCAGAGCCCCGCCATGGTCGTCGCGTCGAACAGGTCGCTGTCGTACTCGAACCGGCCGGTGAAACCGGTGCCGAGGTCGTCGACGGAGACCGACAGGTCGAACCGGGAGACCCCCTGCACGTGGAGCTCACGGGTGACGGGGATGCCGTCGACGTCCAGCGGGCGGGTGTCCAGCGGATGCAGTTCGAGCAGGACCTGGCAGAGCGGGTTGCGGTCGCGGGGCGGGTCGGTGACGGTCCGGTCGACGATCGCGTCGAAGGAGGCGTCCTGGTTGCGGTAGGCGCCCACCGAGACGTCCCGGACGTGGCGTACCAGGTCGCGGAACGGCAGGTCGGGGCCGACGCGCAGCCGCAGCGGCAGCAGGTTGACGAAGTAGCCGATCAGCCCGGCGGCCCCGGCCCGGCCGCGTACGTTCACCGGCGAGCCGATGACCATGTCCCGCTCCCCCGACCGCCGGTGCAGCGTGGTCGCCAGCGCGGCGAGCAGCACCATGAACGGGGTGGCGTCCTCCTCGCGGGCCAGCCGGCGCACCGCCCGCGCGACCGGCTCCGGCATCGTGAAGCCGTGGTGGGCGCCCCGGAACGCCTGCAGTTCGGGGCGCGGCCGGTCGGTGGGCAGCGCGGTGGTCTGCGGCGCGTCCGCCAACTGCCCGGCCCAGTAGGCAAGCTGGGCGTCGGTGGCGGCGGCCACCGCTTCGTCGTGCTGCCAGCGGCTGTAGTCGGCGTACTGGGCGTCGAGTTCGGGCAGCCGATGCGGGCGGCCGGCCCGCAACGCCTCGTAGACCTCCTTGAGTTCGGTCTCCAGGACGGGCAGGGAGCCCTCGTCCCACACGATGTGGTGCAGGACCAGGAGGAGCACGGTCCCGGCGCCCGGCACCCGCCAGACGTGGGCGCGCAGCAGTGGTCCGGTCTCCAGGTCGAACGGCTCGACGGCGGCTGCCGCGACCAGCTCGCCGACACCCTCCGCGGGTGCGTCGCCGACGCTGAACGGCACGGTGACGCGGTCCCGGACGACCTGCCGGGGGCCGGTGTCGCCGAGGACGAAGCAGGTACGCAGGCTCTCGTGCCGCGCGACCAGCGTCTGCAGGGCCCGGTGCAGCAGGGCCGGGTCGGGATCGGCGGCGAAGCGGAACACCCAGGGCACGTTGTAGGTGGCCGAGCCGGGGTTCCACTGGTCGAGGAACCACAGGCCGCGCTGGTACGCCGAGAGCGGTGCCTCGGTGTGCCCCGACCGGGTCAGGGCCGGCAGCCGCTCGCCCTCCGGCGCGGTGGCGACGGCGGCGAACTCCGCGAGGGTCGGCGCCTCGAAGATCGCGTACGGGGAGACCACGCCGAAGACGTCCGCGACCCGCCCGACGACCCGCACCGCGGTGAGCGAGTCGCCGCCGAGATGGAAGAAGTTGTCGTGGACGCCGACGTCGGGCACGCCGAGCACGTCGGACCAGACTCCGGCGAGCAGCCGCTCGGCCTCGGTGCGCGGCGCGACGTACCCGTCCCGCACGCCTGCGTCCGCGCCGGGCCGCGGCAGGGCGGCGCGGTCGACCTTTCCGCCCGCGGTCAGCGGGAAGGCGGCGAGGACGGTGAGGCCGGCGGGGATCATGTGCTCGGGCAGCCGCTCCGCGAGGAAGGCGCGGACCTCCTGGTACGTGGGCGGAACCGGCGCGCCGGAGGTGACGTGGGCGGCGAGCCGGCCCTCGTGGGCAGTCACCACGCAGGCGGCGACCGACGGGTGCGCGGCCAGCGCCCGTTCGACCTCGCCGGGCTCGACCCGGAAGCCGCGGATCTTCACCTGGTGGTCGGTGCGCCCGACGAACTCCAGGGCACCGGCGACCCGCCGCACCAGGTCGCCCGTGCGGTACATGCGGGCACCCGGTACGGCCGAGAACGGGTCGGCGACGAAACGTTCGGCGGTCGCCGCGGCCCGGCCCCAGTAGCCGGAGGCCAGCAGCGGGCCGCCGACGTGGAGTTCGCCCGCCGTGCCGTCGGGCACCGGACGCAGGTCATCGTCCAGGACGTACAGGGCACGGTCGCCGAGCGCGTCGCCGATCGGGACCCGGCGCTCGCCGTCGGCCCCTTCCGGCAGCTCGTGGACGTCCTGGACGGTGGCGGTGACCGTCGTCTCGGTGGGGCCGTAGGCGTTCATGAGCGGCACGCCGGTGAGTGCGGTCCAGGCCGCGGCCGTGTCCGGGTACAGCCGGTCGCTGCCGGAGATCATCAGGCGCAGCGATCCGGGGACGCGGGCACCGGCACGCAGGGCGGCGACGACCTCCTGGAAGTAGCCGGCGGACAGGTTGGCGACCGTGACCTCCTCGGCCGCCAGCAGGTCGAGGAGTTCACCGGCCGCCAGCAGGCCCCGCTCCGGTACGACCAGGCAGGCTCCGCTGGTCAGGGCAGTCAGGACCTGCTCGACGGCCACGTCCACGGAGGGCCGCGCCAGGTGCAGGACGACGTCCCGGTGGGTGATGCCGAACCGGGCGGTGGCGGCCTCGATGTGCCGCGCCAGCACGGACGCCTCGACATGGACGCCCTTCGGACGGCCGGTGGTGCCGGAGGTGTGGACGAGGTAGCCGGAGCCACCGGCCGGTCCGGACGCGGGGGCGGGGGTGGGGGCGGCGAGTTCGCCGTGGGTGAGGAAGGCCGTCGCCCCGGCGTCCCGGACGATGAACTCGGCGCGCTCGGCCGGGGCGTCGGCGTCGACGGGCAGGTGGATCGCGCCCGCCCGCAGCACGGCCAGCAGCCCGACCACGTGGTCGAGCCGGTCCCGGCCGGAGACCGCGACGACCTGGCCCGGGGCGAGGTCCGCCGCCAGGGTGCCGGTCAGCGCGTCGAGTTCCGCGTAGCTGAGGGTCCGGCCCGCACAGCGCACCGCCGGCCGGCCGGAATGGCGGCGTACGGCCGCCTCGAATGCGAAGGGAATACCGTCTGAGGACATGGGTTCACCCCGATGATGGAAAAGCCCGCGGAATGGCGACGCGAAAAACGCTAGGCCGCGCTCATTCGGTGGACGGGCAGTTGGAGAGGAAGAAGAACGGCACTTTCGAGCGCCTGGATCAATTGCTGTCGCCGACTCAATCGCCGTCACGGGCTCAATTGCTGTCGCCGGCCCCATTGCTTTCCCGGGCTCAGCTGCTGTCCTCGGCCCGGTCACCGTCGGGTGCCCAGACGTCCTGCCGGTCGAGGGTGTCCGGGGCGTATTTGCCCAAGGCGCTGATCAGCAGCCGCATTTCCAGGGCGAGGCATTCCGTGAAGCGGATCAGCCCCTGGTCCGGATCCTCCGCGACGGACAGCAGCGCGGCCCGGCCCAGCCCGACGGCCCGGGCGCCCAGCGCCAGGCTCTTGACCGCGCGGGTGCCCTCCCACATCCGGCCCGACACCAGCAGACAGGGCGGCGGGGCGACGGCCAGGCGTCGCAGGCACTCGGCGAGCGGCAGCCCGACCCCGCCGGTGAAGGCGAGGGGCGCCCAGCCGGTGCCGCCCTCGGCGCCGTCCACCGTCACCGCGTCCGCGCCCGCGTCCACGGCCACCCGGGCCGCGTCGGCCACGTCGCGGCCGGGGTGCAGCTTGACCCAGACCCTGGCCCGGGGGAAGTTGTTGCGCATCAGCCGGATCTGCTGGCGCAGGATCTCCGCCGTGAAGGTGCCGGGGCTGCTGGAGCGCAGCACGTGTCGTTCGCCGAGGGCCGTCGCGTCCAGGCCGTAGCGGTCGCCGAACCGCGCCGCCGTCGCCGTGTCGAGGACGGTCATCCCGCCGAGTCCGGGCTTGGCGCCCTGTCCCGTCTTCAGCTCGAAGGCGAGCCGTCCGGAGTCCAGCAGGGGCCGGGCGGCGGGGTCGCTGTAGACGAGGTTCCAGACCTCGGCGTCGGCGTCCTCGGTGCTCTGCTGCACGGCCACCCCGCCGACGCCGTCGGGCAGTTCACCGGCGTAGGCACGCAGCCGGCCGAGCAGGGTGGTCGAGGCGCCGGCCCTCGGTCCGTCCGGTGCATCCACTCCGTCCGGCCTGTCCAGGCGCCCGTAGCCGTGGACCGGGACCACGTTCTCGCCGATGACCATGGGCAGTCCGAGGCGGGCGGCCTGGCGGCTCAGCGCGAGGCCGGGATCGCCGGCGGCGGCCCGGGTGGAGCCCAGTGCCGAGACGTACACGGGCAGTGCCGAGGTGAAGCCGCCGATGCCGGTGGTGAGTTCGACGTCGTCGTACATCGGCTCGCGGCCCAGTTCGATCAGTTTCTTCAGCCGCTCGGGCATGAAGACGGGCGGGACGAGACGCGTCCGGTCCAGGCCGTCCTCGGGGGCGGTGGGCGTGCGTCCTCCGAAGAGCACGTGCCCGTAGTCCTCGGCGGACGGGAACGCGGCGGCCGCTCCGGACCGGGCCCGGCGCCGGACCTCGTCCTCGGGGAAGGCGGGGGCGACGGGGCTCACGGCGAGACCACCCCGGGCAGCTTGGGGAAGGCGCTGGCCTGCCAGACCGCGTCGCGTCCGGCGACGTACCGGGTCAGGCGCTCGACGCCGATGCCGAAGCCCGCGCTGGCGGGGACGCCCTCGCGCACCAGGTCGAGGTACCAGCGGTATTTCTGCGGGTTCTCGCCGGTCTCCCGCATACGGGTGACGATCTGCGCGTAGTCGTTGGTGCGTTCGCTGCCGCTGCACAGCTCGCCGAAGCCCTCGGGGGCGATGAGGTCGAAGTTGCGCAGCACGCCGGGCTCGGTGCGCGACTCGCGGTCGTAGAAGCCGCGGGATCCCTTCGGGTAGTCGGTGACGAAGAACGGGCGCGCGGCCTTGGCCGACAGCAGCGCCTCGCCCGCCCAGTCGATCTCGGCGTCCGGGTTCTGGTCGTGCCCCACGGCCCGCAGTTCGGCGACCGCCTCGGCGTGCGTGAGCCGGCCGAACGACCCGTGCAGCAGCTCGGTGAAGGCGTCGACGTCCCTGCCGAGGTGCTCGAAGTCGGCGGGCAGCGTGTCGCGGGCGGAGCGGACCATGTGGACGACGAGGTCCTCCAGGAGTGCGGTGATCCGCTCCCGGTCCGCGCCCGCCACCTCCACGTCGAGCTGGTGGAACTCCGCGAGGTGCCGGTCGGTGTCGGTGGTCTCCAGCGGCTCCAGACGGACGTTGGGGGCGATGCAGAAGATCTTGCCGAAGGCCAGCAGGGAAGCCTGCTTGTAGAGGATGGCGCTGGTCATGAGCTTGTAGCGGTGGCCGTAGAAGTCGATGTCCACCTGCTTGGAGCCGCGGCTGCCCGGGTCGGTGACCGGCCCGATGACCGGTGCCAGCATCTCGGTGAACCCGGCCGTCGTGAGGTACTCGCGGGCGGCCGCGATCAGCTGGTTCTGGATGCGCAGGGTGCTGCGGGTGGCCGGGGAGCCGAGGTGTGCCCGGGGGTCGGGCAGGTCGTGGTTCATGGTCGCTGATCCCATCTGTCGGTGGTCGGGGCGTGGCCGGGGTGGGACCGGGGCCGGGCGGCCTCGGTCCGGGCGCGCTGGTCGAAGGTGCGCTGTACGTAGGACAGGGCGGCCATCAGGCCGTCCGCGCCGAGGATCGGCGCCCGGCCCAGGTCGGGACGGGCGGGCAGCGGCATCGCTCCGGCGGCGGACCAGTACAGGCGGCCGTCGGCGTCCAGGCCGCTGCGGGCGCGGCCGGCGTTGTCGGGGTGGAGGCAGAACGGCACGTCCAGGTAGCCGCGGGCGAAGGCGGTCACCAGGGCGCGGCCGATGTCCCGGTCCAGGTCCAGGACGGCGTCGACCAGGGCGCTCGCCTCGGCGTGGATCCCGGTGTCCGTGACGTCTGCCGTGCGAGGCGCGGACGCCTCGGCGCGGGCCGCCGCCGCGGCCGTCTCCAGCGCCCGGACGTTCTCGGTGACGGTGGGGATGCGGTGGGCCTCGGCGGTCGTCTTCACGATCAGCCGGGCCGCGCCGGTACGGACCGCCAGCCGGGCCGCCTCTTCCAGGAGCAGCCGCGCTCCGCCGGGGCTCTGCGGGTACATCCCCATGTGCGCGTAGACGACGATGTGCCATTCGACGTCGGGCAGCAGTGCGGCGGCGAGCCGGGACAGCGCGGTGACCGACTCCTCGTCCTGGCGGGCGTTGGCCTGCTGCGCGTAGCTGAGGGAGACACTGCGCAGCCCGTGCTGCCGGAAGAAGAGGGCTTCCAGCACGCTGAGCGCGATCAGCAGGCCGGGCGGGCAGAGCTGGCCCATCATGCAGCCGCCGAACGTCTCCAGGTGCGGGTGGGCGCCGGTGTGCCGGGCCTCGGCGAGCAGCGCGCAGCTGCGTTCCCAGGAGGCCACGGCCACGTTGAGCGGGACCCGGCTGTAGGGCAGGCAGTAGGAGACGGGGCCGCCCTCGGTGGCGTCGAGCCCGGCGGCCAGCAGCGCGGTGACGATCCGCTCCGGGCGGGCCGAGCCGTGCCGGACCTGCACCGGGAATCCGTCGTCCGCGACCCCGCGCAGCACGTGCCGGGTCACGGCCGGGTCGTGGGTGGTGATCGGGTAGCCGTTGAGCGCCACGCCCAGGGTGACGGCTTCGTGGGCCGCCACGGCGTCGCCGGTTCTCGTGTAGCTGTCCACGGTGATGGTGCCGACCGTGGTGGCCGCCGCGCCGCGGGTGGCCCGCAGGCCGTCCCGCATCCGGTCGGGGCGGCTCATGCCCATCCGCGGCTGCACCACCAGCCGGCCCCGGTCCTGTGCCCGGGCCACGAACCGCCCGAACGGCACGGCCGGTGCGGTCGGACGGGCGGTCGCACCGGTCATACCGGCACCGCCCGGGCCAGCGCGCGGACGAACGAGCGCAGTTCGTCGGCGGAGGCGCTCTCCTCGAAGACCTTGTCGAAGCCGGCCGCCCGCAGCGTCCTTGCGACCGACCCGTCGTCGGCACCGGTGATGCCCAGCTTGCCGCCGATCACCACCTGGGTGCGCTCCAGTTCGGGGCAGGCGCGCAGTCCGGGGATGACCCGCTGGGCGTCGATGAACCCGTGTCCGTTGACGCTGCTGAGGACGATCAGGTCGGGGGCGAGCCGCCGGCACTCGCCGATCAGGTCGGCGTCCGGGACGCAGGCGCCCAGGTTGGTGACGCGGTGGCCGAGTTCTTCCAGCAGCAGCTGCAGGAAGACCAGATTCCAGGTGTGTGCGTCCGACGCCATGGTCGAGACGACGACGTCCAGGCCGACGTGCTCGGCCTTGCCCAGTTCCACGGGGATTCCTCGTTGGTTCAGTAGGGATGGGGAGGTGGGGGGGGAACGGCGGAGCGGCGAGGTGAGGGAGCTCGCGGCGGGTCAGGAGACCAGCGCCGCCGGGAACGGGGTGAGGGGCAGGCCGGGGGTCCGGTACCGCTCCCGGCAGACCGTGCGGACGAGGTTGAGCACGGCGAATCTGGCGCCGCCCGGCTCCGGGGCCAGACGCAGCAGACCGCGTGAGAGGAGTTCGTGTACGGCCTGGTGGCAGTGCTGGGCGCTTCGGCCGCCGGCCGCCGCGGCCTCTTCCAGGGACCAGTCGGTCCCCGGGTCGGACAGCAGTCGTACGAAGGCCAGCTGGTCGGCGGTCAGCGAGTGCAGGGCCTCGTCCAGGGCCTCGCGCACGTCACCCCGTTCGCAGTGCGTGACCGGTGGGGCGGCCAGCCCGAACGGGGCGGCGGAGAGGCGTTCGGTCAGCCGGGCCGGGGATTCGAGCAGCGTCCAGCCCGCCGCGTACTCCAGGGCCCGGGGCAGTCCGTCCAGGTAGGCGCAGAGTCCGGCGATGGCCGGGAGGTCGGAGGGTTCCAGGGTCAGACCGGGGCGGAGCCGCCGCATGTGGGCCAGCATCAGCCGCACGGCCGGCACCTCGGCCAGTTCCCGCGCCGCCGTGTCCGGACCGGGCGTGTCCAACGGCGCGAGCGGGACCACCTGTTCGCCGTCGAGCGACAGCGGCGACCGGGTGGTGATCAGTACCCGCAGGCCGGGACGACGGCTGAAGGCCCGGTCCAGCAGGGTGTGGTCCAGCCCGTCGTCGGCCCCGTCGAGCACCAGCAGCGCGGGCCGGACGCCGGCCACCTCCGCGAGACCGGCACCACCGGCGAGCGCGGCCAGGGCACCCCGGTCGCCGCAGGACACCCAGTGCACCGGCCAGCGCCCCGAGTCGTGGACGCGCCAGGCCGCCTCCAGGGCCAGCCGGGTCTTGCCCACCCCGCCCAGGCCGACGACCGACACCAGCCGGTCGCCGTCCCCGGTGAGGCAGTGTGCGAGCGCCGCGGTCTCCCGTTCGCGCCCGACGATCGCGGTGCGCGGCGCGGGCGGGGCCGCGGGTTCCTCGGCGGACGCCTGCCGCCGTGCCGCCGCCTCGAAGGCGGAACGCGCGCTGCCGGTCAGCCGCAGCGCGTCGGCCATCAGTCGTACGGTCCCGTGCCTCGGCCGCCGGACCCGGCCGGCCTCCATGTCCCGTACCGCACGCACGCTCAGCGTCGCGTGATCGGCCAGGCACTGCTGGGTCATCCCGGCGCGTTCACGCCGGTATCTGAGCAGTTCACCGAAGCCGGACACCGGCTGCCCACCATCCATGCCGATTTCCCTTCACATCACCACACCGACGATCGGGCGGAGGCCGGATCCGGTCGCCGCCTGGAATGGATGGTGGTCGGGACGGATATACGGGGGATCATCAGCCGTCCGCGGCGGCGCGGACGCGGCGGTGATCGGGCCTCCATCCCGTGTAGATCGGCCCTCGGCAGTCTTGGACCAGAACGAGGCACACGGCCTCACCGGGGCTCCCCCCGGTACCCGAGACCCAGCTCCTGGGTCCGATCCCGAAGGCGGACGGCACCTCATGAAGGCATTCCCGAAGTCCCTGGTCCCGCGCAAGGCGGCGCTGCTGATCGCCACTGCCGGGTGTGCCGCCGCGCTGACCGTGGCGGTGGCGGTGGACACCCACGCGGACGCCCCGAAGCCGGCCCACCACGCCACGACCGTGCTGGCCGACGGCGGTGCCCCGGACGAGTGGAACAGCACTGGCTGACCCGGGACAGCCCCCGTACGGGTCAGCGGCCCAGCCGGTCTCCGGCTGGGCCGCTTGTTCGTTCAACGGGCGTTCTCCGGTGCGGGGTTCCCGCCGTCACGGGCCCGGTGGGGCCCCCGGCAGCCGGGCCGCCAGCTGCGCCGCCTCGTCGGCGTCGGGCAGTCCCAGGCGGGTGAAGACGGCGACCGCCTGCCGGGCCCGGGACAGCGCCGCCGGGTTGTCGCCGAGGTCGGCGAGCGCCCGGCCCAGGACCAGCAGGGCGTTGCCCTTCTCGCGCTCGGCGCCGAGTTCCTCGCACAGGGCCAGGGCCGCCTCGCCCTCGGACAGCGCGAGGTCCGGCTTCCCCATGACCCGCCAGGTCGCCGCGAGCCGGGACCTGACCTGCGCCTCGCGGCCCCGGATGCGGAGCTCCGTGCAAGCCTCCAGGCACCTGGTGTAGCTGGCGACGGCGTCCGGGTGGCGTTCGAGTTCGTGCAGTGCCATGCCGTGGACGTACCACGCGTAGGAGGTGCCGTGCGGGTCCGCCACGTCCCGCAGTTCGGCCAGGACCTCCTCGCACATGGCGGCGGCCTCGTGCGCACGGCCGCTGCGCAGCCGCGCCTGGGCGGCGTTCAGCCGGGTCACCAACTCGCCCGAGCGGTGGCCCAGTTCCCTGGCGAGTTCGATCGCCCGGTCGTAGGAGTCCGCGGCGTCGGCGTACCGGTGCTGGAACTGGGCTATCAGGCCGCGGTCGTTGAGGATCTGCCGCAGGATGACGGTGTCGCCGGCCCGCCGGCAGGCCTCGGTGGCCAGCCGGGTCTGCGACTCGGCCTCGGCAAGCTGGGTGTTCTGCAGCGCGGCGTTGCCGCACACGAACCGGGCCCGGCCCTCGGCCTGGTCGTCGCCCCGCAGTGCGGCGGCCTCGGCGACCACCCGGGCCGCCGTCGCGAGTTGCGCGAACGGGATGTCCCTGCCGAAGGGGGTGAGCGCGACCAGCAGATCGGTGGCGGTGCGCAGCATGGGGGTGTCGCCGCCGAGCGCGAGCCTGGCGGCGGCGGTGACCGCGTTCGTGGTGCAGTCGAACTCCGAGGTCACCCAGGCACGTGCGTCGGCCAGCGTGGCGAAGCGGTGTCCGGACGGGGCGCCGCCGCCGAGGATGGCGCCGACCGGATCCCCGGGCACCATGGTCTGGAAGGCCGAACAGGCCACATCGAGCAGGTGGCCGAGGAGCCGACCCAGGGCGGCGGTGCCCTCGGCCGCCGCCGGGCCGGACGGCTCTGCGGTGCGCTGTGCCGCGGCGGGGGCCGTCAGCTGGAGCGCGAAGGACCGCAGCAGGTCGTGGTAGCGGTACCGGCCGGGCAGCGGCGCCTCCAGCATGGCCGCGTCGACGACCGACTCCAGCAGGTCCTCGGCCTCGTACTCGTCCAGTTCGAGCACCACCGCGGCGGCCTCGATGCCGATGCCGGGCCGTGCGAGCGGCGCGAGCAGCCGGAAGGCACGGGCCTGGTCGTCCGTGAGCTGGCGGTAACCGAGTTCGAAGGCCGCGGCCACGCCCAGGTCCCCGGCGCGCAGTTCTCCGATGCGCAGCCGTTCGTCGGCGAGGCGGGCGGTCATCGCCTCGATCCGCCACCGGGGACGGGCCGCGAGCCGGGACGCGACGATCCGCACGGCGAGCGGCAGGTGTCCGCACAGGGCCACCAGCTCGGCGGCCGACCCGGGTTCCGCCGCGACCCGCTCCGCTCCGGCGATCGAGCGGAGCAGGGCGAGGGCCTCGTCGGTGTCGAAGACGTCGAGATCGGTCTGGAGGATGGTGGGCAGGCCGCTCAGTCGGCCCCGGCTGGTGATGATCACCCCGCAGTCGGCCGAGCCGGGCAGCAGCGGCCTGACCTGGGCGGGGTCACGGGCGTTGTCCAGCATGAGCAGGATGCGCCGGCCGTCGAGGGTGGTGCGGAAGAGGCGGGCGCGGTCCTCGGTGGCGGCGGGCAGGCTGTGTCCGGGGGTGCCGAGCGCGGTGAGGAAGCTGCCCAGGACGGCTGCCGGGTCGGCGGGTTCCAGGCCGTTGCCATGCAGGTCGGCGTAGAGCTGCCCGCCGGGGAAGTCCGGTTTGGCCCGGTGCGCGCCGCGCAGGGCGAGTGTGCTCTTGCCGATGCCGCCCATGCCGCTGATGGAGACGACGGGCAGGGCCACCCGGGCGGGGTCGGTGAGGGCACTGCACAGCGCCTCGACCTCGGCCGTCCGTCCGGTGAAGTCGGCCGCGTCGGCGGGTAACTGGGCCGGCCGCAGCGGCGGGGCGGGCGCGGGCACCTCGGCGGGCGCGGTGGCTCCAGCGGCTTCGTCCGTGTCGGCCGCGGACTGCGTGACCTTCGTCGGTCCGGCCGCGGCCGGGCCGACCGCCGCCGCAGGCCTGGCGGTGTCCGTGGCACGGCCGGCCGCGGGCCCCATCAGCTGCGGGTCGCCGGCGAGGATCCGGGCGTGCAGGCCGGCCAGTTCCGGGCCTGGGTCGATGCCCAGTTCCTCGGCGAGCACCTGGCGCGCCATGCCGAACACCGCCAGCGCCTCGGCCTGGCGTCCGGCGGCGTAGAGCGCTCGCATCAGGAAGCCGTAGGGTCTCTCCTGCATCGGGTGTTCGTGGGTGAACGCGATGAGGTCCGGGATGACCAGAGCGTGCTGCCCCTCCCGGAGGCGGTGCTCGAATCTCTGCTCCATCAGGGTGAGCCGCAGCGCGCTGAGCCGGGAGCGCTGCTGTTCGGCGAACGGCCCCGGCACACCGGTCAGGGGTTCGCCGCGCCAGAGCCCGAGCGCCTCGTTCAGCAGGCTGCCGCACTCCGTCTCCCGGCCGGCGTCCCGTGCCCGCAGGGCTTCGGCCGCGAGCGTCTCGGCGCGCACCGCGTCCACCGACGCCGGCGGGACCGTCAGTTGATAGCCGTCGCGCAGCGACACCAGGAGCTTGGGCGCGGCCCGGTCCTCCTCCATGACCTGCCGCAGTCTCCACGCGTAGGTGCGCAGCGTGGAGAGGGCGGAGTCCGGGGGTTCCTCGCCCCAGACCGCGCTGATCAGCTCATGGGCGGAGGCCCCCCGGCCGGACCTGAGCAGCAGGGCGGCCAGCAGCGCCTGCTGCTGGGGGGACCTGGTGGGGAGGGCCGCCCCGTTCCGCAGTACCTGTACGGCCCCGAGCACGACGAACCGAATGCCCTCGGCCATTCCCTTCCCCCTGACCCCCAGCCTCCCCGCCGGGCGCATCCCGATGCTCTGCCAGCCCCCACTCACCTGCAAGCCAACAGACCGATAATCGAGATCTTTTGACCGAAAATAGCACTCGATTCCCGCCAGTCCGGCGCCGTCCACCGCACACGCGAAAAGGGCCCCGCAGACTCCCGCCCGCGAAGACCCTTCACACCGCCGGGACGACAGGGGTCGTCGACCATTCCCGGTCGGGAAACCGCCCCTGGTGCGACGAGCCGACCTGCGGCGGGCGAGCCGAGGCCGCACCTGCCGGCGACGTCGTGCGCAGCACCCGCCGCGACGGCCTCACGCGCCCCCGCCGTGTCCGGCAGGGCGGGGACGCCGGTGGGTCACGCGGTGCCCGCGGCGGCCGTGGCCGGGTAGTCCGGCGGGGTCGCCCAGCCCAGCAGGATCCCGGCGACGGCCGCGAGCGGCCGGTTCCGGATCTTCACCGCAAGGGTCTCCAGGAGCCGGAACAGGGTGTAATAGGCGCCCGTCAGGATCGCGGTGACCACGCTGGCCACCGCCGCCGAGTCGAAGGTGACACCGATACGGACCAGCAGGGTCAGTACGAGTCCGGCGACTATCGGTACGACCGTACGCATGAAGCTGACAAAGAGGTTCACCGGGAGAGTCCTTTCCGTGCCTCGCGGGTTCCGGGTGCCGTCAAGGGGCGGTGTCGAGATGTACGACGACCTTGCCCACGGCCGTCTCGATGGCCGCGGTGATGGACGAGACCAGGGCGGCGGGGTCGATGTTCTTGTCGAACTTCGCTATGGCGGCGGCGAGTTGGGTGATGGCCGCGTTCTGCGCCGCCTCGGTCGCCTGGACGGCCCGCAGGCGGAGGTTGGTGTCCTTGATGTAGGACCGGAGCTGCCAGTAAGGGTTGCTCTTCGCGTCGGGGGCGCCGGCCGGGGCGGCGATCAGGCCGTCCATGGTGAGTACCGCCTTCGCGGAAGCGGTGGCGATATTGGCGATGTCGGCCGCGGTGATCGGCATCTCGGTCTCCGTTCCGGCGGCCCACGTGCGCAACGCGGACTCGCTCAGGTAGCAGATGGATCGGTCGAGCGGGGTCGAGGTGAACTGCCAGAACAGCGGCGTACGGCCGGCCGGGACGGGCCGCGCGTGTGCCTCCGCCTGTGCGTAGGTCGCGGCACCGGACCAGGGGTAGGCCGGGTACCACAGCGGCGCGTCGGTGGGAGCGTGGCCGGCGGTCAGGTCGCTGCCCGAGGTGTAGACGCCGACGCGCTGGCCGGGGAACGCGGCTTGGACCGCTGTGATCCACGCCTCGGCGTAGGACAGGATCCCGGCCGCGGAGACGCCCGCGTAGTTGGCTCCGTCGGACCGGCGTTCCAGGTCGAGCCAGTGCACGAAGCCGGGCCGGGCGTGGGGTTTCACGGCGGCCACGTAGTTGGCCGCCTCGGTGGTGGCGCTCTGGTTCGGCCAGCCGAAGTGGTAGGCGCCGGGGACGAGCCCGGCGTCGATGACGGCGGTGATGTGCTGGGCGAAGCGGGTGTCGTGGGTGTGCTCGCCCTCGCTGGCCTTGGCAAAGGCGAAGACGACGCCTTCGGCCTTGCGTGCGGCCCAGTTCTGGGCTGTCTGGTACACGGAGACGTCGACGCCACGGCATGTGGCCATGTGGGCATTCCCCTTTCAGGTCGTCGTACGGCGTGAGTGGTGGCCGGGTCCGGTCGGCGGCCCCTGCGCCGGAACCGGTCGGCCTTCGCCCGTCGCGGGAACGATGGCAGGCACCCCGTGACCGGGACGTCACAGCCGTATCAACACGATGCCGTCGGGCCGGTCCCGGTCATTCCGGGCGGTCGTGCCGCTCGGGTGTCGAGGCCGAGGGCGACGGGGTACGGGCAGCGCCCGTGGCGCGGTACGGAATCATGCCCGCGAAGCGTGCCGAGGGTTCGATGCCCAGCTCCGCACGGAGCAGCCGCCGGAACGCCTCGTAGTGCCGGATCGCCTCCACGACATTGCTCTCGGCCAGATGCACGGTCACCACCGCGCAGTGGGCGCTCTCGCGGAGGGGCTCGATCGCGACGCAGGTGAGGGCGGCCTCCAGCGCGAGTGCGTAGCAGCCGCTGCGGGCATGCCGGGCGCTCAGCGATTCGAGGGCGTGCAGGCGGAGTTGGCGCAGCCGCTCGCGCTCGGAGCAGATCCACTCCTCGTCCCATCCGGGGAGGAGTTCGCCTCTCGCCAGCAGGCCGAGCGGAGGCAGCGCGTCGCCCGGATCGTGCGCGGAGCCGGTCAGGCGCAAGGCGGCCCGGGTGAAGTCGTCGACGTCGACGGACACGCCGTCCGCGAGGTACAGGGTGTCGCCGTCGCTGCCGACCGCCGGGTACCGCACCCGGCGCAGCCGCCAGAGCGTCGTACGGAGGCTGCCCTGCGCGTGCTCCTCGCTGACGTCGGGCCACAGGGTCCCGGCGACCACCGACCGGGGCGCGCGCTGGTGCAGTCCGAGATAGGCCAGCAGCCGCTGCTCGTTGGCCGGGACGGCGATGCCCCCCTCGGTGCCCTCCAGCCTGAAGGCGCCGAACAGACGCAGTCTGGCGAGCCCCGGGGGCTGTTCCGTCGTGTCTTCGTGTCTTCGTGATTGCGCGGTCAGTTCGTTCCAGGCCATCGCCGTCCCCGTCTCCCCGTGTGGCGACCGCCGGTTGAACGGCCCCCGTGTGCTCAGGCCGGCGTTCGCGCGGGTCTGAGATGACCAGCGTGGCGAGGCGGGACAGGGGCTGTCATATGCCGTTCCGCTCATCGGACCGGAAATGGGCCCCTGCCCGCCGGGTCACGGGCTGGGCGGCACGTTGGGGTACGGGAGGGTCAGGTCGTCGCCGGGAGAGAGCCCCAGGTCGTAGAAGAGTTCACGGTGGATGACCCAGGCGATGGTGTTGCGGGTGGCCTGGTCGAGGAGCGGGATCCGGTCGACCGCCGTGAGCATCTCGGCGTACAGCTGCGCGACCTTCACCCGGGTGTCGCCGGCCCGGCGCCGTGCCATCGCCCAGTTCTTCCAGTGCTGGTCGAACGCCGTGTGGACCCAGGCGGGGAGCAGCGCGGTGGGGGCGTCCCGGCGGCTGTAACCGGGCACGTCCCGCAGGAAGGAGGTCGGGCCGGCGTGCGCCGACTGGACCTGTGCGCCCGACACCCCGTACGCGCCCCGGACCGCCGACGCGTCCGCGTGCCGCTGCACCGCGAGATCCGCCGTGCCCGGCGCGCCCTGGGGACCGATCAGCCCCGCCGCCCGCGCGTCGGCCACGGCAGCCGCCGGGCCGGTGCCGCTCGGTGCCGCCGTCGGCAGGTGGGCCAGCTCGTTGCCGATCTGCGCGAACACGTCCTCGGTGGTGAGCGTGGGCTCGGTCAGGTCGAACCGGCGGGCGGCGGGCGCGGTCGGCTCCGGTGCCCGGGCGGCCGGCGCGGGTTCCTGGTCCGGCGCCCGCGGGCTCGTGCCTTCCGGTGGCGCCGGGCGCGGCTCCTGAATACGGGGCGGGGCGGTCGGCGCCGGGCTCGTTTCGGTCGGCGCGGACGAGGACGCCGCCACCCTGGTCGGGGGCAGCGCCGTGTCCGTGCCGACCATCGCCCGGTCCACCCCGACCCGCAGGGCCCACCCCCGCGTCCACGCGAGGAAGCCGCCCGGGGCGGACGGTGTCCCCGGCGGGGGCGGGGGCACCTCGGCGGCGGGGAGCCGGGGCGAGGCGGGAATCTCTTCGGGCGCGGGGGCCCGGCTCCCGGCCGTCGGGACGGATACCGCCAGCGCGGCGAGGGCGAGCGGCTCCAGATAGGTCTTCAGGGCCCGCTGGGCCCGAGCCATGTCGAAGGCCGCCTTGTTCAACCGGGCGAACGTGACCGGCCTGCCCAGCAACTGCTGGCCCTTGAGCCAGCGAAGGACATCCGGCATCGCGGAGACCATGAACGTGCAGAAGTCCCGGTCGTTGGCAGCCGCTTCGTACGCGGGCCCGAGCGCGTCCCGTCGTCCGTTCTGGAACCGGTCGAAGTTGCGGCTGAAGGCAGGGGGATTCCTGCGCCAGACGTCTTCCCTGATCTTCTCGGCGAGCTCGTGGGCCCGGTTGTGACGGGCCGTCCAGTACGCGATCCAGATGTCGTACATCTCGTCGGCCGTAAGGATGTTGTGCGGGTTCGCCGGATCGCGCGGCGACGGTCGGGGGCCGCCGGCCGGGGCCGGAGACGGGGAGGCCACCGGTATGCCGACCTTTTCGCCGCCGTTGTCGTAACTCGGCACGGCGTGAAGGCGGTTGTCGGACCCGGCCGCGCGCTCGCGCGGACGGGGACGCGGGCTCACCGGCGGTGGCACCGTCTGTCCGGGCGCCGTGTAGCGCACCGCGCGGCGTACCGCCGCCAGGACCGTGACGCTCAGCCCTTGGCCGTCCTGGGCCGACAGGCCCTCCGGCAGCGCGATGTCGGTGGGCAGGTGGTAGCGCCGTCGCATGGCCTTCGACCTCCGGGTGGGCAGGGCATCGGTTCGCTGTTCATGGCACCCGCAATCCGGCGCGCAGGCGGTAGACCGCGCTGGTGTCGTCGGCGGTGATCTCGAAGACGATGTCCGGGTGGAGTGCGCTGAGCCGGCTCAATACTCCGGCCCGGGGCCCGCTGCCCAGGCTCGCCGCGCAGATCGAGCAGACCTCCTGGTCGACGCGGATGTACACGGTCCTCCCGGCCGCGGCCTCCCGCTCGGCGGCCGTGAGGCGGGACAGGCGTGCGTCCAGCTGCTGGCCGAGCGCCTGCTCCGCGTGGCCGTGCGCCTGCGGGACGACGACGCCCTCCGGCGGCCTGATGTCGTGTGCGGGGTCGTAGGTGCCCAGGGCCCGGGGCGACCCTCCGGAGAAGCGTTCGCCGTTCAGTGCGGGAATGTCCGAGCGGGCGACCGCGATCGTTCCCTCGTACCCGGCCGCCTCCTTGGCGGTCGGTGGCACGCTCTGTTCGCCCGCCTTGGTCCGGCGGATCCGCCAGCCGGCGCGCTCCCGGGTGGAGGGTTCGCGCAGGCCCGCCTCCTCCAGGCGCCGCCGCTCGGCCTCGACCGTGGCGCGTGCCTCGCCCAGGTCCCCGCGAAGCCGATCCTGCATCGCGGGGTCGGTCGGACGCTCGGGCCGGAAGGGTCTGCGCCGTCCGCCCTGGCGTGCGTCGAGGTGTTCGGCGGCGACCGGGTCATGAGCCTCGCGAGCGCTCAGTTGCTCGTCGCTCGCGGTTTCGTACCAGTTGCTCGTCTGGCCTGCCTCCGGGTCCGTCGCGGCGGCCTCGTCGAGTTCCTGCCGGTTGGGCCGACGGGGCGGGGCCTCACCGCCGCGCTGGGCGGCCGGTGCGGCCTCCGGACGCTGCGGCCCGCCGCCGGTCCTCAACTCCCCTGGTGAAGCTCCGACTTGACCGCCGACGGACTCGGCCGCCGTCCGCTCGGCCGCGGTCTGCCCGGGTGCCGGAGGGCGCCAGGCCCGCATCTCCGTCAGAACACCCTCGAAGGCGCCGTCGCCGGCGGCCCGTCGGGCGGCGAGCCGGTCGATGTACCCCATGAGGGTGGCCTCGTCCATCCCGCGCTTCGTGCCGAGGTCGGCGACCTCCCGGACGTGCCGGAAGGCGAGTTCGAGTTCGGCGCGCTCGGCGCCGGTCAGACCTGTCACGTCGCCCAGGAGCGCGAGCAGCCGGGCGTCCTTGCGGAGTTGGGTGAACCTTCTCGCGCCGGTCCTGACCGCGTAGTACAGGCCCTTGAGCAGTGCGGTCGGGTCCCCTCCGGTGAAGGCCCGGCCGAGGGCCTGGCCGACCGCCCGCTTGAGGTCGAGTGCCGCCGCGGCGTGCGCCCGGAGCGCGGCCCTCACTTCGGGTCGCAGCCCCTCGACCGCGTCGATCCGTTCGGTGAGCGTCCTGAGCCGGGCCGCGGCGGTCTCGGCGTCCGTGGCGGCGGCGAACTCGCGCAGCGGCGCCTCCAGCGCGGCCATTCCCTTCGCCGATTGCGCCATCAGCGCGGCCACCGTGCTGTTGAGGTCGAGCGCCGCCGCCGCGACGGCGATCCCGACCCAGACGAGCGACGGCTCCTGGTCGACGAACGACAGCCGGTACTCGACGGCCTGCTGCCGGTACTCGTCGATCGCCTCCACGGCCTGGTAGGTGCTCAGCGCCGTGTTCGCGAGCAGCGCCGCCGCGGCGACCCAGCCGCCGCCGGGCACGAGTGCCGCGAGGACCAGGGCGAGGATGCCGAGGACGACGGCCGAGAAGATGTGCGCGGACGGCTTGTGGTCGCGGATGATCCAGGCGTAGATGGTGTCGTCCTGCACGCCCTGGTGTTTCCTCGCCGCCTCGATGAGGTTCGGCTCGCTGAAGACGCGTTCGGGGTCCTGCTTGAACTCCGCTCGGGCCTTCGCCGTGTCCGACAGCCGCTTCTGGACGAGGTCGAGCAGGTAGCGCTGGGCGGCCTGCGCGTCGAGTCCGGTGAGTTTCCTGCGGTCGGTGTCCCGGCCGAGCCGCTTGGGGTCTACGAGCGGGTCGCCGCCGGAGCCGGTCACCACCGCCTGTTCGGCCGAGGCCCAGGAAGCGTCGGATTCCACGATGAGGCGGTCGGCGGCTTCCGCGTTGGCCTTCAGCTGCTGGAGCGGCAGCGCGTCGGCACTCTGCTCCAGCAGCTTCTCGGCGAGCGACCGCTGCGTGGCGGCGTTCGCGTAGTCGCCGGCGGCCGTGGTTCTGGCGATGCCGGCGAGCATCTTCTCGACGGTGCGGATGTTTTGGAGCCTGACGCGTTCCTCGTGGAGGGTGTGGTCGTAGTGGGCGAGGATGTCGGTGCCGAGGGTGGCCGCCTCGTTCCGGAAGCGGATCCGGTAGGCCTCCATCGCGTCGAGGAACGCCCGCTCGTGGGGGAACCGGTGGCGTGCCAGCGCGGCCGTCAACCTGCCCTCCGCGTCGATCAGTTCGCCCAGGAGGGCGGCGCCCTCGACGGAGGAAGCGGCCTCGTCGGCGTACGCGGTGCTCGCTCTCAGTTCGTTCCTTCGGGCCCAGAGGAGGTACAGGTCCTCGCACCCGAAGAGCGTGCTCGCCGCCTCGTCGGTGTGGCGGGCGTCCGACCCGTGTTTCCGCTCGGCTTCGAGGTACCGGTCCACGGAGGCGTGCAGTGCGGCCCAGTCGTCCGTCGTCGAGTCGACCCGGGCCAGGTAGTCCTTGCGCTGGGCCTCGGTCAGACCGGTCAGCTTCCGCGCGAGGCGGACTACGGTCCCGTAGTCCTTCGGGGTGATCGGCCGACCGCCCGCGAACAGGATCTTCCTGATGTCGTCGGGCAGGGCGGCGATGTCCCGGCGCAGGCCGTGCTCGTGCAGGACGTCGGCGCGGGCCGCGAGCCAGCGGGCCCGCAGGACTTCGTCCTCGGGGCCGGTGCCGAGCTTCGCGTCGGGCGCGAGAGCGTTGTCCCGGCGCAACCGGTCGTCCGCCGCCGCGTTGATCTCGGCCCGCTCCGCCTCGGACAGCCGGTCCATCGCGGTCTGCGTGACGTCGGTGACGTGCAGTTCGATGAAACCTCGGTCGACGTCCTGGACGGTCGCCGACCGTCCGCGCGGGTTCTGCCAGTGCCACAGGGGCAGCCGCCGGTTCACCTCTGGTTCGTCGGTGGCCCGGTAGTACTGCCGGACGAACTCACGCAGCAGCTCCGGCGGTGACATCACCCCTTTCACCCGCAGCCGGAACGTCCGCGCCCGCCGCCGGGCCGGGGTCCGCGCGCCCTCGCGCACCGGGACCGCGACCGGGTGACCGTGGTCGTCGTAGGAGGGAACGGCGTATCCCCCGGCGCCGTCCCGGCCCGGTTCGTACGGATCCCGGATCTCCAGCGGCGTGGCGCCGCGGTGACCGTGCCGGTCGGCCAGCAGGCGTTCGGCCTCGGTCAGCCGGGCCGTGACCGCGCGGGTCAACGCCCGTCCTGCCGCCTCCAGTTGGTCGTCGGTGGGCACCCCGACGATCCGCAGGGTGATCGGAACGTGGCAGTCGATCCGCATGGCGCCGGCTCAGCCCGCGGTGTAGGCGAGTTGGACGGTGGCGAGGCTGGTGGCGCCGACCACCTGGATGGCCGAACCGGTGGCCACGACACAGTAGCGGTACGTCTGCGGATCGACGGCGGCGAACGCCGCATCGACGGGCACGGTGATGTCGTACGGGTTGGTGATGGCGGACGTCGCCGTACCGATCACGGCCAGCTTGTCGGGAGCGGCGCTCGCGTTCGCCAGCGGGGCCCTGGTCAGGGCGATGCTGAAGGCGGCCGGAGTGCCGAACCAGAGGCCGACCGCGCGGAACGAGACCAGCCTGACGTTCGCCGGCAGGCTGAGGCCCATCACCGCGACGCTGTCGGGGCCGTTGACGGACGGGTACGCCGCCCCGCTCTCGTCGTACAGCCAGCCGTCGCCCGAGCCCGGCAGCGATACGAGGTCGAGGCCGGGCGTGAGCAGTTGCTGGCCGGTCGGCACTCCGACGGGCTGGGCGAGCGCGGTGTCGATCTCGGTGACCACGGCCGCCGCCTGGTGGAGGTCGCTCGCGATCGCGTCGAACCGCACGTTGAAGCCGTTCGGGCCGTCGGCGGTGATGCGGCTGACGTTGTCGATCCAGTCGGTGGGCTTGAACGTGGGGGTGTAGCTGAGGTCGGTCACAGGTGTCCCTTCCCGGTCAGGACGGCGAGGCGAAGGTGAGGTGGACGGCCTCGATCGACATGCCGCCGAAGAGGACGGTCTCGAAGGTCGCCGTGAGGACGTAGCGGAAGACGCTGGTGTCGATCAGGGCGCGTGGCGCCGAGACCGGTATCTGGAGGTCGAAGGGTCCGACGGACGTGAAGTCGTCGTTGACCGCCAGCGGTTCGGGGGCCGGGGCCGGGACGACGAGCCGAATCGGTGTGCGCGCCAGCGAGACGGCACCGCCGACGCCGTGGGAGGAGCCTCTCTGCATGTCGCCCACGACCCGTACCGAGGTCAGCCGAAGCCCGTGGGGCAGGGTGAGGTTGGCCACCCCGGTCATGGCGAGGGAGTTGGCGTGGGCCACGCCGTTCCTGTCGTAACTCCACGCGCCCCCCGACAGGAGTCCGGTGGGCCGGAGGGACGGTGTGAAACTGAGCCGCTGCGGCTGCGGGGGCGGCACGGCGTTCGTCGCGTCGATCGCCGTGCCGATGTCGGTGACCGCGGTGGACAGGTGGCCCAGGTCGCTCGCGATCGCGTTGAAGCGCACGTTGAACCCGTTCGGACCCGCTGCCTCCACCCGGTCCTTGCGGTCCTCCCAGAAGACATGGCGGAACGTCGGGGTGTAGCTGATGTCGGCCACGTTGACTCCTAGCTGCTCGTGTAGGCGATCTGGAAGGCGGCGAGAGTGACCGTGGTCCCGGAATTGATCAGGGAGGCCTGGACGAGGTAGCGGTACGTCGCCGTCGCGGTCACGGCCTTCGACAGGTCCACGTCCGCGGACCTGTCGAAGGGGTCGGTGTCGCCGCTGACCGTCGCCAGCACCTCCGGAGTGCCGCCGGGGATCTTGACCCGGGCGAGGGAGACGGCCAGACCCACCACGTTGACGCCGACCTGGCCCATGACACGGAACGAGGTCAACTGGACGTTGTCGGGAAGCGTCACCTCCATCTGCCCGTACACGTCCTCGTCCTGTGCCTGGGCCGCGCCGCCGGGGGTGATCCTCCAGCCGACGCTGCCCCCGTCGGCGCTCGTCAGCATCGGCGCCAGGGTGAGCACATGCCCGACCGGTCCCGTGCCGCGTCGGTCCACGGCGGCGTCGATCTGGGCGACGACGGTGGACAGTTGGCGCAGGTCGTTCTCGATGGCGGCGAACCGGGCGTTGAATCCGTTCGGTTCGTCGGCCCTGACCCGGTCGCCGTCGGGGCCGTCCACGAACTCCTTGTGGACGAAGGTGGGTTGGAACACGATGTCAGCCATCGGCGGGCCTCCTGGCTCGGGGCGGCAGTGGGCCGCGGACACGGAACCTCGGGTAGGTGTAGTCGGGGTTCGCCAGCGAGAGGTCACCCTGGAGTTCGACCACATGGGCGCGGATCGCGGCGGTGTTGACCTCCACACCGACCGGATGCAGCACATTGAGGACGTTCATGATCAGGTCGTGCTGGTCCTTGGTGATGACCGTCGCCGGGGTGTCCGCCTCCGGCCGCAGCCGCACCTGGAAGGTGTACGGGACCGCCTGCCCGCCGATCAGGTAGCTCGCCTGCACCCAGGCCATGCCGGCCGCGTCGGCCTGCAGGGTGACGGTCTGCCGGGTGCTGGACGCCACGGTGATCGCGGCGTCGTCGTAGGTCCCCGACGCCCAGCCCAGGCGCGGTCCCTCGCCGGGGAACTGGCCGACGAGACCGGCGAGGGCGGCGGGCGGCGGGGTTGCGGTGAGGTCCATGGTGGCGCCCTCGTCCAGTTCGATGACGGCGCCCTGCTCGGTGCCGGAGGGCCCGCGCACCTCGACGAGCTGCCCGGGGGCCTGGCGCACCTCCAGGGCGTCGCCGCTGTTCAGGAGATACCCGAAGCCGACCGCGAACGCGGGCCCGGCCAGCGCTCCGGGGTCCAGGGAGCCGTGCCGCAGGACGAGCCGGCGCCCTGCGGCGGCGGCCGGGTCGGGAGGGTCTCCGGTGGCGTCGAAGCCGGCGGTGACCGTGAGGCGTCCCGTGACCGACCGGCGTGCCAGTTCGGCGAGCAGGGCGTCCAGGAGCTCGGCCACGGCCGGCTGCATCAGGTGGGCGCCGTCGCCGCCGTAGTCGACCCGGGGGTCGTCGTGGCGGACCAGGAACGCCGGGTCGAAGTAGGTTCCCGGGCGCTCCACGCTCGACGCGGGCACGCCGCGCGTTCCGTCCGCGGCGATCGTGGCGCCGTCGTCCAGACCGGCCAGGCCGACCCGCAGGGTGCGGGTCGCCGACGCCGAGACCGTGTGTCTGCCCCGGGCCACATCGGCCTTGACGATCAACTGGCCGGGGGCGGTGGCGTCCAGAGTCGCGGTCCGGTGCCGGGAGCCGGCCCCGCTCTCCGGCGACAACAGGCCTCGCCCTGAACCTCCGGGCACCACCAGCCAGTTGACGAACGCGTCCGCGGGCGGCGCCGGACGCAGGGACAGGGTCACGAGGGTGCCCGGGTCCAGGTCGGTCGGGTTCGGAGTGACGGGGGCGGCGACCGCGGCGGGGTCCGTCGGGGCAGCGCCGCCGGAAGGAACGGCAGTCGGGACGACCGGGACGGGAGTGACGTCGATCCTGAAGTAGTCGCCTTGCGCTGTGGCCGCGTAGACCTCCCCCGCTCCGCCCCGGTAGGTGACGTGGTCGAAGCCCGCCCGGTGGGCCAGCGCCGCGAGTCGCCCCGGGGGCACCGAACTGTGGCGGAGGAGCACCGCCCGGCCTGTTGCCCGCAGGTCGTCCGCCAGGGGGTCGTAGGCGGCGTCGACCAGCAGGCGGCCGGGCGGTGCGGTCTCGGCACCTGCCAGGGTGACCAGCCGGTCGAGACGCTCGGCGACCCCGACCTGGACCAGGTGCGGGTCGGCGGGGGCCGGCGCCGGGGTGAAGTCCACCCCGGCGTGGTCGTACCGGAACAGGTAGGCCGGGTCGAAGGTGTCCTCCTGGGCGGCGGTGCCCACCACGCTCGACTCGGTCGTACGGCGCCGTCCGGTCGCGTCGATGCTCTCGCCGGGCAGCAGGGCGTACGGCCGGATGTGCACGAGCCGGGTGCCGCGGACCAGGGTGGCGTTCGTGTCGTCGACCACCAGGGCGTCGGGCTGCCCGCCGATCGGTCCGGCGAGCCGGTTGAGGAGGGCGGTGAGGTTCGCCGGGGTCGGCAGGGTCCAGCGGCGGAACAGTTCGAGCCGGCGGCGGTAGTGGTCGTCGTCCTCGCCGAGGGCGGGTGCGAAGCCCGTCCTCGGCACAGAACTGATCCGTACCTCGTCGACGACCCCGCGAAAGCCGCCGCCGGCCGCGCCGATGCACAGCGGGGCCGTGTTCGCCACCGCGCCGAGCGGGTACAGGAACCGCCAGTCCCGCAGTCGGCCGTCGAGGAACAGCTTCACCCGGCCGCTGGTGCGGTCGAGCACCGCCGCCATGTGCGTGAACGCGTCGGTCGGCAGACTGGTGTCCGCGAACAGGGTCACGTCGTGGTCCGGGTCGCCGTCGCTGATCGTGAACCGTACGTTGCGCGGGAGCCCGCGTCCGAAGTCGCCTATCGCGAACTCCCAGCCCGGGCCCCGCTTTTTGCCGGGGTCGGGGCGGCGGCCGAGCACCGGCCCGTCGTGGGCGCGGGGGTCGGCATCCGGATCGGGGGCGGGGGCGGGGTCGGGGCGGACGAAGCACTCGAAGGTCGCGTCGTCCCACTCGCCGATGTCGAACGTGGTGTCGGTGTCGGCCACGATCACCGCGTCGGCGGACCGGAAGCCCATCGCCCGCCCGTACCGGCCGGGGAGACCGACCTGCACCGGGCCCTGGAGCACCCCGTGATGCGCGGTCCGGCCCAGGTACGCGGCGGTCGCGTCCGCCACCTGTGGGGTGGCCCCGGCGTCGTCGTCGAGGTGGTAGAGCGCCACGGTGTCGGTGTCGAAGCCGTACGCCAGCGCGGGGAAGCGCGGTACGCCGAGGTCGGCGCCGATCAGGTCGAGACTCAGGCCCAGGGCGGACGGCAGGTGCCGTTGGGCGAGGGTCGTGGCCGCGTGCCGCCGCAGCCGGTCGCGTTCGGCGCCGGTCACCCACAGCAGCTTGGCCGTGGTGCCGAGCAGCGCGGTCAGCGTCCAGCAGTCCTGGGGCCGGTTGTCGAACGGTGACGTGCCCATGGTGAGCAGGAGCAGCCGGGCGGTCGCGGTCACGGGTCGTTCCAGCAGGAACGAGGTGCCGGTGACCGTGCCGGCCGGCACGGTCACCGAGGTGTCCACCGCACGCGCGCCCGGCTCCTCGTAGGTGATCGTCACCGTGATGTCGACGTCGATGTCCCGGGTCGTGGCGAGGACGTAGCGCGGCTCGGGCGGTACGCCGAAGCGGGCCTCGTGGTCGGCGAAGTCGTAGCTCTCCACCGCGGCCTGGGAGCTGTTGAAGGGCAGCAGGCGAAGGTCGAGGACGTCCGCGCCGCGGGCGAACGGTGTGGTGAGCCGACGCGCCATCGTGGTGGCGGCGAGCACGGGTGCCGGGGTGAGCTCCTCGGTGGTCATCCGGTCACCACCGTCACGTCGAAGGCCTCGCCGTCGACCACGAAGGTCGCCAGTTCGGTCGGGCCCATCACCAGGTTCTCGCCCACGGCGCCCTCCGCGAGCACCCGTTGGAAGGGCACGTCGCCGAAGGTGATCCGGCCGAACGCGGCCGGTGCCCTGCGCAGATGCAGCCCCTGGACGTCGAGCACGCCCGGCTGTTCGACGAACGCGCTGACCACCTGCGCGTACAGGACGTCGCCGCCCAGGCGCAGTGCCCCGATGTCCGTCGCCAGCCGGCGGCGCACCGCGGAGAGCAGGGCGACACCGTCCGAGCCGGGCGCGATCACGAGGGTGGCCCGGACCCCGACCTCGATGTGGTCGGCCTCGACGATGTTGGCGTGGATGCCGATCGGCCGTACCGCGTCGACCGCCGCGCCGACCCGCTCGAAGATGCCGGGCACGGAGCCGGTGGTGTGCCACGGCCAGCGGAAGTCGTGCGCGACCACGACGGTGAAGAAGTACTGCTGTCCGACGCGGCGTTCGCTGCTGAACGCCCGCTGGTCGAAGTGGAACAGGTCGAAGTAGCTCTGCGACACGTCGACTCCGCCGAGCGGGTCGGACAGGACGACGTCGAGGACGCCGCGGACGCCCTGGGCCGCCTGCGCCACGGCTTCGACCGTCCAGAGGTTGCGGGCGATCCCGAGCAGCCGGCCGCGGTAGGTCCCGTCCGGTTCCTCCTCGGTGCCGTCGGTCGTCGCGGCCTCGTTGGTCACCTTGAAGTCCGCGGCCCCGAGGTCGGTCAGGTAGACGGACCGGTAGGTCGGGTCGATGGCGGTGATCTTGTCGGCTTCGACGTCGCCGTCGGGTCCCGGCTCGAACGCCACCACGCCGACGTCCGCGGTGGGGGTGTCGCGGCTGTCGAGCACGACCGGCGCCACCGTGCCGAACGACTGGGCGGGGAGGCCGGGTTGGGCGGCGGTCACCAGGATCGCCCCCTGGGGCAGGACGTAACTCCGGCCCTCCACCCCGTTGTTCAGTGTGACGGTGACCGTGCCGGTGCTCGCCAGCGGCGCGCGCTCCAGGCCGGTGTCCTCGCCGAGCAGGTCGAGGGCGTCACCGACCGCCGTGGACATGAAGTTGGCGTAGTAGAGGTCCTCCAGCCGTTTCCACAGCTCGCCGTCCTCGGCGGCGGCCGTCTCCAGGATCTTGCGCAGTGCGCTGGTACTGGTCAGGTCCGCCCCGGGGAACGCCGCCCTGGCCCGGTCGAAGGACTCGCTGAGAATCACGTCGACGGGCTTGAGGACGAACCCGTCGGCAGTCACCCCGTAGTCGGTCACGGTCGTCATACCTCCACGTTCACGCGCAGCGTGACCGGAACCTCGGCCACCGTCTCCAGGTCGGCCTCGACCGTCCACGCGCGGCGGACCTGTGCGGCGCGCGCCTGTGCCATGGCGCCGGGACCGGCGGCCAGGCGTTCGGGATCGTCGTCGAAGGTGACCTGTCTGACCTCGCTGACCCGCGGGTCGGTGCCCAGCGTGCCGACCAGGTTCAGCTTCAGGAGCTGCTTGACGACGCGGGTGCCGTTCGGTTCGGTGAACGCCTGGGTGACGTCCAGGCCGTAGCCCGTGTTGAACCGGTCGGAGCCGAAGGGCGTCAGGACCCGCAGGGTCAGCGCCTGGGTGAGATTGGCGATCCCGGTCAGCTCGGCCAGGTCCCCGCCGTCGAGTACGAGGTCCCCGTCGTCCACGCGCAGGCCGCGCCCGAACGGGTCCGGGGACGTCGGCGTTGTCATGTTGCCTCCAATTTCGTCTGGCCGGCCGAGACGACCCGCCAGGGCGTGGCCGTCAGGGTCGGTCCCTGTGCGGTCTCCAGTGCCACCGGTTCGCCCCCGACCTTCAGCGTCGTGGCGAGGCCGGTGTCGATGGAGGCGACCGCGCCGCACGGTGGTTTGTTCGGGCAGGCCGGGACGGTCGCGGTGAGCAGGTCGGCGCGGGTGAGGACGGGTTGGCCGTCCACGGTGAGCAGGTGTCCGGCGGGCACGATCAACAGCGGTGCGCCGTGCGGGCATTGGAGCGTGGACGCGGCGGTGAGAACGGCGGCCATCACGACACCGCCACGGCGGAACCGTCGAGGGCCAGGCCGACCGTGCCGTTGGTCAGCCGGATCGGCTGGTCCTTGGTGGTGATGGTGACCGCGCCGTCGGCGCCGACCGTGATGGTCGTACCGCTGTGGTGCTCGATGGTGATCGTGTCGTCGTCCGGCGGCTTGGGACGGGTGCCCACTTCGGGCAGCAGGTCCTTGCCGACCACGATGTGCAGGCCGGTCGTCTGGATGATCCGGTGGCCGCCCGCGTCGGTGAGGTCGTTGGCGCCGGGGCCGGCCGGCCGTCCGTCGTCGCCGAGTGCGGTGGGCAGCGCCAGCCAGTAGTCGCCGGGCTCGTTGGCCGGGCGCCGCGTCGCCGGGTTGTCCGGCCAGAGGAACCCGGCCAGGACGGCGTCGTTGACGGCGCCCCGGTTGTGGGCGAGGAGGGCGCGCATGCCGGGGTACACCGGCACGACCAGGCCCGTGCGGTCGAACGCGAACACCGAGGCGATCGGTTTCTCGTGCATGCTCGCGCCGGTGTCGACGGGGCTGGCCACGCTGGGCGCGACCACTCCGGGGTCGGGGACCTGGGCGTAGTGCAGGGACGCGAGGTGCTTGCCGGCGCCGGCGGCGTACTCGGTGACCTCGCCGACGTCGACGGCCGGGTGGTCGTCGCGAGCCCGGTCCACCATCCCCCGCACGCGGTCCACCACGACCTGGACACCGGTGGTGACCTGGGCCCGTTCGCCGGCGGCTGCCGCGATCAGGCCGAGGTCCGCGGTGTATCCGCCGGAGGTGGTGAACCGGTGCACCACCCGGGTCAGCCGCAGGGTGCCGTCGGGCACCCCGGACAGTCCGGTGATCTTCGCGACCTGGCCGACCCGCAGCCGCGGATGCCCGAGCACGGCCAGGTTCACGGTGGCCCGCACCGGCGGCGCCAACACCCCGTCGGTGTCCTCTCCGTACGAGCTGTCCAGCCACACGATGTTGGTGTCGGGGTCGAGCGCCACCGGCGCCGTGTCCCGCGCGGCGCCGACCGCCGCACCGAGGTAGACCGTGCCGTCGCGGACCACCAGCGGCGCGTTGCCCCGTTCGGCCAGGGTGCGCAGCGCGTCCAGGGTGGACCCGCTGCGCACGGTGAAGCCGCTCAGGTCTCCCGGCAGGGTCGACCCCGCCGCGACCGGCACGTCCGCCTTCTTCAGCAGGTTGAAGGCGAACAGCTGCGCGCTCGTGCCGGCCGGGCTGCCGACGGCCACCGGCTTGTTGCGCAGCAGGTAACCGCCCTGCTCCTGCCCGTACAGCACCGTGCGTGCGTAGCCGTCCTGGCCGACGGTGCCGGAGATCCTGGTGACCCGCCCCACGAGGACGCGGCCGGCGTCGCCCGTCGTGGTGGACGGGTCGTCGAAGTACCCGAGCCGGATGGAGACGTTGAGCGCCGTCCGCGCCTGGACCGCGCGGATCATGCCGATCACGTCGGTCGGCAGGTTGATGAGCGTGACCTCGAACGTGTCGGTGGCGGCGCCCTCCGTCATCGTGACGGTGATGTCGGCGTCGAGCACGAAGGAGCCGGCCAGCACGTCGTTGGACACGGTCAGCGGCAGTCCGGGCCCGCCGGGTTCCAGGGGCGCGGAGATCTCGACCTCGTACCGGATGACGAAGCTCATGTCGCCACCTCCCGGCGGGAGTTCGCCCGTTGGTTCATCGCAGGGCCACCCCTCCGACGACCCGGGAGCCGAACGAGCCGGCGCCGTTGAGATTGCGTGGGTCCAGCAGCATCGTGGGGAACGTCAGGGCCAGTTCGGCCGCGTGGTACTCCACCCCGGGCGCCAGCTTGCGCCGCAGGATGGTGGTCAGTCCGGCCGGCTCCTCGCGGTCGACCGACAGGACGAGGAACGCCCTTCGGGCCGGCAGGTCGAGCAGGTCGCCCGAGGCGTCGTCGAGGAGGTCCTCCGCCACGTTGGCGTAGAGCCGGAACCGGTAGGAGCGGACGCCGAGGGAGAGTCGGAACGCCTGCGGGAACCCGTCGGCCGGGTCGATGGGCAGGGCGAGATAGTTCAGGGCCGCCATATCCTGCCTCCTTGGTCATGACGGGGTGCGTCGCGGACTTACAACAGGCCGCCCGGGACACGGGCGATGGGACTGGCCACCGGTCCGGTGGGTACGGCCGCGGTGCCGACGGCGAGGACGAGGTCGCCGATCTCGCCGAGTACCGCGGTGGTGAGGGCCGGCGGGATCTGCTGGAGCGTGATCGACACGTCCAGCGCGTCCCGCTTGGCCACTCCCTGGGTGAAGCGGAGATCGGTGACCTGCATGTTCAGGCTGGTGGTCAGTCCCGACACCACCGGGATGCCGACCGCCGACTCTCCCCGGGCCATGGCGGCGACCAGCAGCCGCGAGGTGAGCGCGAGCGCCTCCAGGGCCTTCTTCTGCTCCAGCCGCTGCGGGCCGAGCAGGACGGCCTCGATCGCGATCGTCTTGTTCGTGGGCTGGGTGGCCTGGGAGAACCGGCTGCCCATGATCCGCTCGATGCGGTAGCCCTCGTTGATGGTCATGCTCTGCACGTACAACAGCTGCACAGGGCCCACCAGCACCGGCAGGTTCACCGCATCAGCCATCGGGTTCCTCCCCCTTCACATCCGTCGGGTCCGGCTCGTCGGCATCGGTCAGATCCGGGTCGCCAGTTCGCGGTCGAGCTGGTCGAAGACGTAACCGGCCACCCGTTGGACCTCGGTGTCCGGCAGTGTCCCCACGACCTCCACCTGGACCGGGAAGTAGTAGTTGACGACCGCGGACTCGCTCTCCGGCGAGATCACGGCCTCGCTGCCGGCCTGCGGGACGATGTACTCGCCCTCGTGCACCAGCGCGATCCCGGTGCGTTCCACCCGGCCGCCGGTCGCGAACCCCGGTACGGGGAACACGTCCTGGCCGCCGGGACCGCTCTCGACGCCGTCGGGACCCTCGTCCGGGTCGCCGTCCACGGGTTACGCCTCGACCCCGACGGAGAGCGCGAGGCAGGTGAAGCTCGCCTGCGGGACGCCGTCGATCACCACGTTGCTGGGGTTCGCCGACGTGACGACGCAGCGGGCGAACTTCATCGAGTTGAAGGCCCAGTCCGTACCCTGCTTCTCGGCCACGATGATCTGGAACTCGGTTCCCTCCGTGGCGAGTTGGGTGAGGTCGGCGACCGCGGTCGCGACCGCCGGCACGCCCATGGTGAACGTGAACGTCGCGGGCTGGCGGACGAACCCGACGTTGTCCGCCTCGACGCTGTGCAGCACGGTGTGCGGCGCGTTGAAGGTCGGGGTGAACGTCGAGATGGGGGTGATGGTGGAGTCCCCGAGTTTCACTTCGAGGCGTGTGTTCCAGTCGGCCATCAGGTGTGCCTTCCTAGTGGGATGTGGCTGGTCGAAGTTCCCTACTCGAACTTCAGGTCGATGGAGATCCGGTGCACGGCGCCCGCGTACTCGACGGCTGCCAGCACCTGCACGAGGCGCTGCACCTCGGCGGTGTGGATCCGGTTCGCCTCGTCGGTGGTGAGCGTGGCCGGGTCCTTGTCCAGGAGGGCGAGGACGGGGACGACGATCTCGAAGCTGTTGAGGACGCCGGCGTCCACGAAGGGGCTGAGCACCGCCTCCATCTGGGCGACCAGGGCGCGCAGCCCGGACCTGCTGATCCGCACGTTCCCGATCGAGCCGATGAGCTGTGCCTTGAGCAGGAAGGACAGGTGGTCGATGAAGCGGCAGACGTCGATGTACTTCTTGGGGCTGCCGGGGTTGCCGGTGTAGCCCTCGCCCATGTAGACGCCGTTGCCGGGGATGAGCGCCGGAGTTGTCAGCCAGTTGACACCGGCTCCCGTCGGGCCCGATCCGGAGACCTCCGTCGGTCCGTTCAGGGTGTCGATGTCGGTGGGGTTGAACGGCGGGCTCTCGATGTTCACCTGCTTCAGCAGCAGCGACACGAAGGGTTCGTAGCCCGCGATGGTGCCGGTCACGGCCACCGCCGCGTCCTCGTCGCTGTTGTGCGCGATGTAGACCATCCGCTCGTTGGGCAGGATCACCTTCGGGTCCGCGCTGCCCTTGGGCAGCATCGCGACACCCATGCGCTCCATCCCGTCGGCACCCGTGTCGGACACCGAGGTGACGTGGGCGGAGAGCAGGCCTATGGGGCCGTCGGGGGCCTTCGAGGTGGCGTCGATCGGGGTGTTGGCGACCACGACGAGCTGGACGTTCAGGCCGGCGACGGCCGAAAGCGCGCCCTTCCAGTCCGGCGCGGTGGCGTCGACCGGGACGCCGTAGACGAGAGTCGGGCCGGGGCTCTGCTTGAAGACCAGCGTGAGAGCCTTGCCGAGTTCCCCCGGGAAGGTCTCCTCCGCCTTGTCCGGGCTGGTGAACGCGACCGGCGTGGGCGGCACGGCCGCTGCCGCGTCCGCGGCGGCCGACTTCTTGGCCGACGCCGACGCCGAGGCCGAGGCCGACGCGGACGCGGGCGAGGTGGGGGCCGGGGTGGTCACGCGGCCCACGATCGCGATCGTGCCGAACGCGCGGACGGCCGGTGCGAACAGGTTGACGGTCGGGTCAACCCGTATATACCGAACGGGCATCAGGGTTCTCCTCCATGGCGGGGCCGGTCAGGCCGAATCGGTGGCGGATAGGGGTGAGCCGGGTCCCGGGCCGGTCGGCCCGCTCCTCGGTCGCTGTCATGACGGGCTTCCTCACGAGGCCGGCAGGAAGAGGCTGACGACGCCTTCGGCGGCACAGAGCCGTTCGACGTCCGCCGCGGCGAGCCCGTCGGGCAGGCCGTCGGCGGCGATGACGAGGGCCGTCGCGTAGGCCTCGGTGGCCTCGGCCGGGAGCCCGGCGGGGACCGGGCCGGTCAGGGGCCGGGCCGCCTCCCGTACGAGCCGGGTGGCGCGCAGCCCGCCGGCCAGGTCGAACGGGTCGACGACCACGGCCGCCAGGGTGACCGGCAGGGTGTGCGTGTTCGCCGGGTCGCCGGGGTCGAAGGGGGGTGGTGTGCGCAGCTGTATGTCCGCGACCACGTAGTGGAAGGCGTCCTTCAGCTCCTCGACCGTGCTGATTCCGTGCTCGGCGAGGAAGGCGTCGAGATCGAAGAATGTGAACCTCGCCCGGAACTCGTCGAAGGTGGCGAAGTCGTCGAACGCCCGGGCCACCACCGATTCCGCGCCGGCCGGGTCGATCTCGGCGACCAGCGTGACGTCGACGGTGGCGCGCAGGTCGATCCAGACCGGCCGGGTGGGCTCGGGCACGGTCAGGGTCAGTTCCGTACGTGTGTAGGACGGTACGAGTTGCGACCACGCCCCGTCCCGGCGGCCGGTCGGGAACAGCGGCCGTTGCAGGGCGATCTCCCGCACCCGTGCGTCGGTGATCGTGTCGAGCCGGACGGCCGACAGGTCGTAGACCGAGGCCAGCATGGTGCGGACCCGCTGGTCACCCGAGCCGTCGGTGGGCGACAGCAACGCCCCCAGAGCGACAGGGTCACTCAGTGCGAGCAGCGCCCGGTCCCCGAATGCCGACATGATTCCCCCGCTGGTAGTCCGGTCCCGGCGGGTCGTCCAGGCCCGTCCGGCGATGGCTACGTTGGCAGGGGGACCGTTACGGAGGCGTCACCGCGGCATCAGCGAGGGCTCCGGATCGCCTCCGGGCGAGCAGCCGACCGGGCAACGGGAGTACGGGCCGCCTCGGAGCTCGGACGCGGCCGTACGGCTTGAACGGTGAAGGGGCGGCCCCGGATTTCTCCGGGACCGCCCCTTCACCTACGACTCCATCGAGTCGGGACGACAGGATTTGAACCTGCGACCCCTTGACCCCCAGGAGTAGAGGTCAAGCGTATTTTATGTATATAACAGACTTAATCAGGATGGATAGCGTGCATAGCAGGCTCCGTCGTGCACCATCGCGCACACCGCCTGGTCCCCAAGCCATCCCGTAGAACCCTGCAACGTGACCCAGACCTCGCCGCGCTCTCGCCAGGCTGGCGCCGCCGCTCCGCCGACCGCTCACTCGCACAGCAGCCGCGACTTCGACCTGCCCCAATCATCGGGCCCTCTCGGCCCTGACGCGGTCATGCATCACGTCTGTCCGCCCCGATCGTGGGTGGGCGGCTGATCAGGGCTCACGACGTACCCACCGACAGAAGGGGCCCGTTGTCAGTGGTGTGGGAGAGAATCCTTGTGTGGCGACTTTCCCTGAGACCGAACGCTATATCCAGTTTCTGCGCGAGCAGTTGGCGGGCCGCAACGAGCATCACGTGTTCGAGCAGATCGTGTTTCAGATTGCGCTGCGCCAACTGAGCAGCAACATCGTGCCGGCTACCGGTCCGGTGAGTGCTGGCGGGGACCAGGGACGTGATGCCGAGTCGTACTACACGAACCTGCCACACGAGCTGCCCAGGGCGGACGGGTTCGTCGGGCGCGCCACCACGGAGCCCTGGGTCCTGGCGGCATCCGTACAGAAGGCGCCGTTGGACGGGAAGATCCACGACGACCTGAAGTCGATCTGCACTCGCGGCGAACCCGTGCGCAGGGTGGCTTTCTTTGCGGTACACGAAATCCCGGTGGCGGCACGGCACCGGCTGCAGCAACACGCGCGCGAGATACCTACGATGTCGCCCTAGTACTCCAGTTGCAGTTCGCTATTCCTGCTGGTCAGGGGTGTGTTCGTGAGTGTACTGGGCTGATGCGCCGTCAGGTGGCGGGAGTTCGTG
>NZ_JBEZLP010000040.1:0-99480 GCF_040652195.1 Streptomyces sp. NPDC048278
TCGGTGATGATGCCGGAGTTGATGCGCAGCGCGAGGCGGGCGGCGATCTCCTTGCCCTCGGCGGAGGAGGGGACCAGCACGGCGGCCGGGGACACGGCGGCCACCGCGGCCTGGAGCGCGTCGACCTTCGGGACGACCAGGTAGTCGGCGTACTCGGACGCGTCGTGCGTCAGCACGCGGGTCGCGCCGTGCTCGGCGAGGACGGCGGCGGTGTCGGCGGCACCGGCACCCAGCGCAACCGCGACGGGCTCACCGATACGGCGGGCCAGCGTCAGCAGCTCCAGAGTGGGCTTGCGGACGGCACCGTCCACGTGGTCGACGTAGACGAGGACTTCAGCCATGAGAATGGGACTCCAACTCGATCAGATGAACTTCTGGCTTGCGAGGAACTCGGCGAGCTGCTTGCCGCCCTCGCCCTCGTCCTTGACGATCGTGCCCGCCGTACGGGCCGGACGCGCGGTGGCATCCTGGACCGCCGTCCAGGCACCCTCCAGACCGACCTCCTCCGCCTCGATGTCGAGGTCGGACAGGTCCCAGGACGCCACCGGCTTCTTCTTCGCGGCCATGATGCCCTTGAACGACGGGTACCGCGCCTCACCCGACTGGTCGGTCACCGACACCACCGCCGGAAGCGAGGCCTCCAGCTGCTCGCTGGCGGCATCCCCGTCACGACGGCCCTTGACCGTGCCGTCCTCGACGGAGACCTCGGAGAGCAGGGTGACCTGCGGGACACCCAGCCGCTCCGCCAGCAGCGCGGGAACCACACCCGCGGTGCCGTCGGTCGAGGCCATACCGGAGACCACCAGGTCGAAGCCGGCCTTCTCGATCGCCTTCGCCAGCACCAGCGAGGTGCCGATGGCGTCGGTGCCGTGCAGGTCGTCGTCCTCGACGTGGATCGCCTTGTCCGCACCCATCGACAACGCCTTGCGCAGCGCGTCCTTGGCGTCCTCGGGACCCACCGTCAAAACGGTCACCTCGACGTCGTCATCGGAATTCTCCGAGATCTGCAGCGCCTGCTCGACCGCGTACTCGTCCAGCTCGGAGAGGAGACCGTCCACGTCGTCACGGTCGACGGTCAGGTCATCGGCGAAGTGCCGGTCGCCGGTGGCGTCGGGCACGTACTTCACAGTGACAACGATCCTCAAGCTCAAGGTTCTTTCTCCTCAACGGTGTTGGGCGGGCATCACTGGCCGCTGCGCCGCAGCCGCACGCGGTACGAGTAGTGCTCGGGCAGGAAGTGGCTGATGGCGAGTTCGACGGCCTGTCCGGCCAGGGTCTGGTAGACGCGGTCGACGCGCAGCAGGGCGCGGCCCGGCGCGCAGCCCAGATGCCGGGCGATGTCCGGCGTGGCCTCGGCGACGGTGATGCTCTGTTCCGCCTCGGCGATCGGTTCCGGCAGCCGCTGGTCGAGCAGGCCGATGACGGTGAACGCGTTGGGTGTGCCCGGCAGCGTCAACTCCGTGACCGGCTCCAGGAGTCGGCCGACGGAGGGCGGCAGCCAGACCGAGGTGTGGCAGAACGCGACGTCCTCGTGCAGCCGGAGGAAGGCCAGCTTGTGCACCTGGTCCGTGCGCAGGCCCAGCCGGCCCGCCGCGTCGACGTCGACCCGCTGGTGCAGCGGTGTGACGACGTCCATGCGGGTGTCGATGGACAGCCCCATCAGGTCGTCCACCGAGCCGAACTGCCGTAGGTACTGCTCCTCCCGTGGCGTGGCGAACGTCCCGCGCCCCGGCACCCGGTACACCAGCCCCTCCGTGACCAGGTCCTGGAACGCCCGCCGCACCGTCTGCCGGCTCACCCCGTACGTTCCGGCCAGCTCGGCCTCCGTCGGCAGCCGCACCCCGTCCGGGTAGTCGTGCCGCAGGACGGCAGCCCGCAGCTCCCGCGCAAGCCGGTAGTACGTGCTCTCGCGTTGCCTCTCCCGCTGGGGCCACTCAGCCACTGTGGCCGCCGTGGCTGCGCACCGCGTCGAGCGCGATCTCCACGGCGGTCCGGGACGCGAAGAGATGGGTCATGTCCGCCTCCTTCTCTTCCCGCCGCCCGGCTGACCGGTCCACTGTTCAGATTTGTACGGCCAAATCTCCGGCCGTGTCAACGACCCCTGTGGGGCTACGACCTGTGCCTTTCCGCACTCCCTCGATGTGTCGGGGACCACACCCGCGCAGGGCGTGGGATGGGTACGCAGCAATGCGGCGCCCTCGAAGCGACCGCCCAGGGGTGGCCACCCGAGGGCGAAGACCTGAGGGGCCCGGGTGCGAAAGAAGCTTTCTTCAGGCCTCGCGGCTCGGATCGCACAGCACCATGACCGCGCGGGCGACGAGTTCGCCGGCGCCGCCGAGTTCCTGGCGGTAGCGGCCCGTGATGCCGCGTACGGTCTCCGCGAAGGCCGGGTCGGCGGCGCGGGCGCGGGCCGGGGCCGGGAGCTCCTGGGCCATCGCGCGGCGGCGGGCGAGAAGCGCGATGATCTCGTCGTCGAGGCGCTCCAGCCGGGCCAGTGACAGATCCGCCGTCGGGTCGGCAGTGCCGTTCGTCGTCACGAGAGATCTCCGTTCTCCAGGGCGGGAACCCGGTCGCGGTTCCCGTCGGCCTTCATCGCAGTAGGTCCTTCATCACTTTGCCCGTGGCGTTGAGCGGCAACTCCTCGCGGAACTCCACGGACCGGGGCACCTTGAACCCGGCCATGCGCTCGCGGCTCCAGGCGATCAGCTCCGCCTCGGTCACCGGCCCGTGCCGCACCACGAACGCCTTGCCGACCTGCCCCATCCGCGCGTCCGGCACGCCGATCACCGCGACCTGGGCCACCGCCGGGTGCCGCAGCAGGAAGCCCTCGATCTCCGCCGGGTAGGCGTTGAAGCCGCCGACCAGGAACATGTCCTTCTTGCGGCCCACGATCCTCAGGTGCCCCCGGTCGTCCAGGGTGCCGAGGTCGCCGGTGTGCAGCCAGCCGTCCTGGTCCACGGTCTCGGCGGTCGCCGCCGGGTCGTCGAGGTATCCGCGCATCACGCTGTAGCCGCGCACCAGCACCTCCCCGTCGCCGGCGACGCGGATCTCCACGCCGTCGCAGGGGGTGCCGACGGTGGTCGCGATGTCCTCGAAGGAGTCGCCGGGGCGGGAGGCGGTCACCGTGCCCGCCTCCGAGAGGCCGTACCCCGTCATGATCGAGCGGAAGGGGAGTTCCTCGCTGATCCGGCGGATGAGTTCGACGGGGATGTCGGCCGCGCCGGTGACGGCACAGCGCAGGGAGGACAGGTCCCGGCCGCCCTTCGCCCGGGCCTCCAGGAGGGAGTGGTAGAGGGTCGGCGGGCCCGGCAGCATCGTCACGCGTTCCCGCTCGACCAGGTCGAGCACCCGCTCCACGTCGAAGACCGGTACGGGCAGGATCGTGGCGCCGCGGATCAGGGAGGCGATACAGCCCGCCTTGTAGCCGAAGATGTGGAAGAACGGATTGACGATCAGATAGCGGTCGCCCGCCCGCAGATCGGCGAGGTCGCACCACTCCTCGTACAGGCGCAGCGTCTGGGCGTGGGTCATCAGGACGCCCTTGGGACGGCCCGTCGTCCCCGAGGTGAAGACGATGTCCGCCACGTCGTCACCGTCGACGTGGCGTTCGAGGGGCGAACCGCTCTCCAGGAAACCGGACTTGAGGTCGATCACCGGCACGCCGGGCGGTCCGGTGAACTCCAGGCCCAGGAAGCCCTGTTGGACCAGTACTGCCTTGGCTCGGCTGCGGACGACGATGTCGTGCGCCTCGGCCGCCTTGAACCGGGTGTTGACCGGGACGAGTACCCCGCCGGCGGTCAGCAGCCCGAACGCGGCCACGATCCACTCGGCGGAGTTGGGCGCCCAGATCGCCACCCGGTCGCCCCTGCCGACCCCCAGTGCGGCGAAGGCACCCGCCGCCACCCGTACCCGCTCGGCGAGTTGGGCGAAGGTGAGGCGCAGCGGTCCGTCCACGACCGCTTCGGCGTCACCGAAGCGGTCGGCCGCGCTCAGCACCATCCGGGGGATGGTCTCCCACCTCACGAGAGAAGCCCTCTCCCGCTCACGCCGGGATCAGCCGGGACAGGTTGCCGCCCATGATCTTCGCCTGGTCGGCCGGGTCGAGCCCCTGGATGGCGTCCACGTAGGAGGTCGGCTGGGCCAGGCCCTCCGGATGCGGGTAGTCCGAGCCGAACAGCACCCGGTCGACGCCGATGAGGTCGACCAGTTCGCCCAGGTTCTCCTCGTAGAACGGGCTGACGTGGATGCTGTCCTTGACGGCCTGCACCGGGTCGCCGAGGAACTGCTCCGGCATCTTCTTGTGGACGTCGGCGAGTTGGTCGAGGAGCGGGGCCACCCAGGACGAGCCGTTCTCGATGAGGGCGATCTTCAGCTCGGGGAAGCGGAACAGCGCGCCGTGGCAGACCCAGGAGGCCACCGCGTCCTGGATCGGCCGCCACTCGTTCACCTGGCGGAAGGCGTTCGACTTGAAGGGCAGCATCTCGGCGGAGGTGCCCTCCCAGTCGTTGGCGTACCGGGAGTACCCGCTGTCGGAGGAGTGCATCGCCACCAGCACGCCGGTCTCCACGACCCGCTTCCAGAACGGGTCGAACTCCTCCATCGCGAAGGAGCGCGAGCCGCCGTAGCCGGGCACGGGGGCGGGCCGGACGAGAATCGCCCTCGCGCCGCGCTCCACGGCCCAGTTGAGCTCCGCGATCGCCTTCTCGACGATGGGGAGGGTGATCACGGGGGTGGTGAAGATGCGGTCCTTGTAGTTGAAGGACCAGGTCGCGTGCAGCCACTCGTTGAGCGAGTGGATGACGGCGTGGATGAGCTCCGGGTGGTGGCGCATCCGCTCCTCGATGAGGCTCGCCAGCGTCGGGAACATCAGCGTGCGCTGCACCCCGAGTTCGTCGAGCAGCTCCAGGCGCGGGCCGGGTTCCCGGTAGGCGGGGATCGAGCGCATCGGCTCCCCGAAGATCTCCCGGCGGGACTTGCCGTCCGGGTTGCCGATCCGGAAGTACTCCTCCATCGCGCCGGGCCGGGCGACCACCTCGAAGGTGGGGTTCGGGATGTACTCGCTGATCTGGCCCAGGATCGCGATCTTCGTACGGCCGCGGACCTGCACGTACTCGATCGCTCCCGCGTACTGCTTGGGGAGGAACCGGGTCAGCGCCTCCTCGGTCTCGTACAGGTGGTTGTCCGCGTCGAAGAGCGGATACGGCAGCGCACGCGACATGAGACCCTCCTTTGCGATTTGAGAGAATGCTATTCTCTTCAGGTGCCTACGGCAATGTCCTGACGGAGCCGGAACTTCTGCACCTTGCCGCTCGCCGTCCGTGGGAACTCCGCCACCTGGTGCAACTCCTCCGGCCACTTCTGCCGGGCCAGCCCCGCCCGCTCGAAGTGCGCCCGCATCGCGTCGAGGCCGGGCAGCGGGTGTCCGGGGAGCATCCGCAGGAACCCGGCCGCGTGTTCGCCGAGCCGGGCGTCGGGGGCGGCGACGACCGCGGCCTCCGCGACCCCGGGCATCGTGAGGAGGACCTCCTCGACCTCCAGCGCGCTGATGTTCTCGCCGCCCCGGATGATCAGGTCCGCCTTGCGGCCGGTGATCGTGAGATACCCGTCCTCGTCCAGCTCGCCGAGGTCGCCGGTGCGGTACCAGCCCTCCTCGTCGAACGCCCGCGCCGTCAGGGCCGGATCGGTGTAGCCGAGGCACAGGTCCGGGCCCCGGCTGAGGATCTCCCCGTCCTCGGCCAGCCGGATCTCGACACCCGGCAGCGCGGTCCCGTCCGTGAACAGCCGCTTGGGCTCGGGGGCGTCGTGCCGGGACGAGGTGATCGAGGGATGCTCGGTGCTGCCGTACGCCCGGAACACCCGGATCCCGAGGCCGGCCAGCCGGGTGGTGACGGCCGCCGGCACGGACGAGCCGCCGAGCCCCGCGTACCGCAGGTACCGCAGGTGCTCCTCGGTGAAGTCGGGGTGGTCGAGGAGGCTGGTGACGTAGTACGGCGCCCCGCCCCCGATGTGGAGTTGGTGATCCCGCATCAGCCGCAGGGCCCCGGCCGGGTCCCAGACGTCGGTGAGGTGCACGGGGGTGCCGTCCAGGACGGGGATCAGGAAGGCGTTCACCATGCCGATGAAGTGGCCCACCGGGGCGGCGGTGAGCTGGCGGCCACGGTCCGGCGGGTAGCTCGCGGCGAGCTGGCGGGTCTCGTGGCCCAGGGTCCGGTGACTGTGCACGACGCCCTTCGGGTCGCGGGTCGTACCGGAGGTGAAGGCGATCAGGGCGGGGGCGGACGGGTCGGCCGGGAGCGGCTCCGTGAGCGGTTCGCCGGCGAGCAGCGCGTCGAAGTCGCGGCCCACCACGCCGACCACCGGCACGTCCGCGCACAGGTCCGGCCGGAACTCCAGCCGCCCGAACCGCTCGGCGGTGACGAAGACGCGCGGCCGGACGGCGTCGAGGATGTAGCCGACCTCCTTGCGCCCGTAGAAGTGCACGATCGGCACGACCGTCGCCCCGAGGAGCGCCGAGGCCCAGAACACCGCGGCGGCCTCCATCCAGTTGGGCAGCTGGAAGGCCACGGCGTCGCCCGGCCCCACACCCCGTTCCCGCAGCCCGCCCGCCAGTCGCCGCGCGACCGCTTCGACGTCCCGGAAGGTGCCTTCCCAGGGGCGGGCGGCCGAGTGCACCCGGAACTCGGTGTCCGGCGCCGCCGCCAGCCCCCGGGTCAGCAGGTCGCCGACCGTCTCCTCGGTCCACCAGCCCTCGGCTGCGTAACGCTCGGTCAACTCGACGGGGATCTCTCGCATCTGCGGCTACCTCCACTGCGACGGGCGGCTCTTCGAGGCGTCGGGCTTGCGGCGCTCAGCGGCGCATACGTTATTCTCGCTTATGGAGAATGCCAATATCGTCAGAGGGGAATGACGTGATCGATCTCGAGCTGGACGACGGCCTGGCCGTCCTCACGATCGACCGCCCCCAGGCCCGCAACGCCATCTCGCTCGCCACGATGGACGAGCTGGAGAAGGCGCTGGACGCGGCGGCCGGCGCGCGGGCGCTGGTGATCAGGGGAGCGGGGGACCGGGCGTTCGTCTCCGGAGGGGACCTCAAGGAACTCGCCGCGATCCGCACCGAGGAGGACGCGGCGGCCATGGCCTGGCGGATGCGGGGCCTCTGCGACCGCATCGCAAGCTTTCCCGCCCCCGTCGTCGCCGCGCTCAACGGCCATGCGCTGGGCGGCGGGGCCGAGGTCGCCGTCGCCGCCGACATCCGGATCGCGGCCGACGACATCAGGATCGGCTTCACCCAGGTGACCCTTGCGATCATGCCCGCCTGGGGCGGCGCCGAACGGCTCGCCGCCCTGATCGGCCGTGGCCGGGCCCTGCTGCTCGCGGGCACCGGCGCCGTCCTCGACGCCACCGAGGCGGAGCGGGTCGGCCTGGTGGACCGGGTGGTGCCGCGCGCCTCCTTCGAGACGGAATGGCGTGCTGTGGCGCGTGCCCTCGCCACCGGACCCGCCGCGCAGATCAAACACGTGCTGGACGACGGCACTTCGGCGGACGACGCGGTGCGCGCCTTCGCCCGGCTGTGGGCCGCGGACGCGCACTGGGAGGCCGCGGACCGGGCACTCGACCGCCGGAAGTGACCTGCCCGGCCCGGCTTCGGACGTGCCCGGCCCGGCCTCGGGCGTCTCGTCACGGCGCCATCATCGAAGCGGTGACGGACGCGCGCGACGGTACGGACACGCCGAATGCGTCACATACCCGTCCGGCGTACGGCCGGCCCGGCCCGGGGCTCAGGTGTTGCGGCCCCCGTTCACCCCGATCACCTGCCCGGTGATGTACCCGGCCTCCTCGGACACCAGGAACGAGCACGCGGCGGCGATGTCCTCCGGGCGCCCCGGACGCCGTACCGGGGTCAGCTCCGCGTGGTGGTCCACCGAACCGCCCAGCAGGCCGCGTTCCTCGGAGGCCCGCAGCATCGGGGTGTCGATGAAGCCGGGCGGGATGGTGTTCACGGTGATGCCGACCGGACCCAGCTCCAGCGCCAGGGACTTGGTGAAGCCGACGAGTCCGGCCTTCGAGGCGACGTAGTGCGCCATGTACGGCTGCCCCGAATGCGTACTGGACGACGAGATGTTCACGATCCGCCCCCAGCCGGCCTCCTTCATGTCGGGCACGACCGCCTGGCAGAGGTAGAACGGGCCGTTGAGGTTCACGGCCATGATCCGGTCCCAGGTCTCGTCGGTGATCTTCAGGAAGGGGCCGAACCCGCTGACGCCCGCGTTGTTGACCAGTACCTGCACCGGCCCGCCCAGCACGTCCCGGACCCGCTGCACCGCGTCGTTCACCTGCGCCCGGTCGGACACGTCGACGCCCCCGAAGGCGACCGCCTCGTGCCCCTTCTGCCGTGCCTCCTCGGCGACCTGCTCGGCCGCCTCGGCGTTGAGGTCGAGTACGGCCGTGGCGAAGCCGTCCTCGGCGAGCCGCTGGGCGATGGCGCGGCCGATACCCGAGCCGCCGCCCGTCACGAGCGCCGTGCGCCGCTCGCTCATACGACCGCCTCCTCGCCGAGCAGGGACGTGCGGTGCATCAGCCGGGAGGAGGCGGGGCCGTAGGGCAGCGCCCGGTGCAGCATCCCGGTGTTGTCCCAGATGACGAGGTCGCCCTGGCGCCAGCGGTGGCGCAGGGTGAACCGGGGCTGGGTCGCCCAGTCGAGGAGCCGGTCCAGCAGCCTGCGGCCCTCGTCCGGCGGCCGGTCGGTCACCTCGCCGGCCGTCGCGCCGATCAGCAGCGACCTGCGGCCGTTGCGCCGGGTCCACACCAGCGGGTGCTCGCGGGCCGGGTTGCGGTCCCAGGCCGCCCGCTCCTTCGGCGACGGGTCCGGTGTCACCAGAAGCTGCGAGGCCGCGAAGCTGTGCACGACGCGCAGGCCGTCCAGTTCCTTCCGCTCCGCCTCCGGCAGCGCCTCGTACGCGGCGAAGGTGTTGGCGAACTCGGTGTCGCCGTCGCCGTCCCCCGACACCTGCCGTGCCGTCAGAAGCGTCGCCTTGCCGGGTATCCGCTGGGTCGTGCCGTCGATGTGCCAGAAGAAGGTGGACTCGCGGTAGGCGGCCAGCGGGCTCTTCGCCGGGTCCCGGGTGATCCGCTGGATCTCGCGGTGCGTCGGATGGCCGCCCATCGGCAGCGGGACGACCTCGCCGAGCAGCCGGCCGAAGGCGACCAGATCGTCGTCGTCGATGTCGGCCTCGCGGTAGATCACCACCCCGCGCCGCTCCAGCGCGGCCAGGCATTCCTCCGCGACGCCCCGGTCGACCAGCCGGTTCCCGGAGAGGCCGGTGATCTCCACACCGGTGGTGGGGGTGAGTTCGGTGACGGTGACGGGCATATGGGTGCGGCCCTTCTTTCGTTGCGGCAAGGTGAGTCCCGATGTGCGAGAGCCAAGCTCTCCACCGTGCTGGTAGGAGCGGTCGTGGGGGGCTACGTCACCGCCCCCGCCGCCTTCAGCGCCAGAATGCGTTCCCAGTCCAGCCCCAGCTCCAGCAGGACCTCCTCGGTCTGGGCGGCGAACTCCGGGGCAGGGCCCAGCCGGGGCGCGGCGACGTCGAACTGGACCGGGTTCGCGGCGAGTTCGAGTTCACCGGCGCGCACGAGGTACTCGTTCGCCCGGACCTGTGCGTCCGAACCGACCTGTAGCGAGTCCTGCACGGGCGCCCACGGCCCGGCCAGCGTCGCGAACCGCTCGGTCCACTCGGCGAGCGTGCCCGTGGCGATGACCTCGCGCAGGATCGCGACGGCCTCCGCCGTGTGCGCGGCGATCAGTTCGGCGCTCGCGAACCGTGGATCATCCGCCAGTTCGGGCCGGCCGATGTGCCGGCACACGTCCGCCCAGAACTTGCCCGGCTGCATCATCACGAACGCCAGACAGCGGTCGTCGGCCGTGCGGTACAGCCCGGACAGCGGGTTGGTGGGGGAGCCGTGCGCCCCGGTGGGCGGTGCGACCATCGGCCGGTCCAGGCGGAGCGACAGGGCGATCCCGTGTCCCAGGGCCCACACCCCGCTGCCCAGCAACGAGACGTCCACGACGGACGGTTCGCCCGTGCGCTCGCGCTTCAGCAGGGCGGCGGCGATGCCCCCGGCGAGGTTCGTGCCCGAGATGGTGTCCCCGTAGGCCGGGCCGGGCGGCGGGATCATGCCGGGCGTGCCCGGCGGTGTGAGGCTGGCCGCCGTACCGGCGCGGGCCCAGAACGCGGTCATGTCGTACCCGCCCTTGTCCGCCTCCCCGCCGCGCGGGCCGAGCGCGCTGCCCCGGGCGTAGACGATCCGCGGGTTGACCTCGCGGATGTCCTCGACGTCGATGCCGAACCTCTGCCGCGCCGACGGGAGGAAGCTGGTCAGGAACACGTCCGCGCGCCGGGCCAGTTCGTACAGCACCTCCCTGCCCTCGGGCCGCGCCATGTCCAGGCCGATGCTGCGCTTGCCCCGGTTGGCGTGCTCGATGTTCGGGTTGGGGTCGCCCTCTATCTTGAACGCGCCGGTCTGCCGCAGTCCGCGCTGCGGATCCCCGTTGACCGCGTGCTCGACCTTGATCACGTCCGCGCCCCAGTCGGCGAGCACGGCTCCGGCGGACGGGACGAACCCGTACATCGCCACTTCCAGCACCCGTATCCCGGCCAGCGGGCCGTCGCCGCTCATCCGGCCACTTCCCCGCAGGTCCTGCGCTCCATGAACTCCTCCAGACCGTGGACGTGACCACCCTCGGTGGAAATATGGTTCTCGATTTTGAGAACCATACCGGGGAACGGTTGGAAGGGCACCCACTCGGAGTCGTGCCGCTGCTTCTGTCGCGCCGTGACACAAAGTCGTTACTCGGGACTTCCGGGCACCGTTCGGTGAAAGTATGGTTCTCGCATCCGGAAGGGAGATTCTTGTGATCGGAGTCGTGGGGGCCGGTCGGATGGGCCTGCCCATGGTGCGACGGCTCGCGGAGGCCGGTCACCGGGTGCGGGTCGCCGCCCGGTCGGACGCGGCCCGCGGGGCCCTCACCAGGGAACCCGCGGAGGTCGTCCCCGGGGTCGCGGAGGTCGGCGAGGGGGCCGACGCCGTGCTGGTGTGCGTCCGCACCGACGAGCAGGTGCGCGAGGTCTGCCTCGAAAGCGGGCTGCTCGACGCGATGCCGGCCGGCGGCATCCTCGTCGTCCACACCACCGCGAGTCCGCACACCGTCGAGGCCGTGGCGGAGCGGGCGGCGCCCCGCGGCATCGGCGTCGTCGACGCCCCGGTCAGCGGCGGCCCGCCGGACGTGGCGGGCGGCCGGATCACCCTCTACGTCGGCGGTGCCCAGGACGCGGTCGCCCGGATCCGGCCGGTCCTGCGCGCCTACGGCGACCCGGTGCTGCACGTCGGCCCGCTCGGCGCGGGCCAGCGCGTGAAACTCGTCAACAACACCGTCTTCGCCGCCCAGATCGGACTGCTCGCCCACGCCGCCCGGCTCGGCCGCCAACTGGGCCTCGACGAGCGGCTCCTGCTGGACGCCCTCACTCACGGCAGCGCGTCGAGCCGCGCCCTCGCGGGCGTCGTACGGCGCGGGTCGGTCGCCGAATTCGCAAGCTCCACGGCCGAGTTCCTCGGCAAGGACCTCGACGTCGTGCACGCGGTCGCCGGTGAACTCGGTGCCGAACTCGGCGCCCTCGCCCCGGCCCTCGACGCGCTGACGGCCGTACTGGCCCCCTCGGGCACCGGCTGACCGTGGCCGGCGCCCGCCGAGCGGAGAACAACCACGGAAGAAAGGACACCGCCCATGGGACGAGTCGAGGGCAAGGTCGCGTTCATCACCGGCGCGGCGCGCGGTCAGGGCCGCAGCCACGCCGTGCGCCTGGCCGAGGAGGGCGCCGACATCATCGCGGTGGACATCTGCCGCGACTTCGAGACGGTCCGCTACCCGATGGCCACCCCCGAGGACCTCAAGGAGACCGTCCGCCTGGTCGAGGAACAGGGCCGGCGGATCGTCGCCCGCCAGGCGGACGTCCGCGACACCGCCCAGCTGCGCGAGGCTCTTGCGGCGGGCCTGGAGCGGCTCGGCGGTCTGGACATCGTGGTGGCCCAGGCCGGTATCGCCCCGCTGCGCGGCGAACCCAAGATGCAGGCCTGGTGCGACGCCGTCGACGTCGACCTGATCGGCACCATCAACACCATCCAGATCTGCCTGCCGCACCTGCGCGAGGGCGCCTCCGTCATCGCCACCGGCTCGACCGCGGCCCTCATGGACCACGGCATCGTGCAGACCCCGGGCTCCAACCCGGGCGGCGCGGGCTACGCGTTCGCCAAGCGCGCCCTGTCCGAGTACGTCCACGAACTCGCCCGCAACCTCGCCCCGTTGGGGCAGCGCGCCAACGTCCTGCACCCCACCAACGTCGACACGCACATGCTCCAGAACGAGTCGATGTACGAGTCCTTCCGGCCCGACCTCGCCCACCCCACCCGCGAGGACGCCGAGCCGTCCTTCGCCGTGCAGCAGGCCATGCCGATCCCGTACGTCGAACCCCGCGACATCAGCAACGCCCTGCTCTTCCTCGCCTCCGACGAGGCCCGCTACATCACCGGCACCCAGCTGCGGGTGGACGCGGGCGGCTACCTCAAGTGGTACGACTGGCGCCGCTGAACCAACCAAAACCCCAGGTCAACAGGGAGATTAGCGTGAAGGTCCGGGTCGATCCGGAGCGCTGCCAGGGCCATACGCTCTGCGCGATGATCGCTCCGAAGGCATTCCAGCTCGACGACATCGACGGCCACTCCTCGGCCGTGAGCGAAGAGGTCCCGGCCGACCAGGAGGAGCAGGTCCGGGAAGCCGCGCACTCCTGCCCCGAACGGGCCATCCAGCTCTCCTGAGCGGGCCGACTTCCCCGAACACAAGGACAAGGACAGAGCCATGAGCGAGGCCGGCACCGACGACGAACGCAAGAAACACCGGGTGCACTTCGACCGGCACACACCCGAGTACCGCACCGAGTTCGAGGACATCACCCACGAACTGCACGGCCAGTGCCCCATCGCCTGGACCGACACCCACGGCGGCCACTGGGTCGCCAGCGGCAACCGCGAGGTCTTCGAACTGGCCCGGTCCGCCGAGTTCCTCTCCAACGACCACGACGTCAAGGGCGAACGCCGCGGCTACAAGGGCATCACCATCCCCTCGCCGCCGCGCGCCCGCGAAGTGCAGGGCGGGTTCCTGGAGATGGACCCGCCCGAGCAGCGCCACTACCGCCAGACCCTCAACCCCTACCTCTCCCCGGCGGCCGTCGCCCGCTGGATCCCCTTCGTCGACGAGGTGGTCCGCGCCTGCCTCGACGAGCGGATCGAGGAGGGCAGCATCGACTTCGTCGACGACCTCGCCAACATCGTCCCCGCCGTCCTCACCCTCGCGATGATGGGCATCCCGCTGGCGGACTGGACGGTCTACAACGAACCCGCCCACGCCTCCGTCTACACCCCGCCCGACTCCCCGGACATGCCGCGCGTGGCCGAGATGAGCCGGAACATGGGCATGGCGTTGTACACGTCCATCGTGGACGTCCGGCAGCATCCCCGGCCCGGCCTGATCGACGCCCTCGTCCGCGCGGACATCAACGGCAGCTCCCCGCCCGACGAGGAACTGGTCGGCGTCCTCGCCCTGCTCATCGGCGGCGGCTTCGACACCACGACCGCGCTCACCGCGCACGCGCTGGAATGGCTGTCCGAGCATCCCGCTGAGCGGGACCGGCTCAGCCGCGAGCGGGCAACCCTGCTGGACTCGGCGACCGAGGAGTTCCTGCGCTACTTCGCCCCCGCCCCGGGCGACGGCCGTACGATCTCCGCCGACTGCGAGATCGCCGGCCAGCGGTTCGAGGAGGGTGAACGCCTGTGGCTGTCCTGGGCGATGGCCAATCGCGACCCCGCCGTCTTCGCCGACCCCGACCGGGTCCACCTGGACCGCAAGGGCAACCGGCACAGCAGCTTCGGCCTCGGCATCCACCGCTGCATCGGCTCCAACGTCGCCCGCACGGTGTTCAAGCGGATGGCGACGGCCGTGCTCGACCGGATGCCGGACTACCGCTGCGACCCCGACGGCACCGTCCACTACGAGACGATCGGCATCATCCAGGGCATGCGCCACCTCCCGGCGACCTTCACCCCCGGCAAGCGCCTCGGCCCCTCCCTCGACGAGACACTGGCGCAGCTCCAGCGGCTCTGCGACGAACAGCGCCTCGCCGAACCGGTGACCGTACGCCCGGACCGGGCGGCCAGGACCGCGGACTGAAGGGGAGCCACCCAGTGACCGCATCCTCGGGGCGCCCCCTTCCCCACCTCACCGACCAGAACGCGTTCTTCTGGACCTCGGGGGCGGACGGCCGGCTGCGGATCCAGGAGTGCGCCTCCTGCACCGCCCTGATCCACCCGCCCCAGCCCGTCTGCCGGTACTGCCACGCACAGGAGATGGGCGTCCGGACCGTCTCCGGCCGCGCGACCCTCATCGGCTTCACCGTCAGCCACCGCTTCACCCTCCCCGGCCTGCCGTCGCCGTACGTCGTCGCCCAGGTCGCGCTCGAAGAGGACCCCCGGATCCGGCTCACCACCAACGCCGTCGAGTGCGACCCCGCCGAACTCGCCCTCGGCATGCGGATGGAGGCCGTCTTCGAGCAGGCCGGGGACGACGTGTGGCTGCCGCTCTTCCGGCCGGCCGCGGAGCAGGGGGAACCCGGGCCGCTGCCCACGGACGAGACCGATCCGGGATCGGTGGTATCTCACATACGACCCATGCGGTCCCCGGACAAGTTCGAGGACAAGGTCGCCCTCACCGGCATCGGCGCCTCCCCGCTCGGCCGCCGGCTGATGGTCCCCCCGCTCTCCCTCACCGTCCAGGCCTGCCAGGCCGCGATCGCCGACGCGGGCCTCACCCTCGACGACATCGACGGCCTCGCCACCTACCCCGGCGCCGGACCCTACGGCGGCTTCGCCGAAGGCGGCGTCACCGCCCTGGAGTCCGCCCTCGGCATCCGCCCCACCTGGCACCACGGCGGCGGCGAGACCTTCGGCCCCGGCGGCTCCCTGATCTCCGCGATGCTCGCGATCGCCGGCGGCCTGGCCCGGCACGTGCTCTGCTTCCGCACCCTCTGGGAGGCCAGCTACGCCCAACTCCTCAGACAGGGCCGGATCCCGCAGCCCGGCGGCGCCGACCCCGGCTGGCTCAGGCCCTTCGGCGCCACCTCCGCCGCACACACCCTCGCCCAGAACGCCCAACGCCACATGCACCGTTACGGCACCACCCGCGAGACCCTCGGCTGGATCGCCCTCAACCAGCGCGCCAACGCCGCCCTCAACCCCACCGCCATCTACCGCGACCCGATGACGATGGACGACTACCTCCAGGCCCGCCCCATCACCACCCCCTTCGGCCTCTACGACTGCGACGTCCCCTGCGACGGAGCCGTGGCCGTCGTCGTCTCCGCCGTCGACACCGCACCCGACCTCGCCAGACCACCCGTCCGCGTCGAGGCCGTCGGCACCCAGATCACCGAACGCCTGGAGTGGGACCAGAGCACGCTCACCCACGAACCCCAGACCCTCGGCCAGTCCGCCCACCTGTGGACCCGCACCGACCTGCGCCCCACCGACGTCGACGTGGCCGAGCTGTACGACGGCTTCACCTTCAACTGCCTCTCCTGGATAGAGGCGTTGGGGTTCTGCGGCATCGGCGAGGCCAAGGACTTCCTGGACGGCGGCAAGAACATCGCCCGGGACGGCGTGCTGCCCCTCAACACCCACGGCGGCCAGCTCTCCCACGGACGCACCCACGGCCTGGGCCTCGTCCACGAGGCGGTCGTCCAGCTGCGCGGCGACGGCGGCGCACGCCAAGTCCCCGGCGCCCGGGTCGCGGTGGTCAGCTCCGGCGGCCTGACACCCAGCGGGGTCCTGCTGCTCAGGACGGACACGTGACCGACGACACCCACCCGGACGTGGTGCCCGGCACCGTGGACGTCGACGGCATCTCCCTCTCGTACCGGGCGAGTTGGGTACGGCAGCCCCGGGCCGTCGTCCTCGCCCTGCATGGCGGCGGCACCGACTCGGCCTACTTCGACTGCCCGGGCCACCCGAGGCTCTCCCTCCTGCGCACCGGCGCCGCCCTCGGCTTCACCGTCGTCGCCCTCGACCGGCCCGGCTACGGAGCCTCCCTGCCGCACGCCCACCGGCTCACCGACCCGGCCCGCCGCGTCGACCTCGCCCACACCGCCCTGGACCACCTGCTCGCCGCCCGCCCGGCCGGCGCGGGCGTGTTCCTCGCGGCCCACTCCGCGGGCAGCGAACTCGCGGTGCGGATGGCCGCCGACGAACGCGGACGGCACCTGCTCGGCCTGGAGATCGCGGGCACCGGACGCCACCACCACCCCCGCTCGGTGGGCTTCCTCGAACAGGGCGACGAGGACCTGCGCCGTGCCCGCGCCCGGCTGCGGGAAGCGCTCTGGGGCACGGGCCGGCTCTACCCGCCGGACGTGGTCGGCGGCGCCGGCATCGCAGCCGCCTCGCCCGCGTACGAGTCCGCCGCCCGCGGCTGGCGCCACGAGTTCCCCGAACTGGCGGCTCGGGTGCGCATCCCCGTGCACTTCACCCTCGGCGACCACGAGGAGGTGTGGAGCTCCGGCCCCGCCGCCCTCGCCGACATCGCCGGCCTCTTCACGACAGCACCCCGCGTACGCGTCGACGAACAGCCCGACTCCGGGCACAATCTGAGCCTCGGTCACTCGGCCCGGGCCTACCACCTGAGAGTGCTGTCGTTCGCCGAGGAATGCGCGGTGACCCGGGAGGCGGGCCTCGCCGCACCTCCACGACAAGGGAGAGCGGGATGAACCACACCGATGCCGTCGCACTGCTGCTGCGCCTGGTCCTGGGCGTCGTCATGATCGCGCACGGCCTCAACCACTGGCGCGGCGGCGGCCGGATCGCGGGCACCGCCCGCTGGTTCACCGGCCTGGGCCTCACCCACGGCACCCTCCAGGCCTGGCTGAGCGTGGCCACCGAGGCAGGCGCCGGGCTCCTCCTGCTCGCCGGCTTCCTCACCCCGCTCGCCTGCGCGGCCGTCATCTCGGTGATGCTGGTGGCGGGCCTGCTCGCACACCGGCCCAACGGCTTCTTCGTCTTCAAAGAGGGCTACGAGTACGTCCTCACCCTCGCCGTGGTCGCCCTGGCCCTGGCCGCGCTGGGCCCCGGCAGCGCCTCCCTGGACGACGCGGCCGGCCTCGACCGGGACGGCTGGACAGGTGCAGGCATCGCCCTCGGAGTGGCCGTGCTCGCCACCGCCGGACTCCTCGCCACCTTCTGGCGCCCCCGGCCCGCGCCGGAACCGGCGCCCACCCCCGAACCCGTTGAGCAGGAGGCCGGCTGATGCGCGTCGGATTCATCGGACTCGGCAGTCAGGGCGCCCCGATGGCGCGCCGGATCGTCGACGCCGGACACGAGACGACCCTCTGGGCCCGCCGCCCCGCCACCCTCCTCCCCTTCGCGGACACCCCGGCCAAGCGCGCCGCCTCCCCGGCCGACCTGGCCGCGGCCAGCGACCTGGTCTGCGTCTGCGTCGTCGACGACGCGGACGTCGAGGAGGTCCTCACCGGCGAACACGGCGTCCTCGCCGGACTGCGCAGGGGCGGGGTGGTCGCCGTGCACAGCACCGTCCACCCCGACACCTGCCGCCGCCTCGCCGACCGCGCCCGCACCCACGGCGTCACGCTGATCGACGCCCCGGTCAGCGGCGGCGGTCCGGCGGCGGCCGAGGGACGGCTGGTGGTGATGGCGGGCGGCGAGCCCGGCACGGTCGCCTACTGCCGTCCGGTGTTCGCGACCTACGCCGACCCGGTCGTCCACATGGGCCCGCTGGGCACCGGCCAACTGGCGAAGCTCCTCAACAACGTGCTCTTCACCGCCAACCTGGGCACCGCCGCCGACACCCTCGCCCTCGGCCGGGACCTCGCCATCGACCCGGCCGCCCTCGCCCGGGTCCTCACCCACGGCAGCGCGGGCGGCTTCGCCCTCGACCGGGTCGCCGCGGCCGGCGGCACCCTGGACCGGTTCGCCGCCCACGCCGGTCCGCTGCTCCGCAAGGACGTCCGCCTGCTCACCGACGTCACCCAGGCCGCCGGCGCCGAACCGGACATCGTCCTGACGGCCGCCGGTGCCGCCCTCGCCCGCATGAACGGACAACAGGCGACGGACAACGGCCGACGGCCGGTTCAGGACCGGCGATAGCGGACCCGCCCCCCGATGAGCGTCAGCCGCACCAGGTCCGCCGACGGATCCGACAGGGCCTCGGCCGGCGGCACGGCCAGCAGGACGAGATCGGCGGCCACGCCCGGCACCAGGTGCGGCGGACGCCCGCCGGGGGAGTGGGGCGGTGCGAGGTACGCCGCCAACGCCTCGGCCGCGGTGAGGCGTTCGGCGGGGTTCGCGGTCCGCCCGCCGGGGACCCGGCGCGTGGTGGCCGCCCGGATCACGGACCACGGGTCGAGCGGCCCGTAGGGGGCGTCGCTCGACAGCGCCACCGGGACACCGGCGCGCAGGAACGAGGCGCAGCGGTACAGGTCGGCGTGCTCGTGGGGCGGGGTGGCGTCGAGGAAGTCGTCGCCGCGGTCTGGGAGGAAGCCGGGCTGGGTGACCACGCTCAGCCCGAGGCGTCGTACGACGGGCACGGCTTCCGCCGGAACCACGGCCGCGTGCTCGATACGGTCGCCGGGCAGCACCCCGGCCGCTTCCAGCGCGGCGAGGAGCAGGGCGAGGGAGACGGCCGTGACCGTGTGCACGGCGACGGGACGGCCCCGCCGGTGCGCGGCATCTATCTCCTCGACCAGCGCGGTGAAGTCCGGCAGCCCCGAGTCCGCGAGGACGATCTTCCAGGGGCCGGGCTCCGGGCGGGTCGTCGGCGGAGTTGCGAGGGGCGCCCCGAGCAGCAGCAGCCGTTGGGGCAGGCGCCCGCTGCGCACCTCCTCGGCGAGCCGGCCGACGGAGTCGGGGCTCAGGCGCGGCGTCGCGTCGGTGACGGCCGTGATGCCGTAGCCGGCGAGTCGGCGGCCCACCTCCGCCAGGGACGGCGCGGGAGCCTCGGGCAGCCGTGCGCGCAGCCAGTCGTCGGCCCGCCACAACCGCCCCGTCGGCCGTCCGGCGGCGTCGCGTTCGATGCCGGGGTGGCGCCCGTACGCCAGTCCGGCCCGTTCGCCGGCAAGGGAGTTGAGCACCCACAGCGCACCGCTGCGGTGCTGCACCCGCACCGGGACGTCCGCCCGCAGTGCGTCGAGTCCGGTGGCGTCCAACGACCCGGCGACCCGTTCGTCGTAGCCGATGCCCCGGACCCAGCCGTGCCGGTCCGGAACGGCCCGGTGCAGCGCGGCCCGCAGCGCCGGGCGGTCGCGGACGTCCGGGGGACCGCACCGCACGGAGGAGACCGCCGCCGCCAGCGCGAACAGGTGCAGGTGATGGTCGGTCAGGCCGGGCAGCAGGGCACCGCCCGCCGCGTCGACCTCCTCCTCGTCGGGAGCCCGCACCAGCCCCGCGCCGACCTCCGCGACCACACCGCCCCGGACCCGCACCGAGCACCGCTGCCCCTCGGCCTCCGCGTCCCGGATCAGCAGCCCGCTCACGGCACCCCGATCCCCAGCTCGCGCAGCACGTCGGCGGTGTCGGCGCCGCTCGCCGGGGCGGCGGCGGCCGGACGGCGCGGACGCGGCGCGGACAGCGGAAACGTCGCGCCCCCGGTGTCCACCAGCCAGCCGCCGCCGCGTTCGACGAGCCGCGCCTCCCCCGGGCCCGACACGGACAGACAGGCGGTCACCACGTCCGCCATCGACACCTCCCGCACCGCGCCGCCGCCTCCCGGCTGTTCGGACAGGGCGAGCGCGGCGGCGAGCAGACCGGTGAGCGGGTCGGCCACGGCGTCACCGGCGAACACGGGCAGCCCGTCCGCGTCCGTGCCGAGGAGTCCGCGGGCGGCGGCCACGTCGTCGCCGAAGCCGACCCGGCCCGCGGCCCGCCCGTACGCCGTGATCGAGATCCAGGTGCAGCCGCGGGCCGCCTCCGCCTCGGCGTCGAGCCCGAACCCCGCCAGCGCCCGGGGCCGGGAGGCCTCGACGACCACGTCCGCGCGGCCCACCAGCTCGTGCAGGGCGGCACGGCCGCGCGCGTCCGCCGGGTCGAGGACGACGGAGGCGTGCCCCGCGTGCAGCAGGTCGTAGAAGGAGGGATCGCCGAAGCGGGCTCCGTCCGGGCGGGACGGGGTCTCCACCTTGACCACCCTGGCCCCCGCCGTACCCAGCAGATGCGCGCACAGCGGGCCCGCCCACAGCGCGCTGAAGTCGACCACCAGCAGCCCCGCCCCGGCGCGCGGTGTGCCGGGCAGTGGGGCGGTGCGGTCGGGCCGGGGCCGGACCGCACCGCCCGCGAGGCCGAGGAGGGCCACCCGTTCGTCCAGGTCGGCGCCGTCGTGGGCGGCGAGCCAGTCGGCCAGCCGGCCCGGCAGCGCCCCGGCATCGAGGTCCCGGCCGATCAGCGCGCTCCACAGTAGGCGGTCGTCCGGGCGTGCGTCGGACACGGCCGCCCAGCCGTCCCGGGTGGGCAGCAGTCGGCAACTGCCGCCCACCGACAGTCGTCCGCGTCGGCCAAGCCCGCGGAGCGCGGCCCGTTCGGCCAGCAGCCGGGCCCCGTCGAGTCGGGCCCCACCGGCGGCGGAGACGTGGTCGGCCAGCCAGGTGGCGAAGGTGGCCGCGGAACCGGGAGGCAGCAGCGGGGGCCCGTCCGGGTGGCCGGTCAGCAGGGGGACACCGCTGCGGGCCCAGTCCTCAGCCACGAGGGCGGCGCTGGTGTGGGCATCGGGCCAGGGACGCGCGGTCCGGGTCGCGTCGGACCCTGTCGTACCACCAGTTGCCCCGTCGGCCATGCGGGGATGGTAGATCAGAGAGGTGCCTGCGACCACAGCGATCTCCCTCACCGAACTGGCGGCCGGGGCGGCGGACGCCGACCTGCTGGACGCGCATGCCGAGCCGTCCCGGCCGCTGACGGTCGTCGACCTGGACCCGGCGACCGCGCCCACCGATGCCGACCTGGAGCGGGCGGTCCGCCGGGCCCGGGACAGCGACCGGCTGCTCGTCGGCCGCACCAGCCGACCGCAACCCGCCTGTCCCGACGCCCTGTTGAGCGCGCTGGACCTGACCCTGGTACGGGCTCCCCGCGACCGCCTCGGGGCGACGGACGCCGCCGGGCACCCGGCCACGGTCGCGGTCACGGACCCGGCCGCCGAGGCGGAGTTCCTGCGCACGCGGGCGGCGGAACAACCGCAGGCTGCCCTGGTGTTGCGCCAAGTCCTCGCCATGACCGGGAAGTTGCCGGTGTTGCAGGCCCTCGACCTGGAGTCGCTGGCGTACTCGACGTTGCTCGGCGGTGCCGGGTTCGCCGGATGGCTCGCGGCGCGCGGGCCACGGCCCGGGCCGCCGCCCGCGACACACGACCCCGTGACGGCACGCCGCGAGGGCGACCTCCTGCGGATCACGCTCGACCGGCCCGAGCGGCGCAACGCGCACGGCGCGGAACTGCGGGACGCCCTGGTCGCCGCCCTCGACATCGCCGTCTGGGACGACACCGTGCGCGAGGTGCTACTGGACGGCAACGGTCCCTGTTTCAGCTCCGGCGGCGACCTGGACGAGTTCGGCACCGCCGTGGACCTCACGGCCGCGCACCTGATCCGCACCCGGGCCGGGGCGGCGGCCCGCCTGCACGCCCTCGGCGACCGGCTCACCGCACGGATCCACGGGACCTGTGTCGGCGCGGGCATCGAACTCCCGTCCTTCGCCGCCCGGGTCGTGGCGGCCCCCGGCACCACCGTCCGGCTGCCCGAGCTGGCCATGGGCCTGATCCCCGGCGCCGGCGGCACGGTCGGCATCCCGCGCCGGATCGGCCGCCGGCGCACCCTGTACCTGGTCCTCGACGGCCGGGCCGTCCCCGCCGAACGTGCCCTGGCCTGGGGGCTGGTGGACCGGATCGAGGAGTGAGGCGGGGCCGCGCGCGGCGGCACCGCGGAGCGGAGTCAGCCCAGGCAGATGACCAGCAGGCAGAGCTGCGAGGGCGAAGACGCGGTCGCGGTCGGTGCGGGGCTCGCCGACGCTGTCGATGTCCCTGTGGTGGCGCCGGTCGTCGTGGTGGAGGTGGTGGCCGTGGGGGTGGGCGTGGCCGTCGTCACCGACGTCGCACCGGTGGTGGTTCCGGACACCGTGGCGGCGGACCGGGGCTGCGTGACGGAGACCGTCGTGTGCGTTGCGGAGGTGGCGGTGTCCTGACCGGGCGTCGGCGTGGCCTGTGGCATGCCCGTCGTCTGCTCGTGCGGGGCGTTCGCCGTGACCGAGCGGGCGGACAGGGTCTGGTCAGGCGCGCGGTGCCGGCCGGTCGGGGTCGACGCAGCCGGATCGGCGTCCGTGGCCTGCTCGTCGGCGAGGCCCATGGGCCGGTTGTCCGGGGCCGTCGCCGCCTGCGCACGGTCGGCGCCCTGCCGGTCGAGGGAGGCGACGGTCAGCCCGCCGCCGACCAGGGCGACCGCGGTGGCCACCACGGCCCGCCGCTGGTTCTTCTTCCAGCGGGCCCGCTGACGCCGCCGGGCCGCCCGACCCAGCGGTGCGGAAGGGGCGGGGCCAGGGCCGTCGTACGGGCCCTCGGCGGCCTCTTCGTCCGTTTCTTCGGCGGTCTCTTCGACGTAGGAGTCCGTGTCGAACCACGCCGTGTCGGCCGGGGCCTGCCAGGACGCCGCGCCGGTCGCCGCCGGAGCGACGACGGCACGCCGGGCGATGTCAGGGGCGTAGGCGCCGCATCCGGGGCACGCCAGGGCGCCGTTGAGGTGCCGACGGCACGAGGAGCAGTAGTCCATCCGCGGTCTTCCTGACTCGACTGCGCCAGCGGCCTCAAGAGCCGTGGCCTGATCTCGTTCGTACGAGGTATCGAACGGCCAGAACGGTAGCGAGCCTTTGGCCAGGCAGTGTGCAGCCTGTGTGTCGCTTCTGCACAGATGCCGTCACCCACGCCCGCGACCGGCGCCGAACACCAGCCATCCCGACGTCACCCGGGCACATTTTGTGACGTCGACCCTGCGGAGGACTGCTCGGGGCCGGGCCGGGTCAACGGCATCCGGCCCGGTACCGAGCAGGCTCCGCAGGGTCAGACTCGCCTGGACTCCTCTCTCTCCGTCGGGAAGCCGTGCGGTCAGCCGATGTCGGCGGAGACGAGGACGCGGACGTCCCACGGGCCGAGGGTCAGCGGCGCGTGCGCGGCGAGCGGCGTGCCGTCGAGGACGTCGGTGAGGGGCACCGGGGCGGAGATGCTCGCGGGCTCCCAGCTCCAGTTGTGGAGGATGTGCACGCGGCTCCCGTCGGGTGCGGTGCCGGTCGTCGCGGTGACCGTGGCCGGGAGGTCCCGCCAGCCGTGGCTGGCGGACGGGGCCAGCCACGCGGCCAGCGTCCGGGCGAGGTCGCGGCCGGGCACCGTGCCGACGTACGTGACCCGGCCCGCGCCGTGCGGGCGGGTGGTGACCGCGGGCCAGCGCCCGAAGTGCGGGTGGTCGTACTCGACGAGCGGCTCGGCGTCGGCGACGGTCAGGCCGTCCGCCCAGCGGGTGGCCGTGGCGCCTTCCGGGAGGTGGAGCGGGCCGCCGGGCACGGACCGTACCGGCAGGTCCTGCCCCAGATTGCTGAATTCGTCGTACGACACGCCCGCCGCGTCCGTGAGCCGGCCGGGGGCCGGTTCGGTGCGGGCCCGGCCCTCCTGGTCGGCGTAGCCGGTGCGCGGGCCGAGGACGAGATGACCGCCCGCGTGGGCGTAGGCCGCGAGCCGGTCGAGGGTCGCGTCGTCGGCGAGGTACAGCGCCGGCACGACCAGGACCGGGTGTCGGCGTACCGTCTCCTCGGGAGTCTCCGTGTCGTGCAGTTGGCGGGCGTGGACGATCCGCACCTGGCGGCCGGCGTCGAAGGCGCCCCGGTGGAAGGCGTCGAAGATGCGGTGGTAGGCGGCCGGGTCGGGGCCGCCGTCGGGCGTGGCCAGCGGCGGGTACTTCTGCATCAGCCACTTGCTGGGCGTCGAGTACACCATCGTGAGGTCCGCGTCCGGCTCCAGACCGGCGACGAGTCCGCCCGCCGTCTCGAACTCGGCGCCGAGCCGGGCGAGTTCGGCGTAGACCCGGCCGGGCCGGCCGGTGTGGGGCAGGATACCGCCCCAGTAGGTCTCGGCGCCGAAGTGCAGTGTGTGCCAGTGCCAGTACTCGATCATCCGGGCCCCGCGCCCGACCAGTGCCCAGGCCGCCTGGCGCCACTGGCCGTCGTAGGCGGGCCGGTTGTCCCAGGGGAAGCTGATCGAGCCGGCGTTGGTCTCGGTGACCAGGAACGGCGCCTGCCGCGAGGAGAACATCCAGTCGGCGCTCCGGTACAGCGCCCACACCCCGCGGGTCTTCCCCTGCTGTTCGTGGTCCTCGGGGGTGGGGTCGGGCAGCAGCAGACCGTCCTGCATGTCGTAGTACGGGTTGCCTGCCGTGATGTCGAGGCGGTCGGTCAGCTCGTCGTCCTCGACCGCGGGACGGGTGTAGGAGATGCAGGTGGTGACGAACTGCTCCGGGCGGGCGTACTCGCGCACGATGTCCGCCTGCCAGCCGATGAACTCGGTGACCTGACGGGCCTGGAACTCCCGCCAGGCGATGTCGTACTGGGGCTGCGCGTTGCCGTCCGGGGTCCACAGGTCGGCCCACGTGGACAGCCGGTGGGACCAGTAGACCAGGCCCCACTCGCGGTTGAGGGTCTCGACGTCCCCGTACTTCTCCCTCAGATGGTCGACGAAGCGCTCGAACACGCCCCGGTTGTGCAGGAGTTCGTTGCCGGGTTCGTTGTCGACCTGGAAGCCGATGACCGCCGGGTGGTCGGCGTACCGGGCGACGATCCGGCGGACGACCCGCTCGGCGTGGAACCGGAACGCCGGGTGTGTGAAGTCGACCTCCTGCCGGGCACCCCAGCCGATCCGCTCCCCGGTGCGCCGCTCGCCCGCGATCTCCGGGTACTGCCGGGCGAGCCACGGCGGGACGGCGTACGTCGGGGTGCCCAGGACGACGGCGATGCCGCGCTCGTGGGCGCCGTCGAGTACCGGTTGCAGCCAGTCCAGGTCGAAGCGGCCGTTCTCCGGCTCCCAGGTCGACCAGACCGACTCGCCGACCCGGATGACGGTGACATGGGCGTCGGCCATCAGGTCGAGGTCGGTCTTGAGGCGTTCGGCGGGACGCTCGTACGGCTGGTATTCGTGGTAGTACGCGGCACCGAACAGGACACGGGCAGGCAGAGCCGCCATGAAGGAGACCTCCGAAAGACAGTGGGAGTGGGGGAGTTCGGGGGAGTCATTGCTTGACGCCGCCGGCCGCCAGGCCGCTCTGCCAGTACCGCTGGAGCAGCAGGAAGGCGGCGACGAGCGGGACGATCGAGAGCAGGGAACCGGTCACGACCAGCGCCAGCATGTCGCTGCTGGCACCGGCCCCGCCGTTCTGGGCCTGCGCGGCCCAGGAGGCCAGGCCCACGGTCACCGGGTACAGGTTGGGGTCGTTGAGCATGATCAGTGGCAGGAAGTAGTTGTTCCAGGTCGCCACGAGCGTGAACAGCAGAACCGTCACCAGGCCGGGGCCCAGCAGCCGCAGGGCGATCCGGAAGAAGATGCGGGCCTCGCCGGCCCCGTCGATGCGCGCGGCCTCCAGGAGGCTGTCCGGGACGGCGTCGGCCGCGTAGATGCGCATCAGGTAGAGGCCGAACGGGTTGACGAGGGACGGCAGGATCACCGCCCAGGCGGTGTTGACCAGGCCTGCCTTGGCGAACAGCAGATAGGTCGGGATGGCCAGCGCGGTGGTCGGGACCATCACGGCGCCGAGGACCAGGTTGAAGGTGAACCGGTCGCCCCGGAAACGGAACTTCGCGAACCCGTAGCCGCCGGCCGCCGCGAGCAGCGCGGCGCCGACCGCGCTGACGACGGCGTACAGGACCGTGTTGAGCAGCCAGTGCACGAAGACGCCGTCGTCCTGGGTGAAGGTCGCCCTGACGTTGGCCAGGAGCTGCGGGGTGTGCGAGAACCACAGGCCGAAGCTGTTGAAGAGGTCCTGGGTGCTCTTGGTCGAGGCGATCAGCAGCCAGCACAGGGGGAGCAGGAAGTAGGCGAGCGCCGCCAGCATGGCGATGGTCAGCGGGGTGCTGCGACGGGTCGTCATGCGGCCCTCCTGAGGCTGTCGCGGCCGGCACGGCTGTCGCGGCTGCCGCGGTTCGCCGTGAGCAGCACGCCGTAGGAGGCGATCACGATGACGAGGCCGAGGAGGAAGGACACCGTGGCCGCGTAGTTGACCTGCTGGCCGGTGAACGCGAGGGAGTAGGCGTACAGGTTGGCGGTGTAGGAGCTGCTGATGACGTCCGGGGCGATCTTCATCAGCAGGTTGGGTTCGTTGAAGAGCTGGAAGCTGCCGATCACCGAGAAGAGGAGGGTGAGCAGCAACGCGGGGCGCAGTGCGGGCAGTTTCACCGACCAGGCGATCCGCCAGGCCCCGGCGCCGTCCACCGCCGCCGCCTCGTACAGCTCCTGCGGGATCGTGCGCAGGGCTGCGTACAGGATGATCATGTTGTAGCCGACGAACTCCCAGGTCACGATGTTGGCCAGGCTGCCCAGCATCCAGCCGTCGCTGAGGAAGTGCGGGGCCGGCAGGCCCAGTTTCCGGCTCAGCTGGGCGAACGGGCCGAAGTCCGGCCCGTACAGATAGCCCCACATGAGCGCGGCGACCACGCTGGGCACGGCGTACGGCACGAAGATGCCCAGCCGGATCATCCGCGCCAGCCGCAGCAGCCCGCTGTCGAGCGCGAGCGCGAACAGCAGGGCCAGCAGCAGCATCACCGGGACCTGGATCACGAAGAACAGTGCCACCCGGCCCACACCGTGCAGGAGTTGGGGATCGCCAAGGGCCTGCGTGTAGTTGTCGAGGCCGACGAACACCGTCCCGCCGATCAGACGGCTCTGGAACAGGCTGAGATAGGCGGCGTAGCCGAGCGGGGCGAGGAAGAGCAGCAGGAACAGGGCCAGGAACGGGGCGACGAAGAGCGGTCCGGCGGCCCGGTGGCGGCGGGTGCCGGTCATCTCAACTCCCCTTGACCGTGAAGCCCTGGCTCTTCGCGTACGTCGTCAGCCGCGACTGCCAGCTGCCGAGCGCGCGCACCGTGTCGGTGTGGTCCACGAGCGACTTGCCGACGGTCTCGGTCCAGTCGGTGGCCGCCTGGTCCAGGAACGGGGGCCACTGGAAAGAGGCGTTGACCGTGGAGCTGATGTCGGCGAAGACCTGGTTGACCTTCTGGCCGCCGTAGAAGGAGGGGGCGTCCCCGGTGAAGGAGGCGTCCGTGAGCAGGGCCTTGGTGGCGGGGAAGAAGAACTGCTCGGTGGCGAACAGCCTCGCGCTGTCCGGGTCGCTGTTGAGGAACTGCGCGAACACGGCAGCCGCGATCGGGTTCTTGGCGGAGCGGACGACCGCGGTGGTGGAGCCGCCCCAGTTGCCGGAGCTGGGCTTGGCCGCGTCCCACTGCGGCAGCGGGGCCGCCCGCCACTTGCCTGCCGTGGCCTTGGCGGAGCCGGACAGGAACACCGGGCCCCACGCGGCGGTGATCCAGGTGGCGTACTTGCCCTTGTTGAGGGCGGCGTACCAGGAGTCGGTGAAGTCCGGCTCGACGCCGATGACCCCTTCCTTCGCGAGCCCGCCCCAGTACGCGCCGAGCTTCCGTGAGACGGCGTCGTCCACGCTGATGGTGATGTCGCTCCTGCCCGAGGTGACATAGGGCTTCGCGCCCGCCTGCCAGAGCAGCCCGTGCCAGGCGGCGACCTGGTTGGCGGCGAGGTTGGTGAGGTACACGTCCGGGTCCGCCTTGTGCAGCTTGCGCGCGGCGGCGGCGAACTCGTCCCAGGTACCGGGGACTTCGATGCCGTGCTTCTCGAAGATGTCGTGCCGGTACAGCATGCCCATCGGGCCGGTGTCCTGCGGTATGGCCCAGATCTCGCCGTTGCCGCCGCTGATCTGGCCCCAGGTCCAGTCCACGAACCGGGACTTGAGCGCCGAGGCGCCGTACGGCCGCAGGTCGAGCAGGCTGTTGGTGATGGTGAAGGTCGGGATGGCCTGGTACTCGATCTGGACCATGTCCGGTGCGCCGCTGCCGGCCTTCAGCGCCGTACGCAGCTTGGTGTACTGGGGCGTTCCCTGACCGGCGTTGACGATCTTGACCTTGACGGCCGGGTACTTCTTCTCGAAGAGCGCGACCTCTTTGGCGATGTTCGGGACCCAGGTCCAGAACGTCAGTTCGGTCGGGGTCTTCATGGCCTTGTCGATGTCGGCCTGGCTCACGGGCTTGGCCGAGGCGGAGGAACCGCCGCCGTCCCCGCCGCCGCAGGCGGTGAGGGCGGCGCCGAGCGACACGGCGCCGGTCGTCGCGAGGAACAGTCTGCGGCTCATGGGGGTGGTGCTGGACGTGGAGATGAATCCGGGCATGGTGAACTCCCGCCGATGGCGAAGGGACGGCACGCCTGGCGAGGGCGTGCGGGGGTGAGGAGGGGGGAGGGAAGACGCGGAACCGTGCCGCGGGAGCGGCGAGCGGAGCGCGGGCCTGGGCGCCGGTCGGATGCCGGGCGCGCTCAGGGAGGTGAGGAAAGGCGCGCGATCAGTGCGGCGTGGGTGACGGTGGGGCGGCTCGTGCCGGGATCGCGTGAGGTGGGGTGGTGCGGGCCGGACGGTGGGTCAGTTGTCGGTGCCGGTACCTCCGTTCGCGGATGACGGACTGGATGCCCGACTGGATGAGCGACCTGACACCGGACCGGATGAGGGACCCGATGACGGACCTGACACCGGACCGGATGACGGACCCGATGCCGGGCCGCGCCCGCCACGGGCCGGTGTCCTCCGGGCCGGCGGGGGCGCGGTCGAGGCGCGGACGACGAGGTCGACCGGCGGACCGCTCGACGGCAGCGGATCGGCCGCCGGGTTCTCGATGGCGTGCACCAGGCGTTTGAGGCCCTCCTGTGCCACCGCGTCGAAGGGCTGGCGCACCGTGGTGAGCGGGGGAGTCACGTAGGCGGCGACCGGGATGTCGTCGAAACCGACCACGCTGACGTCCTGCGGCACCCGCCGGCCGCCCTCGGCCAGCGCGCGGATCAGACCGATCGCCATGTCGTCGTTGGCGCAGAAGACCGCGGTCACCCGGTCGTCGGCGGCGAGTTCGCGCCCCGCCGCGTACCCGGACGCGGCCGACCAGTCGCCCCCGGCGACCGGGGGCACCTCCCGGCCGTCCGCGGCCAGGGCGGCCCGCCAGCCCTCCAGACGGTCCCGCGCCGCGTACCAGCGCTGCGGACCGGAGAGGTGATGGACCGTCACATGCCCCAGGTTCAGGAGGTGTTCGGTGGCGGTGCGGGCCATCAGGTCCGCGCCGTCGCCTGCGGTCAGCACGGTCGGTGCGGTGACCGGCGGCGGCGCGCCCATGACGAGGACCGGCACGTCGACGCGCAGGGACACATCGCCCTGCTCGTCGATGGGCTCCGAGATCACGATGCCGTCCACGCCCTGGTCGAGGAGCGAGTCCACGGCGCCGGAGAGGCCCGCCGGGTCGCCCTCCACCGTGTTGACCACGCGCAGTGCGTAGCCGGTGTCCCGGACGACCCGCTCGACGCCCATGAGCAGCGAGGCGGGTCCGTACAGGGCCGTCCCCAGGGTCACCACGCCGATCGAGCGGGTGCGTCCGGAGGCCAGCGCCCGGGCGGCGTTGTTGCGCCGGTAGCCGAGCTGTTCGGCGGCGTCGAGCACGCGACGGCGCACGTCCTCGGAGACGTACGGCTCGTCGTTGAAGACCCGCGAGACGGTCTTCTGCGAGACGCCGGCCAGCCGGGCCACGTCGACACTGCGCGGCGCGGCCGTGCTCTTGCCGCGTCCCGTCCCTGGTGTCATGGCGTCTCCCGGTGCCCGCTTGATCGGCGCTCATCATGTCATGCGCGGCCTTCCTGACTGCGCTGTCATGTCTGCGTAGTCATGTCTACGCAGTCATGGGTGTGGCGTCAAGAGTCGGGAACGCATCGATCGCGGCGGGGCGCGCGTGCCGTAGTACCGGCGCAGGATCCGGTGGCCCGGACGCGTACTGCGGTTTCAGTAGGGCGTCCTCCGGATTCGGTAGGCGGTAGTGCCAGTAGCCGCACGACGACGGAAGGGCCCTCGTCAGGACAGCCTTGGTGACCAAGCGAGATCGGATGTGGAGTGCTCTGACGTGGCTACTTTTCTGTATCGACTGGGCCGACTGGCCTTCCGGCGGCGCGGGTACGTCGCCCTGCTGTGGGTGGCCGTGCTGGCCGCCGTAGGACTGGGTGCGCTGCAGGCGCCGGGCGCCGCGGACGAGGAGTTCTCGACGCCGGGCATCGAGTCCCAGAAGGCGTTCGACCTGATGCAGGAGCGCTTCCCCGGCGCGGCGGCCGACGGCGCCACCGCACGGGTCGTCTTCGTCGCCCCGCACGGGCAGAAGGTGACCGCCACCGCGAACAGGAAGGCCGTCGAGGAGACGGTGGACGCCCTGGGTGACGGCGCCCAGGTGGCGGCCGTCGCGGACCCCTTCACCGCGAAGGCGGTCAGCGAGGACGGCACCACGGCCTATGCGACCGTCACCTACAAGGTGAAGTCCTCCGCCCTCACCGACGCCAGCCGTACGGCGCTGGAGAACGCCACCGACCAGGCCCGCGACGCGGGCCTCACGGTCGAGACCGGCGGCTCCGCCATGGACAGCGGCGCCGGACCCGGCGGCACCGCCGAGATCATCGGCATCGCGATCGCGGCCGTCGTCCTCCTGGTCACCTTCGGGTCGCTGGCCGCCGCCGGGCTGCCGTTGCTGACCGCGATCCTCGGCGTCGGCATCAGCATGTTCACCATCACCGTGCTGGCCGACGCCCTGGGGCTGTCCACCAGCACCGGCACCCTGGCGATGATGCTGGGCCTCGCCGTCGGCATCGACTACGCCCTGTTCGTCGTCTCCCGCTACCGGGAGGAGCGTGCCGGGGGCCGGTCCGCGGAGGAGGCGGCCGGCCTCGCGGTCGGCACGGCCGGCTCGGCGGTGGTCTTCGCCGGCCTCACCGTGGTCATCGCCCTGGCCGGACTCTCCGTCGTCGGCATCCCGATGCTGACCAAGATGGGCCTGACCGCCGCCGGGGCGGTGGTCGTCGCCGTCGTCATCGCCCTGACCGTCGTACCGGCCCTGCTCGGATTCTGGCCGAACGCCGTTCTGGCGGGCGCCGCGCGCAGGCGGGACGGCGGCCGTCGCGGGCTGTTCCGCGCCGAGAACCGGCTGTTCCGGGCCGGGAACCGGCTGTTCCGGGCCGGGAAGGCGAAGCAGGCGGAGCCCCAGGGGGACAACCGGGGCACCCGCTGGGCCCGCTTCGTGCTGCGCCGCCCGCTCCCCGTGCTGCTGCTCGGCGTCGTGGGCCTCGGCGCCCTCGCCGTCCCGATGACCCAGCTGCAGCTCGGCATGCCGGGAGACGAGGCCAAGTCCACCTCCACCACCGAGCGGCGCGCCTACGACGACCTCGCCAAGGGCTTCGGCCCCGGGTTCAACGGCCCGCTGACCATCGTCGTGGACGCCAAGGGCGCCGACGACGCCAAGGGCGGGGTGGGCACGGTCCGGGAGCGGATCGCCGCCACCGACGGGGTCGTCTCGGTGTCGCAGCCGCGCTTCAACAAGGCGGGCGACACGGCGGTGTTCACCGCCACGCCGTCCACCAGCCCCACCGACGAGAAGACCAAGACGCTCGTCAAGACGATCCGCGGCGAACGCCCGGCCATCGAGTCGGCGGCCGGCGCGTCCTTCGAGGTCACCGGCACCACCGCGCTGAACATCGACATCTCGGGCAAGGTCCAGTCGGCGCTCGTGCCCTACCTCGTCACCGTCGTCGGTCTCGCCGTCGTCCTGCTGCTGGTGGTGTTCCGCTCGCTGCTCGTCCCGCTCAAGGCGGCGCTCGGCTTCCTGCTCTCGGTCCTCGCGGCCCTCGGCGCCGTCGTCCTGGTCTTCCAGCAGGGACACGCGGCCGGGCTGTTCGGGGTGGAGCAGACCGGGCCGATCATGAGCCTGATGCCGATCTTCCTGGTGGGCATCATCTTCGGCCTGGCCATGGACTACGAGGTCTTCCTCGTCTCCCGGATGCGGGAGTCCTACGTCCACGGCGAGCCGGCGAGGGAGGCGGTGGTCTCCGGGTTCCGGCACAGCGCCCGGGTCGTCGCGGCCGCCGCCCTCATCATGATCGCGGTCTTCTCCGGATTCATCGGCGAGGGCGAGTCCATGATCAAGATGATCGGGTTCGGCATGGCCACCGCCGTCCTCCTCGACGCCTTCGTCGTCCGGATGGCGATCGTGCCCGCGGTCCTCGCCCTGCTGGGCGACCGGGCCTGGTGGCTGCCGAAGTGGCTGGACCGGCTGCTGCCCCGGGTGGACATCGAGGGCGAGGCCCTCACCCGCGGCCCGGCCGCCGCGAAGGCAGCCGACCCGGACCCGGCCGCCGACGAGGCCGCCGAGGCACGCGTCTGAGCGCTGCCGACCGGCCGGTGGGCCGCCCGTGGCACAGGTCACGGGCGGTCCCCGTCGGTTTGTCGGCCACCATGGACCCAGGCACCTCACCCGGAGAGACACATGACCACCAGCTTGGACCGCAGCACGGAACGCTCCCGGCGTGTCATGAGCGTCGCCATGGTCATGGCGCTACTGCCCTGCGTGGCCCTGGGCGCCGTGCTGCGCCTCCCCGGAATCAGCCAGCCGCAGGAGTCGTGGCCGCCCACCGTCCTCGCGGCCGTCGCCTGCGTCGCCCTGCTGCGGGCACGTGACCACCCCCGCACCGTCGCCGCCGTCGCCATGGCCTGCGCGGTCGCCACCTTCGCGCAGGGCTACCTGCCCACCCCCCTCATGCTCGCCCCCCTCATGCTGGCCCTCTACTGGGTGGCCGCCGAGACCGACCGGCGGACCGCGCGGGTGTTCGGACTTGCGGCCATGGCCGTGGTGGTGATCGCCGCCATGCTCGACAACCCCGGCGGCAACCTGGTGCTGCTGCGCACCGTCGGCCCCGTGCTGTGGCTGCTGCTGCCCCTGGTCGGCGGCAGCAGGGCCCGGCTGCGCACCGCCTACCTGGAGTCCGTACAGGCCCGGGCCGCGTACGCCGAACGCACCCGGGAGGAGGAGGCCCGGCTGCGGGTCGCCGAGGAACGCATGCGGATCGCCCGCGAACTGCACGACGTCGTCGCCCACCACATGGCCGTCGCCAACGCCCAGGCCGGTACCGCCCGCCACCTCGTGCCCACCCGGCCCGAGCAGGCGCTGAAGCTGCTCGACGAACTGACGGTCTCCACGTCCTCCGCGCTGATCGAACTCCGGGCCACCGTCGGGGTGCTGCGCCAGTCCGGGGACCCGGACGCCGAGTCCCTGGAACCCGCGCCCGGCCTGGACCGGCTGCCCGACCTGGTCTCGACCTGCGCCGGCGCCGGACTCGACGTCACCCTCAGCACCGACGGCGAGCCGCGGCCCCTGTCACCGGGCGTGGACCTGACGGCGTACCGGATCATCCAGGAAGCCCTCACCAACGTCACCAAGCACGGCACAGGACAGGGCGCCGAGGTCCGGCTCACCTACGAGCGGACCCGGCTGCTCGTCTCGGTCACCAACGACGGCGCACCCACCGCCCCGCCGGCCGCCGACGGCGGCTACGGCCTGATGGGCATGCGCGAACGCGCCCACTCCGTCGGCGGCGACCTGCGCGCCGGACCGCGCCCGCAGGGCGGCTTCGAAGTCACCACCGTCCTCCCGCTCCACTCCCTCGCACCGGAAGAACCGGAGGCCGCCGCGTGAGTGTCCGTGTCCTGCTCGCCGACGACCAGGCCCTGCTGCGCGGCACGTTCCGGCTGCTGATCGACTCCTGCCCGGACCTGGAGGTGGTCGCCGAGGCCGCCGACGGGCAGCAGGCGGTGGACCTGGCCCGCACCCACCGCCCCGACATCGTCCTCATGGACATCCGCATGCCCGGCACGGACGGCCTCGCCGCCACCGCCGCCATCTGCGCCGACCCCGAACTCGCCGACACCCGCGTCCTCGTCCTCACCATGTACGAGACCGACGAGTACGTCGCCCGGGCGCTGCGCGTCGGCGCCAGCGGCTTCCTCGGCAAGTACGTCACCACCGACACCCTCCTCGACGGCATCCGCACCATCGCCGCCGGCGAGGCCCTGCTCTCCCCGGGCGCCACCCGCGCCCTCATCACCCGCTTCCTCGCCGGCCCGGCCCCCGGCAACCTCCTGGCACCCGCGGAGCGCCTGAACGACCTCACCCCGCGCGAACGGGAGGTCACCGCACTCGCCGCCCGCGGCAAGTCCAACGACGAGATCGCCGGGGAACTCGTCCTCAGCGTCCTGACCGTCCGCAGCCACATCCAGCGCGCCCTGACCAAGCTCGGCGCCCGCGACCGCGCCCAACTCGTCGTCATCGCCTACCAGACCGGCCTCGTACGCCCCGAGTCACGGCAGCTCTGACGGCGGGGAGCAGGCGCGACGGCCGCCGTGCGGGCGGAGCTCAGCCGGTGCCGCCCAGGCGGATCAGCGTCTGCTGGCCGTTGGCGACCAGGGTGCGCTCGCCGTCGTCGCGGACGCCGTACACCTCCAACCGGCACACGGTCAGGGTCCGGCCGGACTTCAGCACCGTGCCGACCGCCTCGATGTGGTCGCCGACGGCGGGTGCGAGGAGGTTGATCTTGTACTCGACGGTGAGGACCTCGCAGTCCTCGGGGAACAGCGTCAGCGCCGCGTAGCCGCCGGCACTGTCCGCGACCGCACTGGTGGCGCCGGCGTGGATGTAGCCGTGCTGCTGGGTCACCTCGGGACGGGCCGGAAGCACGATGTGCACACGGCCAGGTGCGATCTTCGTGATCCGCGCGCCGAGATGCGCCATCAGCCCCTGCCCGTCGAAGCTGTCCTGAACCCGCTTGCGGACCACCGGGTCTGCCTCTTCCTGCTGTGTCCCGTCGTTCACGTACGTGCTCTCCCTCCGGGGGCCCGCGCCTGCTTCGCCGCGAGAGGAAGGCTAGGCCGGATCCGGCGGAAAGTGTTTCCGGATCCGCCCCGGTCCTGCCGCCGAACGGGCAAGGAACTCCGCCGCGGACACTGTGGGCCGGAAAATCTCACCGGACCGCGGAAGGCGGACACCCGGCGCGCCGCCGGTTGCCGATAATGCGGTTGCCCGGCCGTGGGACGGCCGTGGAGTCTTGCGCGGTGAAGTCTGTGCTGTGGCCGTTCGACCTGTCCTGGGACGAGGTGGACCCCGCCCGTCATCCGTTCGACCACGCGGCGGCGGCGCGGGTGGTGCGCTCGCTCGGTCCGGCCCGCTGCGTTCCGAGCCGTCCTGACGTATCGCGCGGCGATCCCGCGATGAGCGCCTGGAGTCACGGCGAGGGCAGTCTCTGGGCCGCTGCCATGTCGTACGCCCTCATGCGACGTTACGGCCGCTGGGCCGTGGGCTGGCGCTGGGCGCACGACGAAGGGGACCTCGACGGCGGGCCCGTCGGGAGCTGGTGCTGCCCGCGGGACTCCATCAGCACCCCTGAGGAGACACTCGACCGGGTCGTCGCCGCGCTGGGCGAGTGGAGGGAGTGGCTGGAGAGTCTCGCCGGGAGGTTCGAGGCGTACCCGCTGGATCCGGCCGGCATCGAGGACCAGCGGATCCTGTGGGAGCGCGTCGCGCGGAACCTGATCCTTCAGGTCGTCGACCGCACCGGCTGCGGCAGCGGCTGGTACGGGCACTGCGAGCAGGTGCTCCGCTGGTTCCTCGACCGCTGGGGATTCGCACCGGACGACGCCCGCGACCTCGTCCGCGAGGCGGTCGGCGGGCGCTTCCACAGCTGGACCAGCCCCGACACCGTGCTGGTGGACGACATCGCGGAGCACCTCGCGCGGTCGCTGCCGCCGTCCCGCGGACCGCGGTCGCCCGCCGGGCCGGCCGTCGACCACCTGGCACGGTGGCTCGCCGTACGCGAGACCGTGGCCTGGCAGGAGGCCTCCGACCGTGGTGGGGAAGGACCGGTGACACCGGTACGCGACGGCGCGGCGGAGGACATCCGCGCCTTCGACGGCGCCCTGGACCCCGCTCGCGCCGAGGGACTGCTCGCCGCGCTCGAACGGCTCCGGGCCGACGCGGCGCACGGCGCGCCGCTCGACTTCGCGCTGCTCCAGAGCTGGCAGCAGCACGTCCTGGGCACCGCACACCCGCCCGCCTTCCGCACCCTGCCCGCCTTCGCCAAGCGCGGCCGGGAGCGCTACGGCATCGCCCCGGACACCCGGGCCCGCCTCGACGCCTGCCTGGCCGAGAGCTCCGGCAGCGGGGGAGCCGCGGGCGGCGCGGAGAGCGCCGAGGACGCCGGAGCACCGCTCCCGCTCCCGCTGACCGTCCGGGCCGCCCGCGCCTACCTCGACGTCTGCTTCTTCCACCCCTTCGACGACGGCAACGCCCGCTCCGCCTTCCTTGCCCTGGTCTTCGTCCTCGCCCGCGAAGGCGTCACGCTCGACGGCGTCAGCCTGCTCCGCCGCGTCACCTGCCAGGCCGACCGCGCTCAGGACGCCCTGTGGCTCGCGAATTACGTCGACCTCCACCTCGCGGAGACCCGGCGCCGGGCCGCCGCCCCGACCCCCTGACCGGGTCCCCTCCGATCAGCGGGAGGTGTCGTCGTCGCCCTTCCAGCCCCAGACGGTGAGCATGCCGGCCGACAGCGCGGCACACTCCTCGGAATCCAGGTACCGGATCGCCGCGTCCACGGCCGCGTCGTCGACCAGGCCGGTGGCGAGCATCGCCGCCCGGCTCCGCTCCCAGGTGTCCGCCCAGAAGCGGCTCACGGGACTGCCCGGCAGCAGCGGCGGCACATGGATCTCGGCGGCCACGGACCCGAGCCCCGCACCGCGCAGCAACTGCGGATACGACGGCACCCAGGAGACGTCCGTGCCGATGGCGGCCCGCAGCCCCCGCCACATCGCCCGCATCGCCGTGGTGTACGGCGTGTCGGGCGCCCGGTCGCTCGTCAGGTCGACCGCGTCGCTGAGCACCAGCACACCGCCGGGTGCGACGAGTCCGGCCAGCGTCGTGATCAGGCGCTCGTGCTCGGGCAGGTGCATCAGCACGAAGCGCGCGTGCACGAGCCGGAACCGGCCGGGGACGAGACCAGGGGCTGCCGTGATGTCGGCCTCCAGGACCTCAAGGCCGGGCCGCTCGCCCAGGAAGCGCACGTCGCGGTCCACGGCGAGCACGCTCTCCACCCCGGCCTCGTCCAGCAGCCGGCGGGAGACCGTGCCCGTGCCGGCACCCACGTCCAGGCAACGCCACCCCGGTCCGGCTCCGAGTTCCTTCAGCCGCGCCATGGTGATGTCGTCGTAGGCGAGGGCGCCGACGTCGATGCGTTCGCCCTCGCCCGCCTGCCCGGGACGGAAGACGGCCTCTCCGTAGCGGCCGGCCCCCGGCGCGTCCCCGCGTGGAACGGCGCTCACGCCGCCGCCGGCACAGCGCCGAATCCGAAGAACCGGAACGGCGCGTCGTCGCAGAGCCACATGAGCGGACCCCTTCCCGTGGTGCGGCGGTACCCGGCGCCCCCTCCCGGAGCCGCCGCCCACCGATCCTCCGCCTCCGGCGCCCCACCCGGCCGAGGCGCGCCGTACCTGATCCGTTCGGCCCATGGCCCGCACCCCGCTCGTGCGACGGACGGAGCAGGCGGTGCCACGTGACCTCGGCCGGCCTCCGTACCGTCACCGGTTGCCCGGTGCGGCCCAGTCGGCGAGCTGGAGGATCACATCGTCGGAGGGCGCCGCGGCCTTCGCCCAGGAGCGCCCGCGGTCCGATCCCTGCGGCACCTCGCCGCTGCGTCCAGGCGCACCAGGGCTCCGGATTCGACAGACTCGACCACAACCGCCCTACCCGGAGGAGACCCCCCATGTCCAAGCCGCCCCTGACCCCCGAGGCCGTCGACCTGCTGCGCCGCCCCAATCCGTGCGTGATGGCCACCCTGCGCTCGGACGGCACGCCGGTCACGACCCCCACCTGGTACCTCTGGGACGACGGCCGGGTCCTGATCAGCCTGGACGAGGGCCGGGTCCGGCTCAAGCACCTGCGCCGGGACCCGCGCGTGACGCTCACCGTCCTCGACGGCGACGACTGGTACAGCCACGTCACCCTGATCGGCCGGGTGGTCGAGTCCCACGACGACGAGGGCCTGACCGACATCGACCGGCTCTCCACCCACTACACCGGCAAGCCCTACCCGGAACGGGCCCGCGCCCGGGTCAGCGCCTGGATCGAGGTGGAGCGCTGGCACGGCTGGGGCGCCTTCAAGGACAGCGACCAGGCGTCCACCTGATCGCGCCGAGGGGCCGTGGGCCGTCGGCCGCCGCGGCGTCGTACAGTGCCGGTGGTCCTCACCCTCCGCACCACGACCAGGAGTTACGACGATGACGCAAGCGGCCGGCAGCCCCGCAACGCCCCGGTACGGCTTCGTCGGGCTCGGCGTGATGGGGCAGCCCATGGCGCTCAACCTCGCCCGGGCCGGCCTCCCACTCGTGGTGTGGAACCGGACCCCTGCGCGCGCCGAGGCGCTGCGCGCGGCCGGGGCGGAGGTGGCTTCGAGTGCCGAGGAGGTCTTCGCACGCGCGCGTGTCGTGATCGTCATGCTCCTCGACGAGACGGTGACGGACGCGGTCCTCGGCCGGGGCGGCCCCGCGTTCGAGAAGCTCGTCGCCGACCGCGTCCTCGTGTCCATGGGGTCGACGGCACCGGAGTACGCGCGCCGCCTCGCCGCCGACGTGCACGCCGCCGGTGGCCGCTTCGTCGAGGCACCCGTCTCCGGATCGCGCAGGCCGGCGGAGGCGGGTGAACTGGTCGCGATGCTGGGCGGGGATCCGGACACGGTCGCGGAGGTACGGCCGCTGCTCGCCCCGATGTGCCGGGAGACCGTCCACTGCGGTCCGGCCGGCTCCGGGGTGCTCATGAAACTGGCCGTCAACCTGTACCTCACCACGACGATCGCGGCGCTCGCCGAGGCCGTGCACTTCGCCCAGCGGCAGGGCCTGGACCTGGAGACCTTCCGGGCCGTCGTCGACAACGGTCAGCTCGGCAGCGGCGTGACCCGGGTCAAGGTCCCGATGCTCGCCGGGCACGACTTCACGGTGCAGGCGGCCACCGCGGACGCGTACGCCAGCACCCGGCTCGTCGCGGACGCGGCCCGCGCGGCCGGGATCGCCACACCGATGCTCGACCTCGGCAGCGACCTCTACGGCGAGAGCGTGGGGCTCGGCAACGGCCGCCTCGACATGTCCTCGGTCCTCACCGCGATCGAGGCCCGCACGGACACCGCCCGGAGCCAGCCGCCGGTGCCGTCCACCGACTAGGCCTCCGGCGCTGCGGATCGCCGTTTCCGGGTCCGGCGGGGCGGATCGCCCCGTACAGCACGGTGTCGACGGTCGCCCGCAGCAGTTCCGCCGCGGTCCGTTCCCGTTCGTACGGCAGCCGGGAGGGGAACAGCCGTTCCCACGCGCCGCAGGTGATCTCAGTCAGCCGATCGGGCGGAGCCGGCAGTGAGCCTCACCGCGTCCACGCGCTGCTCCACCCAGCGGCGCAGCACCGTGCGTCGCCGCACATCCTCCACCGGGGCCCCGCCCACAGGGCCCGTGGCGGTCTCTCAGGGCCGGTAGACCATGCCCGGCTGGGGCTTGGCAGGGGAGAGCAGCTGCGACACCGTGACGATCGTGTAGCCGCGCTGTTCGAGCGCCTTGATGATCCCGGGGACGGCGGGCACCGTGCCCTTGTGCAGGTCGTGCAGCAGGATGATGCCGTCGCGGTGCGTCTGGTCCAGCACCCGCTCGGTGATCAGCGCGGAGTCGGTCGTCTCGTAGTCCTTGGCCGTGACGCTCCACAGCACCTGGGCCAGCCCCAGCTCCCGGCAGACCTTGGCGACTTTGCGGTCGGTGCGGCCCTCCGGGGGACGCATGAGGACGGGCTTCTCGCCGGTGATCCGCTCGATGGCGTCCTGGGTCCGGGTCAGTTCCTGACGGGCGCCGGCCTCGTCGAGGTCCGTCAGCCTGGGGTGGGTCCAGGTGTGGTTGCCGATCTCCTGCCCCTCGGCCGCGATGCGGCGCAGGATGTCGGGGTACTTCGATATGTGACCCCTGCCCTGGACGAAGAACGTGGCGTGCAGACCGTCCTGTCCGAGGATGTCCAGCAGCTTGGGTGTCGTCGGGCTGGGGCCGCCGTCGAAGCTGAGGGCCACGCACTTGGCCCTGCGGCAGTCGACGCTCCCGGTCACCTGTCCCTTCGCCTTGTCGCGGGCGGCGCGTGGTGAGGTGTGCTCGTAGGTCGTGACCGTCAGGGCCAGGGTCACCGCGACGGCCACGGCGGCGGCGACCGCCGTCACGATGGCGATGAGGATGCGCGGACGTCTTGCCCGCTTGGTGAAGGCCATGGGAGATCCTGCTCTCGGGTGGGGTTTCAGAGTTGTCGCGTACGGGTGAGTGCCGGCCTGGCTGCGGGATCCGGCACTCGCATGTCGAGCGTCAGGCGGCGCCTGAGCAGGTGTCCCAGCCGACGCTCCACCGTGGTGTGGATGAACAGGGACAGCCCCAGTACGCAGACCACGGACACCGCCATCGAAGGCAGGGGCCCCAGCTCCGGGACAGCCCGGATCAGGCCTTTCGCCAAGGGAATCCCGATGCTCTGGTGGACGAGGTAGAAGGGGTAGGTGAGGCTGCCGGCGGTGACCAGCCAGCGCGAACGCAGCCTCGTCAGCGGTCCTTTGACGCCTGCCAGAGCCAGCAGCCCGAGGCACACCGTGAGCACGGCCGCGCACACGGCCCACGAGGGCCGGCTCTCGCCCGGGGGGACGGTGGCGTGGTCGGCCACCCGGAGTTCGAGGACGGTGAGTTCGAAGAACCAGGCGAAGCCCAGCAGCAGCCACAACAGGAGGCTCTGGCCGAACCTGTGCATGAGGTAGAGGACGATTCCGGCGACGAACAGGCCGGTGTACCGGGGCAGTACGAACTCGTCGAGCAGGGGCGTGTGGACTTCGAGGGCGATGACACCGGCCAGCAGCCAGGCCCCGCAGAAGGTCACCACCCGCCGGTAGGTCAGGCCGAAGACGAGCAGCACGGCCATCAGCAGGTAGAAACGGGCCTCCACCCAGAGCGTCCACCCGACTCCGTCGACCAGGTCCACCCCCAGAGGACCCGGAGCCATCGTCAGGTTTCCGAGGACGGTACGGGGGTCGATGCGGGTGGCGGTGGGCCAGTGGCCCAGCCGTGAGACAAGGACGAGTGCGACGACGAGGAGCACGGCGCACCAGTACGCCGGGAACAGCCGCGCGACGCGGGAGACGGTGAACTGTCCGGGAGTGCGCCCCCAGCAGCTCATGCAGATGACGAAGCCGCTGATGACGAAGAAGAACTCGACGCCGAGCCAGCCGTAGCGGCTGGTCTCGTGCAGGAACGGCGCGAAGTCACGGAGCTCGGTCCCTCCCCAGAAGTGCGGGGTGGGTGTCCCGAGGAAGTGGTACGCGGCCACCATGAGCGCGGCCACCAGGCGGAGCCCGTCCATCGCGGCCAGGCGTGCCGGCGCGTTCGGCGGTTCGGCAGACGGCATCTCGGGGGCCGTCTCAGGCGGTGGGCAGGGGCGGGCGGGGGACACGTATCTCCGACTCGCGGTGCGGGCGGTGACCGGATGCGTGGGTCGGGGCGTCGGCGGGCATGGCGAAGCGACCTCCGTGCGGTAGCGGTGCGGGAATCCCCGTGAACAGGAAGGGCGAACAGGTGGTGTGGACGGTCCCTGTGCGGTCGCCGCGGTCAGACGCGACGGCGCAGGAGCAGGACGGTGACCACCGTCAGCAGAACGGCCAGTCCGCCGAGGAGGGCGGTGTCGGTCCACTGGAAGGCCCAGTAGTCGCCGGCGGGGTTGGCCTCGTAGAAGCGGGCCACGTACCCGTGCCCCGCCATGCACTCCTTGAGCTGGGTGCCTGACGGATAGGGGCAGTTCAGTACGTCGTCGTGGCGGCCGGAGGCGGTGATCAGGCCGTAGGTGCCGGTCGACCACTTCTCGCCCATCGGCGCCTTCGGGACGATGCCGGCGCTGACGTAGGTGTGCGGCGGGACCAGCAGCCGGGTCCGGTGCGTCCACTCCAGCGCGAGGGCCGTCACCCCCGTCACCAGCAGGGTCAGGCCCATCGCCGCCAGGACCCGGCGGGCCAGCAGGCCCAGCAGGGTACCGGCCGCCAGGCCGAACAGAGCCGCCGCGACGACACGCGGGCCCGAGCCGCTCAGGGCCGTGTCGTCGTACCAGAACAGGCCGTAGCTGCGGTCTGCGGCCGGTCGCCACCACCAGGCGAACACCCCCGCCAGCAGGCCCGAGAGGGCGGTCGTGGCCGCCGCGGCCAGGGCGAACCGGGAGGCGAACCACTGACCGCGGGTCACGCCCTGGGCGAGGATCATGCGGTGCGTGCCCAGTTCCCGGTCGCGGCCCAGCAGCGGTGCGCCCCAGAAAACGCCGATGACCACGGGCAGGGCGATGTTCAGCACGCCGAGGTACTTCAGCGGCTCGACGTCCAGCAGCAGGGGCAGCCCGGTGCCGGACCGTGTGCAGTACAGCGGCCCGGTAGCGCAGTGGTCGAACAGCCCGCTGTGCAGGGCGTCCAGCATGCCCGAGCGGTAGTACGCGGCGATCACCGCGGTGAGGGCCAGGGTGACCACGCCGATACCGGCCGACACGCGCTGCAGGCGCCAGGCCAGCCAGAGGGAGCCCTTCACGCGGCCTCCTCCGTCTGCTCGGCGGGGACGGGGGAGGGGCGGTTCGGCTCACCGGCCTGGAGGTAGCCGATCAGGACATCCTCCAGCCCAGGCCGTTCGACGTGCCACTCGCCGCGCAGCGGTCCGCGCTGCCGTATCAGGGCGGTCAGCTGTCTGCCGCCGGTCCGGCTGTGCACGACCGTGTGCGGTGCGGCGAGGGCGTCGGCCTGGGTGGCGGGGCCGGTCAGTACGGCATGGCTCGCGCGCAGTGTCTCGGCGTCCTCGCTCAGCGCGACGCGGCCGTCCCGCAGGAGCAGTACCCAGTCGCAGGTCTCCTCCAGTTCGGGCAGGACGTGCGAGGACAGCACGATGTTCGTGCCGCGCTCGGCGGCCTCCGCCATCAGCTCCGCCATGATCTCGTCCCGTGCCACGGGATCGAGGTCGGCCAACGGCTCGTCGAGGAGCAGGAGTTCGGGGCGCTTGCCCAACGCCAGGGCGAGCGCGACGCGAGTGCGCCGCCCGGGCGACAGCTCGCCGACACGGGCGTGCGGCGGAATGCCGCCCTCGCGGACGATCCGCTCGGCGGTCGCGCGGTCCCACGAGGAGTTCAGCTTCTCGCCCATCAGCAGGGTGTCCGCCACGGTGAAACGCGGGTAGAGCGGCTTGTCCTGGGTGAGGAGGGCGACCCGGGCGCGGGCCCCGGCCGTTCCGGGCAGGGTGTCCAGCACCCGCAGCTCCCCGGAGCCCGGCCGCAGCAGTCCGCCGGCCAGGTGCAGCAGGGTGCTCTTGCCGGCGCCGTTGCGTCCGACGAGGGCGGTGACACGACCGCCGGGCACGGTGAACGCGCAGTCCCGCAGGGCCTCGCCGCCCCGTCTGCGGTACCGGAACCCCAGTCCCGTGGCGCGCAGCGCTGGCGGTGCCTCCGGCTCGGTCATGCGTCCTCCCTCTTGCGGTCCCGGTCGCCCGGGGCGCTGCGGTCGTGCTCGTTGTCGTAGGCGTCCAGGACGGCTGTGACCAGGGCGAGGACATCGGCCCGTTCCAGTCCCGCGGCCCGCGCGCGGGCCACCCAGTCGGTGGCCTCACGGCGCAGCGGGGAGTCGTCCCCGGCGCCGGGCCGGCCGAGGGACCGGGTCACGAAGGTCCCGAGACCACGGCGCAGTTCGACCAGGCCGGCCTGTTCCATGTCGCGGTAGGCCCTGAGCACGGTGTTGGGGTTGATGGCGGTCGCCGCCACCACTTCCCTGGCCGTGGGCAGCTTGTCCCCGACCTGCAAGGTGCCCATCCTGAGCGCCCGTTCGGTCTGCTCGATGATCTGCACGTAGGCCGGTACACCGCTGCCACGGTCGATCCGGTAGTCGATCACGCGGCCCCTCCCCGGTTCCACCATCATTGTATTAATGAATTGATGGAAGCATGGTAGGTCCTCGGCGGCGTTGTCAAACACCGAGGGGGCCCGCGGTAAGCGGGCCGAATCACCAGTTCATGCGATGCGTGTCGGCTCCGGGTGTCACAGTTTCCGGCCCTACCCGGTCAATGCTCCGACGGGCCGAGCGGGCGCGAGGGAGGAGGGCGGCTTCACCTGCCGGCCGAATCACTAGATCATGCGATGCGCCTCGACGCCGCTTTGAACCAGTCTGTGCTGGTTGGCGAATGACGCATCGTATGGCGAGAAGAAGAGTGCATCTGCTGCTCAGGGTTCGGATGTGAGCCAAGGAGCCTGCCGTGAGACAACGATGTCTCCGTCCGGGGCCCGCGGATGCGGTGGGACCAGCCGTGACTTTCGGCGGCCACCTTCCCTCGCCACCAGGAAAAGCCGTCCGGGCAGCTTGCCGAACCCGCCTGCCTGCATCCGTCAGCGATGTGATCTCGCCACCCGAAAGCTGTCTCCGGAAGAACGAGGGCCGTAGGACCATGTATCTCGAGTCGTCCCCCGTGGTGAGCGACCTTGACGACGCCGTATCCGTGTTCGTGCAGCATCGGGCGCGTCTGTTCGGGATCGCCTACCGCGTGCTGGGCAGTGTGGTAGAGGCCGAGGACGTCGTCCAGGAGGTGTGGCTGCGCTGGCAGAAGACCGACCGTTCCGTGGTGGTGAGTCCGGTGGCCTTCCTGTCGAGCGCGACGACCCGTCTGGCCATCAACGTGGCGCAGTCGGCGCGGGTGCGCCGGGAGACCTATATCGGGCCCTGGCTGCCCGAGCCCGTCGACACCGGTTCGGATCCGGAGGTGGGCGCGCAGCGGGCGGAGGCCCTGGAGCTGGCGCTGTTGCTGGTGCTGGAGCGGCTGAGCCCTGCCGAGCGCGCCGCGTACGTCCTGCGCGAGGCGTTCGACTACGCCTACCCCGAGATCGCCGAGATGCTCGGGCTCAGTGTCGTCAACGTGCGCAAGATCGTCAGCCGCGCCCGCAGGCATCTGGGCGACGAGCAGCGGGAGAGAGTGGAGGCGGCGGAGCATCGGCGCCTTCTGGAGGCCTTCGTCTCGGCGGCCAGAACGGGGGACGTGGCGTCGCTGGAGACCCTCCTGACCGCCGACGCCGTCAGCCTCTCCGACGGCAACGGGCTGAAGGGCTGCGCGCGCATACCTGTGCAGGGCCGGGCACGTATCGCCAGGATGTCGACCTATCCACGGCTGTGGCGAGACACGGACCTGCGGCTGGTCCAGGCCAATGGTCGTACGGGTGCCCTGATGCACCGCGACGGTTCCCCCACCGCGATCGTGACGATCGCCGCCTCGGCGGCGGGCATCCACCAGGTGATGTGGATGTTCAGTCCGAGCAAGATCACGGCCTTCCTCGACTCGGGTTCCCGCTGCGCGACCGTTCCCGGCCCTGTGCCGACCTACGAGTGAGCCACGCTCGCCGCATGCCGACGGACGTGCCGGTCACAGAAGGACCTGCGTCGGAAGGCCCATCCGGCCTGCGGCATGCTCGCCCCATGGGCAGCGCAGATCCCACGGGCGGCCTGGTTCCCGGGCCCGGGAACCAGACCGGGACCGGGCTGCCCCTCAGGGGCCGGGACCGACGGGCCCAGCTGAGCGGTGCCCGGGCTCCGTCGGTGCGGCCCGCGGCGCAGTGTCTTGCGTTCCTCGTCCGGGAGAAGCGTCTTGAAGCGGTGGAAGTCGGCGCCCAGCAGGCTTTCCGTCGATTCCGTCAATGGGGCATCAGGAGCATGACCAGCGTTCCCATGGCCGTCGCTCCGTCCCAGAAGCGGTGGCACATGCTGCGGAGGCTGGTCGGGTCGGCCACCGTGCCGGTGGTCGCGCGCAGCGCGGGCATGTCGCGGGTCAGCGAGTGCAGAGCACATGCGAGCAGGTACAGCGCCAGCACTCCGGTGACGACGCTGCCGGCCTTCGACTCGCCCATGGAGTGGCCGGCCCGCATGGCCTGGTGTGCCGTCGGAACACCGTCGGCCATGGTCTGGCGCGAGTGACCCGCCGCGCGGTACGACATCCAGGTCATCGCCGCCATGCCCACCGCGTACGGCAGTCTCCGCACGGTTGCCGACAGGTGTCCCTCCCGGCCGCTCCTGACGGCGGTCAGCGGGAACCACAGTGCGGCGGCGGCGAAGAAGACCGACTGCGGCAGCGCGGGCAGGGTGCCGCCCCAGCTCCACGGCATCGTTGCCATGGTCAGCGCCATGACGGCGTGCAGCAGATGGTCGACGCGGTTGCGGCAGCCACCGGTCCGGGCCAGGACACTCTGCCGGAGAGCCCGGACAGCGACCGCCGCGAACAGCGCGGTCAGCATGCAGTGGACGACGTCAGTGGCACTCATGCCGAGTCGCACCCTTCCACGGATCCACCGAACCCTGAGTCAGACATACCTCGCGACCGGAACATCTCCGGACAGACATGCCGGTGGCCGGTCTCGTGTTCCCACGTCCCGGTCCCCCGTACGTCTCACAGTGCTGACCGGGCGCACAGCGGATCTGTGACACCAGCCGATACGCGGCCGGGCCGTACAGCCAGACGGGATTGATCTGCGCGAGGGTTCTGGTGGACCGGGGGCCCACGGTGCAGCGGGACCTGGGTCCGGCGACGGGGTCGGACAAAGCGGGTGTCATGAGGGTCGTGGACGATATGGAGCGGATGGGGCCGGCCGTACGCAAGGCGGTTCCGGGGGACCGGCGGGTACGGGCGGTGGAGACCACGCCGCGGGGCGTCGAGCTGTTCGACGCGGCACATGTGGCGGCAAAGCCGCCGGCCGAGCGGGTGGTGGCCGGTCCGTGACCGCTATGGCCTCGCCCACGGTCCGGGTGCCCATCGTGATGCACAACGCGTAACTCACGGCCTCGAGTTCGAGCGCCCTTTCCCGCCCCTCGTTCCCGGCGAGCGCGATCCGCAGGCACACGTACCTGGCCGGCAGCCCTCTGACGACCTTCGGATCCGGAACAACGAGCACAGCCGGGCCCGCCCTTTTGGCGACGGTCAAACAATCGGGCTTGCCGGTGCCCGGGCTGAGGGTCCTGACCATTCGGAGCCGTCGAGATCTACGTGCGCTGGTACGCGGGCCGGTCCAAGAGCCAGGTGTCCGCCTCGCTGGGGGTGGACCGCAAGACGATCAGGCCCGTCGGCGTCGGGAAGACACACGTCGCCCAGGCCCTCGGCCACCAGGCCGTCCGGCAGGGAGCAAACGTCCGGTTCGCCAAGGCCAGCCGCAGCCGCCTCCTCGCCGAACTCGCCGGCGGCCACGCGGACCGCACCTGGGACAGGCGCATGCGCGAAGCCGTCCGCCCGACCTGCTCGTCCTCGATGACTTCGCCATGCGTCGGCTGACCGCGTCCCAGGCCGACGACCCGGCTACCAGCCCAATCAAGGGACAAAAGGGCGCCGCCAGCAGGCCGGACACCTCCGCCAGCGGCTGGAACCCACCCGAGCCGATCTTGTCAGCCCTCAGTGGCCGAGCAAGCCGATGAAGCGGTCCAGCCTTGAGACGATCTGCCGCAGGACCTCAACCGATCCTGCGGCATCGTCCGCAAGCTCCAGGCCATGGTCCGCCGAGGGCACCTCCAGGACATCGTGCCGCAGGGACGCAGCAATGCGTGAATCCCAGACCTTGTCGGCGCTTCCGCCGACGAGGAGGGTCGGCTCCGTGGCTCGCCGGAGAGCCGCCTCAACGTGGTCGATGGTCAGGAGCGGGGTGAGCCATGCTGCCGGGATGCTCCTGTCAGCTGCGATGCCGCAGGCGAGGGAGCCCAGGGACTTGCCGACCACGAGCCGACAGGCCCCCGCCTCGGCTTCGACGGCCTCGGTGACCTGCCGCTCCACCCATGCGATCCGGTCGTCCACCGTGAACTGCGCGAACTCACCGGGGATCTGCCACCACAGCTCCTGAACCGTCCAGCCATGCTGGAGCAGGACGCTCCGGGCGAAGTGCAGGAGCGGCCTGGCAGGCGAGTAGCCGACACCTGGAACGACAACGGCGACACGATCTCGGGCTCCGTCGAAACGGGTGGGCATGGCGAAGGGAACGGGATCCGACATGGCCGCAGACTACAAGTGAGCTGATCTTGTGACTCCCGGTGCTCGAACGCTGTCACGACCACCGCCTGGGGAATTACGTGACCGTCGACGCTCCCTTTCGACGTGCGCGGCACACCGGCGTGAGTGAGGTGCGCGGCAGGTGGAGACAGGCGATGTCACACGACGCGTGCGTGCCCGGTCAGTGGATTGAGCCGAGAGACGAAAATGTCGCGTGTGCCTTGTGAGGGGGAGAAGGCCATATGGACGATGCCGACGCGGTGCCGGTCGCGGAGCTGCTCGACGAGCGGCGGCACCTGCTGGAAGTGACCTACTGGATGCTGGGCGACTCCGGCGAGGCGGAGAACGTGGTCGGTGAGACCTACCGTCGGTGGTACGGGCTGTCCGACCCGGAGCGTGGCCGGATCGCTGCTCCCCGGCACTGGCTCGCCAAGACCGCGGGCGGGATCTGTCTGGGCCTGCTCGCTCGCCCCCGTCGTGGGGTTGGCGCCCGGTGGGACCAGGCAGGGGACGCCGAGGGCGCTCAGGCGGGCCTGGCGGAGGAGGTCAGCCGGGTTCTGCTGAACGCGCTGGACTCGCTGTCACCGGCCGAGCGGGCGGCGTTCGTGCTCAACGACGTCTTCGGGATGGCCTCCGACACGGTGGCCGACATCGTGGGACGCCCGGAGTCCGAGTGCGTCGAGCTCGCCGACCGTGCCCGTCGCAGTCTGCGGAGGCAGCGCTCGCGCTCCACCCCTCCTGATGAACAGGATCTCCTCGCCCGCACCGTCCGCCAGGCCTGCGTGGACGAGGATGCCGGACTCCTCGAGTCGCTGCTGTGTCCGGACGTCACGGCGTTCTTCGACGGCGGCGGCAAGGTCCGCGCACTGAGCAGGCCGGTACACGGCAGCCGTCGGGTCGCCCGCAGCCTGCTGACACTCCTCGGCCGCCAGCCGCGCACCACCCTGACCACCCACTCGGTCAACGGGCGTACCGGCCTCCTCGCCCGTTACGACCGCCAGGTCGCCGCCGTCATCAGCCTCGACATCGCCGAACACCGTGTCGCGCAGGTGTGGGTCGTCCTCAATCCCGACAAGCTGCGCTCCTGGAACGAGCCTCCCGTCCTCCCGGACTCCGGCTCGCTCTGATCGCCGGCGCCCGCGGGTCGGCAACCGCCGACGAACGTGACGGTCTCATCGAGCGGTGCCCGGCCGATCCGGGGCCGGCTTGCCGTGACGTCCTCGTGCCCGATCGACATGCCGCAGAAGAGAAGGAGTTCGTCCGGCGGCGACAGGACCTCCGCGACGGTCCTGTGGTACTTCGCCCAGGCCGTCTGCTGAGTCGGTCACTGATGGACCGGGTCGGACGGCCGCACGAGGTGGGGTGTGCCCCGGTGGAGCTGACCAAGGCCGTGCGGGGTGTGACCGCGCACGGCCGTCCCGGCGCCGCGTCAGGCGGCCGGCCTCGTCCTCGATGAGCAGCGCCGCACCCGCGTCCTGGCCCGGGCGGCCGAGTTGTCCAGCGAGATCAACCACCGCATCGGCGCGGCAAGCCGACGGCCGCCCGCACCGCGGCGCGGGACGAGCAGTGCACGTCCGACGTCCGACCGTCTCGGCTCAGCCCGCCGCCGCCAGCTGCGGGGTCCGGTCGTGCAGCGCTGCCGAGAAGCGGTCCGTGACCTCTGCCAGTGCCTCGGCCGAGGCCGGGGCCACGGCCAGCCGGCCGTCGGCGTCCGTCGTGATCTCCTTGTCGAGCGTGAACCAGCCGGGCACGATGTGCGCGGCGCCCATGGAACTGAGCACCGGGCGCAGGGCGTAGTCGATGGCCAGGACATGCGCCGTGCTGCCGCCGGTCGCCAGCGGCAGCACGGTCTTCCCGGCCAGCGCGTACTGCGGGAGCAGGTCGAGCAGGGACTTCAGCAGGCCCGAGTAGGCCGCCTTGTAGATCGGCGTGCCGATCACCACGCCCTCGGCCCGCTCGAACAACGCGGTGGCCCCGACGACGGCCGGATGCGCGAAGTCGGCGCCCAGCAGGGCTTCCGCGGGCAGGGTGCGCACGTCGAGGGCGATCACCTCGTGGCCCTGCGCGGCCAGCCGGCGGTCCAGGTGGCGCAGCAGACGCGCGGTGCGCGAGGTGGAGGACGGGCTTCCGGAGACGGACAGGACAAGGGCCATGGTGAGCCTTCCAGAGTCGGAACGGGGGAGTCGGTCAGGAGTCGGAGCCGGCCGGGGCGCTCACCACGCGCTCGACTCCACCGCGACCACCGGGACGAGGTCGTTGCGCAGGGTCTCCAGGAACGTGACGACCTCGGCCGCCACCGAGCGGTGCTGGAGGTCGTTGAGGACGTCGTGGTGGCCGCCGCGGACGACCGCGAGACGTGCGCGGGGCCAGGACTCGGCCGCGCGGTCCAGCGCGTCCCGGTCCGCGAGCGGATCGGCGTCACCGGTCAGCAGCAGGGCGGGTACGGCGGGTTCGCTGTCGTACGCGGCCGTGAGCAGCGGCTCGGGCACCGCGTCGGCGAGCGCTCCCCGGCTGAACCCGGTGTCGCCGGTGAGCCTGGCGCGGTGGGTCGGGCAGGAGGTGCGCACGTCGAGTTCGTCCTCCCAGGTGCCGGTTCCGGTAGGGGCGGCGGTGCGTCCGGGGAGGCCCGCGAGGACGACGGCGTCCGGCCGCGGTGCTCCGCCGGACTCCGGCCGGGCCAGCAGTGCGGCGACCGCGAGGGCTCCGGTGTCCGCCGCGGCCAGCACCAGCGGTCGTACGGCGCCACCGCCGGAACCGTCGGGCGCGGTGCCCTCGGCGGCCGTGGCGAGGGCCGCGCCGAAGCGGTCCAGGGCGCCGGGGAGGTCGGCGGCGTCGAGGGCCGGGGGATCGACCACCCGGACCCGGTAGGCGTCGGCCGCGAGGCGTCTGCCGAACCGCTCGTAGGTCGCCCGGCTCTCGCCCCGGCCCGGCACCACCACGACCGTGCCGCGGACGAGCAGGCCTTCGGGCCCGTGGTGGTCGGTGTACTCGGTCGTGCTCATGTCCTCACTCCTGCGGTCGGCCGTTGCCGGTCTCTGGTTGCCGGTCTCTGGTCGGTGGGTGCGTTCAGTCGGTCGCGAGGGCGCGCTCGCGGGTGTGCCGGTTGACGGGGACCGGCAGGCCGAGGTTGCCGCGCAGGGTGTCGGCGGCGTACTCGGTACGGAACAGGCCGCGCTTCTGCAGCAGCGGGACCACGCCGTCCACGAAGAGTCCGAGTTCGTCCTCGGTGCGGAAGGCGAGGTTGATGCCGTCGAAGGTGCCGGCGGCGAACCAGCGCTCGATCGCGTCCGCGACGGTCTCCGGCGCCCCGACGAACGGCGAGCGGCGGAACTCGTTGGCCGACTCCGCGACCTGGCGGAGCGTCAGCTTCTCCGCGCGGGCCCGCTCGACGATCCGGGCCGCGCTGGTACGGCCGCCCTTCTCGGCGAGGTGGGCGATGTCCGGGAACGGAGCGTCCAGATCATGCGCGCCGAAGTCGTAGGCACCGAACGACCGGCCCAGCAGTGCCAGGTTGCGTACCAGGTCGTTGTCCTCCTCGAAGATCTCCCGCTCCCGGCGCAGTGCCGCCTCGTCGGTGGCGGCGACGACCGGGCCGCCGTGGATGAAGATCTTGATGTGCTCCGGGTCCCGCCCGTAGGCGGCGGTACGGCGCTTGATGTCGGCGTAGTAGTCCTGGGCCTGCTCCAGCGAGCCGCCCGGCGCGTAGATGCCCTCGGCGACCCGGGCGGCCAGGTCCCGGCCCTCCTCGGACACCCCGGCCTGGAAGATCACCGGCTGGCCCTGGGGCGAGCGGGACAGGTTGAGGGGGCCGGCCACCTTGAAGTGCTCGCCCGCGTGGTTGAGTGCGTGCAGCCTGGCCGGGTCGAGGAACAGGTCCCGCGCGACGTCGGCCGGGAAGGCGTCGTCCTCGTAGGAGTCCCACAGGCCGCGCGCCACCTCGACGAACTCCAGGGCCCGGCCGTAGCGGGTGGTGTAGTCGAGGTGCTCGTCGAGGCCGTAGTTCTTCGAGGTGCCGGTGTCGAAGCTGGTGACGACGTTCCAGCCGGCCCGCCCGCCGCTGATGTGGTCCAGCGAGGCGAATCGGCGGGCCAGGTTGAAGGGCGAGTTGTACGTCGAACTCGCCGTGCCCACCAGGCCGATGTGCCGGGTGTGGGTCGCCACCGCCGACAACAGGGTCAGCGGCTCCAGGCGGTTGAGGTAGTGCGCCGGGTAGGTGGCGTTGATGAACTGGCTGTCCACGATGAACAGGGCGTCGAACAGGGCGTGTTCGGCGGCCTGGGCCAGCCGGATGTAGTAGTTGACGTCGATGCTGGCGTTCTTGGCGACCCGGGGGTCCTTCCAGAGGCCGTGCTGGCCGGGGCCGCCGACGCCGTAGGGGTGCAGCGCGAGATGGATCTTGCGGGACATGGTGGGTCCTTTCGGTGGTGCTCGGAAGCCGGTGGTACTCGGAAGCCGGTGGTGCTCGGGAAGCCGTCGGGTCGCGTCAGGCGTGCAACAGGGCGCGCAGCGCCTCGCGTTCGGCGCGGCCGGCGCCGGCCGCACCACGGAGCGTGGGCGCCGAGCCGACGAGCAGCCGGGTGTAGGGGTGCCGGGGGCGGGCGATGACGTCACGGGCGGTACCGGTCTCCACCAGCTTGCCCCGGTACAGCACCGCGATGCGGTCGGCGACGCCGGCCACGGAGCCGAGGTCGTGGGAGATGAAGACCTGGGCCACGCCCGTGTCCCGGAGCTCCTTGAGGATCTCCAGGACCTGGACCCGGTTCGCCGAGTCCAGGGCGCTGACCGGCTCGTCCAGGATGATCAGCCGCGGTTCGGTGATCAGCGCACGGGCCACCGCGACGCGCTGCCGCTGGCCGCCGGACAGCTCCCCGGGCAGCCGGTCCAGGAGTTCCGCCGCGAGCCGCACCCGGTCCAGCAGGGCACGGGCCCGCCCGACGGCCTCCGGGCGGGGGACACCGCGGACGAGGAGCGGCTCGGTGAGGGAGTCCGCGACGGTGAGGTCGGGGTCGAGGCTGCGCAGCGGGTCCTGGAAGACGTACTGCACGACACCCCGGCGCCGCAGCTCGCGCCACTGCCCGCGGCCGTACCCGGTGACCTCCTCGCCCGCGACGGTGACCGAGCCGCCCGCCGGGCGCACCAGGCCGAGGACGGCGCGGGCGAGGGTGGACTTGCCGGAGCCGGTCTCCCCGATGAGGCCGACGGTCTCGCCGGGGGCGACGGTCAGCGACACGCCGTGCAGGGCGCGGCGGCGCCGGCGGCGCGGTCCGTAGTCGACGTCCAGGCCGGTGACGGCGAGGACCGGGTTCACGGGGTCGGCGTCGGCGAGCGGCGGGCTCACGGGGTCGGCCTCGGCGAGCCGCGGGCTCGCGGTTCCGGTGTCGGCGGTGCCGCTCACGTCTCCTCCTCCGCGGCGAGGAACTTCTCCAGGCCGTACTGTTCGTGCTCGGCGATGAGCAGCCGGGTGTACTCGTGCCGGGGCTCGTGCAGAACCCTGCGGGTGGGCCCCTGTTCGACCACCTCGCCCCGGCGCATGACCAGCACCTCGTCGCACCACCGGGCGACCAGGGCGAGGTCGTGGGAGACCAGCACCAGGGCGAGCCCGGTGCGTTCGCGCAGATCGGCGAGGAGGTCGAGGATCTCCGCCTGGACGGTGACGTCGAGGGCGGTGGTGGCCTCGTCGGCGATGAGGACCAGCGGGTCGGCGGCGACCGCGGTGGCGATCAGGACCCGCTGGAGCATGCCGCCGGACAGCTCGTGCGGGTACTGGTCGTGGACCAGCTCGGGGTCTGGCAGCCGGACCGCCCGGAGCAGTTCCAGCGCCCGCTGCCGGGCCGCACGGCGCTTCAGGCCGAGCTTGACCCTGACCACCTCGGCGATCTGCGCGCCGACCCGGAGGGACGGGTTGAGGTAGGACGCCGGGTCCTGGAACACCGCGCTGACGGTGGCGCCCCGCAACTCGGTCCACCGGCGCGCGGTGAGGGTCGCGATGTCGGTGCCGGCGATCTCGATCGTGCCCGCGGTGACCTCGAAGTGCGGGGGCAGGATGCCGAGCGCGGCCCGGCAGGTGAGGGTCTTGCCGCTGCCGGACTCGCCGACGATGCCGACGGTCCGGCCGGGGGCGAGGTCGAAGCTCACCCCGTGCACGAGCTCGCGGTCGCCCGCGTGGTCGGTGATCCGCACCCCGCGCAGCGAGAGCACGGGCGCGGCGGGTGTCCCGGCGGTACGGGTCGGGGCCGGGGCGAGGTCGCCGGACAGGCCGGACAGGGTCGTCATCACGCACCTCCTGAGGTGATGGGGCCGGCCGAGCCGGGTCGGTCGGCACGGGCCGTGCGGTCGTCGGTCCGGTCGCCCCCGCTCCTGTCGCTGCCGGTCCTGCCGTCCCCGGTCCTGCCGCCGCCGGCCCGGTTGGCCCGAGCCCTGCGGTCGTTGACGAGGGCGCGTCCGGCCTCCCCGGAGACGTCCCGGACCGCGTCGGCGAGCAGGTTGCAGGCCCAGACGGTGACCGTGATGAGCAGGGCGGGCGCGAGCGGGGCCCAGGGGCGCCGGCTCAGGTAGCCGAGGTCGGAGGCGAGGAGCCCGCCCCAGGTGGGCGCGGGCGGCTGCACGCCGATGCCGAGGAACGTCAGGCTGGAGACGATGACGAAGCCGACGCCGACCGTCTGGGCCAGAGCGACCGCGATCGGCGGCAGCACCTTGGCCCACACGTGCCGGCGCACGATCCAGCCGGTGGACGCGCCGGAGATCACCGCCGCCTCCACGTACTGGGAGCGGGTCACCGAGAGGGTCGCCGCCCGGGCCACCCGGTAGAACAGCGGCGACACCAGGACCCCGGTGACGAGCATCGCCTGGGTGATGCCGTTGCCCAGCAGCGCGACCACGGCGACGGCGAACAGCAGGAACGGCAGCGCCACCAGTGTGTCCGCGAGGCGCAGGGTGATCCACTCGAAGACCCGGCCGAGCTGCACGGACAGGATGCCGGGGACGACACCCACGACCAGTGCGGTGACGGCTACTTCGAGGGAGCCGAGCACGCTGATCCGGGAACCGGCCAGGAGCCGGCTGAGCACGTCCCGGCCGAGGTAGTCGGTGCCCAGCCAGTGCGACCCGGAGACGGCGGCGAGCGTGTCGTCGCTGGTGCCCAGCGGGTTCTGCGGGGCGAGCAGCGGGCCCAGCAGGGCAAGGAGGGCGACGGCGACGAGGACGGCGACGGCGATCCTGCCGGTGGTCAGGGAGAGGACGCGGCGGACCATGGTCACACCCCCCGCCCGGCGGCCGGGGTCACCCGGGCCAGCACCAGGTTGACGACCAGGTTGAAGGTGACGACCAGGACGATCGACACCACCAGGACGCCCTGCACGGCGGGCACGTCCCCGGCCTGCGCGGAGTCGTTGGCGAACCGGCCGAAGCCCTGCAGGCCGAAGATCCACTCGGTGACCACGGAGGCACCGACCAGCGCGGGGAACTTCAGCCCGAGGGTGGCCAGCGCCGGTCCGAGACCGTTGCGCAGTACGTGCCCGAAGAAGATCCGACGGGGGCTCAGCCCGCGGACGACCGCCCCGGTCACGTAGTTCTCGCCGTACGCGGCGACCAGGCTGGTGCGCAGCTGGCGGGCGACGTCGGCGACCACGTCGAAGCTCAACGCCACGGCGGGCAGGGTGATGTGGGCGAGCCACGGGCCGACACCCTCGGCGGCCGGGATGTACCCGGCCGACGGGAACAGGTGCAGTCCGACCGCGAGGACCGCGACCAGCACGATGCCCACGACGAACGCGGGCATCACCGAGATCACCGTGACGAACCCGGTGATCACGCGGTCGACCCAGGTGGTGCGGCGCAGCGCGGCGACGGTGCCCAGGGCGAAGCCCGCGACCACGCCGATGACGAGGGCGAAGACCGCCACGGACAGGCTCACGCCGAGCCCGAGGCCGATGAGGGTGGAGATGTCGGCGCCGTTGACCCAGCTGGTGCCGAGCTGTCCGTGCAGGACGCCGGTGAGCCAGTCCCAGTACTGCACCAGGAAGGGCCGGTCCAGTCCCCACTGGGCCTCGATCCGGGCGATCGCCTCGGGAGTCGCGTCCTCGCCCAGCTGGATGCGCGCCGGGCTGAGCCCGCTCAGCGACCGCAGCGCGAAGGTCACGAAGGTCGCGACCAGGAAGACGGGTACGAAGATCGCGACGGACCGGGCGAGGGTGGCCAGGATCCTGGCCGACGCGCGCCGGATCCTGACCGTGGCGCCCCGGTGACGCGGTACCGGTACGGCGGGCGCGCTCGGCACGGCCGGCGCGTCGGTCGTCGTCATCGTGCTGCCCCCTCTCTTCTCGGTGTCTCTCTGCGGTGGACGGCGGTCAGTCGGAGCCGGAGACGGTCACTCCGGTCCAGTCGATGTGGGCCGGGTTCTTCGGCAGGTCGGAGATCGACCTGCTCTTGGCGAAGAGGTTCGGCGAGGAGTAGGTGAAGACCAGCGCCTTGCTCTTCAGACCGGCTCTGGTCGCCGCCTGGAGCACCTGGGCGTAGTCGGCCGCGTCCAGCGGGGTCTGGCGCACCTTGGCGACGGCGGCCTCGAACCCGGCGGGCTCGTAGGGCGAGCTGAGGTTCAGCGGGCCGTTCGGGCCGAAGTGCGCGGTCAGCGTCTGGAGCGCGGAGTCCCGGCCGGTGGTGCCGTACACGGAGAACGTCAGGTCCTTGGCGAAGAACGGGGTGGCCCAGTTCTTGTCGATCTTGATGGTGACGGTGATGCCGACCTTCGCCAGTTGCGACTGCACGATCTCGGCCTGCGGGTCCTCCGCCGGGATGACCAGGTTCAGCTTGATGTCCCCGGACTTGTAACCCGCCTCGGCCAGCAGCTTCTTCGCCTTCGCCGGGTCGTAGGGATAGGCGTTGGCCGACTTCGGGTCGTAGGCGACGTATCCCTTGGGGAAGGGCTGGTCGGTGGCCTCGCCGTAGCCGAAGGTCAGCTTGTCCACGAACTCCTGGCGGTGGACGGCGTAGCGGACCGCGTCGACGACCTTGTCGTTGTCGAAGGGCGCCTTGTTGGTGTTCAGGCTGATGTTGGAGGCGTTGAACCCGGGCTGTACGAAGACGTCGAGGCCGGCCTTCTTCGCGGCGTCCGCCTGACTGGGCGCGATGTCCGCGAAGTTGTAGACGCCGGTCTGCAGTCCGGAGACGACGGTCGACGCGTCGGGCGCGGAGGTCAGCTCGACGTGGTCGATGTGGATGTTCTTCGCGTCCCAGTAGTCCGGGTTCTTCCTGAGGACCACCTTCGTGCCGGGCACCAGCTGGGTGACGACGAACGGGCCCGCGCCGACCGGGTTCTGGTCCAGCTTCGTCGGGGACGCGGCGGCCTTGGGGCTGGCGATCTGCAGCACGCGCTCGCCCAGCAGCTGCGGGATCTGGTAGTCGACCTGGGTGAGGTGGACGACCGCGTCCAGCCCCTCGGCGTCGACGGACCTGATGGAGGTCAGGTCGCCGAACAGGGCGGAGTTCTTCTGCTTCTTGGCCCGCTCGACGGCATCCTTCACGGCCGTCGCATCGACCGGTGTGCCGTCGCTGAACTTCAGCCCGGGGCGCAGGTGGAAGGTGATCTCGTCGCCCTTGCTGTTGTAGTCCCAGCTCTCGGCGAGGTCGGGAACGGCGTTGCCCTTCTCGTCGGTGCGGGTCAACGAGGCGTAGACCAGGGAGAGTTCACGGAACTGGGCGCCGCTGCCGGAGACCACCGGGTCCCAGTGGGCGGGGAAGTAGGAGGAAGCCCACTTCAGGGTGGCGGCCCCGCCGGACGCGGTGGACGACCCGCCGGCGCAGGCGCCGAGGGAGGGGACGAGCACGGCGGCGAGGACGGTGCCGAGGGCGGTGGCCCGCAGCCGGCCGACGGGCCGGAGGGCGCGGCGGGCGGCCGGTCTGGGGCGTGCGGGGGTGAGGCGTGTGGACATGGCTGTCTCTCTGCTACGGCCCCGGTCCGCATCGCGGAGGCGACCGGGGGAGGGGAAAAGGCGTCGGGCGGCGATCCGGGGCCGCGCCGCAACGGGCCTGCCACGACAGGGACATCCGGGTCTGTCGGGGCGCAGGGGTGTGCGGCGGCGGGCCGGGCGCAGAAGACGTCGCGGCGCTAGGAGGGGGGCGCGCAGAGCGGTCGGGTCCGGCGGAACGAGGGAGGGCCGGTACCGGTGGCTGCGGTCAGGCGCCTGCGGGGCGAGGGCGGCAGGCGGTCAGCGACAGAGGGCGCTGCAGGTGCGCCGCAGATCCACATAGCGGCACACCACACCGGGGTGGGTCGTGTGCATGTCCAACATCGTGGGGGCCGCGGGGTGCGGCTGTCAATGGACACCAATTGGTGTCTCATTCGGTGGACGGAGCTCCACCGCCGGTCACGGCGCCGGCCGGGTGGCGGGGTGGGTGCCGGCCTCCTCCGGGTCCAGCCACAGCGGCCCGCCCGCGGTCTCCACCCGGACGGCGTCCGGCGGCGGCCACGCGCCCCGCGTCAGCAGCGCGCGCTCCGGCTCGGTCAGGCTGCGGTACCGGGCCAGTGCCGCTGCTCCGGACAGTGGTTGAGGGGCCGTCGGCAGACCCGGGCAGAAGGCGCCGACGGCGGTGGCGTACACCTCGTACGGCCGCCACCCCGGCACCACCCGCCGGTCCCCGGCCCCGCACACGACGAGCGTCGGCAGCGCGTACCGGTGCCCGCCGTCGGGCGTCTCCTTGGCGGTCCCGGGATGCGGCGAACCCCCCGGCACGGACAGCGCGCCGGACGGCTTGCCGGACGACGTGCCGGACGGCGCATCGGAGAGCGCGTCGGGCAGTACTTCGGCCACCGGCCGGCGCGCCTCCGCATGGTCCGCGCGCACCCCGTCCAGTACGGCCGTGGAGGCGGCGTCGGCCGCCAGCCGCCGTGTGTCGAGCCCGGGTACGCCGGTGGCCGCGTCCAGCGCCGCCCCGAGGGTGTCGGCCGGCTCGCCGAGCACGAAGACGGACTCCCGCAGCCGTCGCAGCACCCGGTCGGCCACCTCGGGCCCCTGGAGCTCGGCCGCCTTCGCGACCAGTGAGGAAGGCCAGGAACTCGCGGCCACCCGGCTCAGCCGGAGCGCCCGAGGGGCATGGGTGTGACCGGCGATGCCTTCGACGTAGCGGGCGTACCAGGCGGTCTCGGCCGCCGGATCGGGGGCCGGGTCGTCGGCGTGGTCGAAGAGGATGCAGAACACCCGGCGCCACCGGACCCGGCCGGCCAGCGCCGTGCGCAGCCCGCGGAAGACGGGCTCCGAACCCCAGGCCCAGGGACACAACGGGTCGGTGTACTCGACGACTTCGACCGGCGGCACGGCCTGACCGCCCGTCACGCGGCGCCCTGGGCGGCCGGCCGCCCCGCCGGCTCCGACAGCAGCAGCCCGGCGATGGTGACCCCGGCCAGCACGGCGGTGGCCTCCTCCTCGATCCGCCGCCACACGTCCGGCAGGCCGAGGGCGGGCCCCGGGTAGTCCAGCCCGGCCAGCGGCTCGCCGCGCAGGGTGATCACCTCGCCGTCCACGGCCCGGGCGACGTCCAGCAGGCTTATCTCGGCGGCCGGCCGGCCCAGCCAGTACCCGCCCTCGCAGCCGCGCTGGCTGCGGACCAGACCGGCCCGGCGCAACTCGCCCACCACGGACTTGAGGAACCGGAACGGGATGTCCTGCGAGGAGGCGACCGCCTCACAGGTCAGCGGGCGGTCCGGCTGTCGGGCGAGCTCCAGCAGAGCGCGGGCGGCGTAGTCCGCCTTGGCGGAGATGTACATGCCCCCATCATGCCGGACCCGCGCTGTCCGAAGGGGGGTCTCCGCGCCCCCGGTTCCTTCATTGCGGCAACATTGCCGCAGGTGAACCGCAAAGGACACCTCTTGACATCCTTTCCGGCGCGGTCCTAGCGTCCGGCTATGAGCGAGTCGCTGACGACCCCCGGTGAAGGCTTCCACCCCCATCTCCACGACACCCAGGACCGCCCGGCGACGCCCCTGCGCACCCGGCTGCACCACATCCGCGCCGACGCCCTGGACGGCGACACCGCGCAGTCCGGCGGCATGCGCAGGTTCGCCGCGGTCAGCGGACGGACCGTCGGCTCCGAGAAGCTCTGGATGGGCCAGACCCACGTCGCCCCCGCGACCGCCAGCTCCGACCACCACCACGGCGAGTCCGAGACCGCGATCTACATCGTGAGCGGCCACCCCGAGTTCGTCTTCCTGGACGACACCGGCGAGCGGCCCGAGGAGGTGCGGTTGCGCACCTCGCCGGGCGACTACATCTTCGTCCCCCCCTTCGTCCCGCACCGCGAGGAGAACCCGGACCCCGCCGAGGAGGCCGTGGTCGTCATCGCCCGCTCCACCCAGGAGGCGATCGTGGTCAACCTGCCCGGCCTGTACGCGCTTCCGGCCGACGGCGAGTGACGAGCCGGGCCCGTCCCGCTCCGGCCCGGACACGGCCGGGCCCGCTCACGGCAGTGCGAACCGGTGCCACGGGGAGGCCGGCCGGCGGCGGCAGCCACCGCGCGGTCGACGTCCTCAGCGAGCCGCACCCGGAACCGCCGGCGTGACGGGCCGCCAGCCCAGCTCGGGGGCGACGAGGTGCCGTATGTCGTGGAGGATCTGCTCGTACTCCTCGCGCCGGAACTCGTAGGGCAGTTCCAGGCGCAGTTCGCCGACCCCGGCGAGCACCGGGTCGGCGGTCAGCCGCTCCAGGATCTGCTCGGCGGTGCCGACGACGTCCGGGGCGAACAGGACGCGCTTCGGGCCCTGGGGCGCGAGGGTGCGCTCGTGGCGGCTCGCCGCGTAGGCCCGGTAACGGGCGCGGGTGGCCGCGTCGGCGCTGTCGAGGGGTACGACCACCCGGCCCACGGCCACGCGCGGCGTCCGGCCCGGCGGCAGCGCGCGCCGGTACTCCGCCAGCAGGTTGAGCTGGGCCGCGGTGAAGTCGCCGGTGCCCTCGCCGGTGACGATGTTCCCGGACAGCAGACCGAGGCCCTGCCCGGCGGCCCAGCGGACCGAACGCAGGCTGCCGCCGCCGTACCAGATGCGCCGCGCCAGAGCGGGGTTGTGCGGTTGCAGGCGGGGGCGCTGGACGTTTCCCGGCGAGCGGATGACGGTGTCCGGGCCGCCCAGGTAACCGCCGCGCAGGTTCTCCACGAGCCGGGCGATCCTCCCGTACGACAGGTCGAAGCCGCGCCAGTCCCCGTCGTACACCAGGTCCCCGAGCAGGTCGGCGTGCGGCATGCCGGTGCTGAAACCGATCTGCAGCCGCCCCCGGGACAGCACGTCGGCCAGCGCCAGGTCCTCGGCGAGCCGGAACGGGCTCTCGTAGCCGATGGGGATGACCGCGGTACCGAGCTCGATCCGCTCGGTGCGCTGGCCCGCCGCCGCGAGGAACACGGCCGCCGAGCCCACGCCGTGTTCGAGGTGGCGCTGCCGGATCCAGGCGCCGTCGTAGCCGAGCCGCTCGCCGTACTCGAACAGCCGGAGGGTCTCCTCCAGGCCCGGGTAGGGGTCGTCGTCCGCGAAATTGCCGGGCGTGAGAAAGGCCAGAGAGGTGAGGGCGGGAGTGCTCATGCTGATCCTTGACCGGTGGTGGCCGTCGTGGCGGGGGAGGGGACGCGGCTGCCGGGGATGGCCGCCAGCAGTGCGCGGGTGTACGCGTGGCGGGGCTCGGAGAACAGCTCCTCCGGCGGGCCCGTCTCGACGATCCGTCCCGCCCGCATGACGGCGACCTGGTGCGCGATCTGCCGTACGACGGCCAGGTCGTGCGAGATGAACAGGTACGCCACCCCGGTGTCCGCCTGCAACTCGGCGAGCAGGTCCAGGACCTGGGCCTGCACGGACACGTCGAGCGCGGAGACGGGTTCGTCGCACACCACGAGGTCGGGGGAGAGGGCGAGGGCGCGGGCGATGGCCACCCGCTGGCGCTGCCCGCCCGACAACTCGGCCGGGCGGCGCTCCAGCGTCCCGGCGGGCAGGGCGACACGGTCGAGGAGTTCCCGGGCACGGTCGAGCCGGGAGGCGCGGTCGCCGACCCTGAACGCCCGCAGCGGCTCGGTGATCACCTCGCCGACGGAGAAGCGCGGGTCGAGCGAGGCGTACGGGTTCTGGTAGACGAGCTGGGCGCGCCGGCGCAGCCGCCTGACCTCGGCGCCCTTGGCGGTGGTGACGTCGGTGCCGTCGAAGAGGACGCGTCCGGAGGTCGCCTCGGCCAGGCGCAGCACCAGCCGGGCGGTGGTGGACTTGCCCGAGCCCGACTCACCGACCAGGGCCAGGGTCTGCCCGCGTCGCAGGGTGAGGCTCACGTCGTCGACCGCGCGCAGGGTGCGGGCCTCGCCGCCTGCCCGCGGCAGCCGGAACTCCTTGACCAGGCTCCGCGCCTCGACCAGGGGAGGCCCCGTTTCGGCCGGATCGGCGGAGACCGGGGTACGGGGACGGGCCGTGGTCAGGCTCGGGGCGTCGGCCAGCAGCCGCCGGGTGTACTCGTGCTGCGGGTCGGCGAGGACGGCACGGGTCTCGCCCGCCTCGACGACCCTGCCCCGCTCCATGACCACCAGGCGCTGCGCCCGGTCGGCGGCCACCCCGAGGTCGTGGGTGACCAGCAGGATCGCGGTGCCCGACGCCTCGGTGAGGTGCTGGAGATGGTCGAGGATGACCCGCTGCACGGTGACGTCCAGCGCACTGGTCGGCTCGTCGGCGATGATGAGCCGGGGCTGCGCCGCGATCGCCACCGCGATCAGGGCGCGTTGCCGCATGCCGCCGGACAGCTCGTGCGGGTACTGCCGGGCCCGGACGGCCGCGTCGGGCAGCCCGGCCCGGTCGAGCACGGCGACCGCCTCGGCCGCCGCCCCGCGCCGGGTCGCCAGGCCGTGGATGCGCAGCACCTCGGCGACCTGTTCGCCGATCCGCTTCACCGGGTTGAGCGAGACCGTCGGATCCTGCGGGACCAGACCGATCCGCGCGCCGCGCACGGTGCGCAGCTCCGCCTCGGAGAGGGCGGCCAGGTCGTGCCGGCCGAAGCGCACCGTGCCGGCGTCGATGGTGCCGTTCGCCGCCAGCAGCCGGGTGACGGCGTGCGCGGTGGTGCTCTTGCCGGAGCCGGACTCGCCGACCACGGCGGTCACCTGTCCGGGCCATACGTCCAGGTCCACGCCGCGTACGGCCGACACCGTGCCGCCCCGGGTGCGGTACGACACGGACAGGCCGCGGATCTCCAGGAGTGGTGCCGTCACATCCTCACCGTTCTTCTCGGGAGCGTCGTTCTCGGGTGCGCCGTCGGTCATCGCTGTCGCCCCCATTCGCCGTCCAGCGCCCGCGCGACGCGGTTGGCGGCCAGCACGGTCGCGGCGATCGCCAGACCGGGCAGCGCGGTCAGCCACCAGGCGTTGGCCAGGTAGTTGCGGCCGTCGGAGATCAGCGTCCCCCACTCCGGGGCGGGCGGCGGCGCACCGTAGCCGAGGAAGCTCAGCGCCGACACGGCCAGGATCGAGGCACCGAAGTCGAGGGTGGCCAGCACGATCACCGGCCCCGCGGCATTGGGCAGCACGTGCCGGCCGAGCACCGAGTACCAGCGGACCCCGCAGGACCGGGACGCCTCCACGAACGCCGCCTGCCGCACCCGCAGCACCTCCGCCCGTGCCACCCGGGCGAACGAGGCGACGCCGGCGATGCCGACCGCGACGGCCACCTTCACCGTCCCGTACCCGAGCGCGGTGACCAGGGCCAGCGACAGGAACAGCGCGGGGATGGCGAGGAGGACGTCGACGAAGCGCATCAGCACGTCGTCCACCCAGCGGCCCACGAACCCGGCGACCGTGCCGAGCAGACCGCCGACCACGAACGCGACCAGGACCGCGATCAGCGTGGCCTTGAGGGAGAGCTGGGCGCCGTGGACCACCCGGGAGAAGACGTCGCGGCCCAGTTCGTCCGTGCCGAACCAGTGACTTCCGCTCGGGCCGCGGAAGTTCTGGGCGGGCACCCCCTGCAACGGGTCCTGCGAGGTGAACAGGTCCGGCCAGAAGGCGGCGAGCACCACCAGCACGAGGACGACGACGGACAGCAGCAGGCCGGGGCGGCGCAGCAGGAAGCGGAGCACCCTGCGGACGCCGGCGGGGCGGCCCGGTTCCGCAGGTGATCCCGGTGCCGCCACCGGCCGGGCGAAGCCGAGGGCGGCCTCGGCCCGGTCGTCGACAAGGCTCTGACTCATGCGAAGCTCGCCCTCCTGTCCGAGGCCACCACGATCCGCGGGTCCAGCAGCGGATAGACGAGGTCGACGAGGAGGTTCGTGGCCACGAAGATCAGCGCCCCGAACACCACCACCCCCTGGACCAGCGGGATGTCCTGCGTGGTCACCGCCGCCGCGGTCACCCGGCCCAGACCGTCACGGGAGAACACCGTCTCCACGACCACCGAACCGGCGATCAGCTGCCCGACCAGCAGGCCGACGACGGTCAGCGCGGGCAGCGAGGCATTGCGCAGCGCGTGCCGCAGATGCACCCGCCACCGGCCGGCCCCCTTGGCCCGCGCGGTCTCCACATAGGCCTGGTCGAGCGCGGTCAGCAGGCTCTTCGCCAGCACCTGGGCGACCTGCGCGCCGGTCGGCACCGCCAGCGTGAGCGCGGGCAGCACCAGCCCCTTCAGCCCGTCGTTGCCGAACGCCGGAAACCAGTGCAGCTTGAACGAGAACGCCTCGACGAGCAGCAGCCCCACCCAGAACGTCGGGACCGACACCCCCAACGGGGGCAGCGACAGCAGCAGTTGGCGCAGCCACCGGCGCGAGGTGTACGTCGCCGCCACCGCGAGCCCGCCGCCGAGGACCACCGCCAGCAGCAGCGCGGCACCGGTCAGCTGGAGCGTCTGCGGCAGCGCGTCGGCGAGCGTGGAGGTCACCGGGCGGCCGGTGGAGACCGCGTCGCCGAAGTCCCCGCGCACCGCCCGGCCCAGATACTCCGCGTACTGCACCAGCACCGGCTTGTCGAAGCCGTACTCGTGCCGCAGCCTGGCGAGTTGGGCCGGATCCGGCTGACCCGAGTCCATCCCGGCCCCGGCCATCGCGGACACCGGGTCACCGGGCAGGAAGTCCAGCACCAGGAACGACACCGTGTACGCCGCCCACAGCACGCCGACCGCCTGGGCCAGCCGTTTGATCACATACCGGCGCATGCGCTAGCCGATCCAGGTGTCGTGCAGCTGGACGCGGCTGCCGGAGTCGAATTCCAGGTCGTGCACCTTCTTCGCGACGCCCAGCTGGGTCTGGAGCTCCACCACCGGCACGTTGTACGCGTTCTGCACGATCAACTGCTGCGCCTGGGCGACCAGTTGCCTGCGCTTCGCGGTGTCCGTGGTGGCGGCCTGCGCGTTCAGCGCCGTGTCCAGCGAACTGGCCGGCAGGTGGTAGAAGTTGCCCAACTGCGAGGAGAACGAGCCGCGCAGGATGTCGGGGTCGGCGCGGGTCACGTTGCCCCACACCACGTCGAAGCCGCCGCCCTGGAGCGTGGTGGCGAACTGCGTGACCGGGAGCTGCTTGAGCACCACGTCGATCCCCACGGCCTTGAGCTGCTGCTGGACCAGCTCCAGCGCGGGCTGGTTGGTGGCCGCGTTGGGGAACCAGGTGATGGTGAGGCTGAGCTTCTTGCCGCCCTTGGCGCGGATGCCGTCGCTTCCGGCCTTCCAGCCTGCCTGATCCAGCAGGGACTTGGCCCTGGCCGCGTCGAAGGCGAGATCGGTGGAGAGGTCGGTGTAGTCGGGCGTGGTGTGCGCCAGCACGCTGGTGGCCGGCCGGGTGCCGGTGGGGAAGACGGTGTCGGCGATCTGCTTGCGGTCGACGGCGGCCAGGATCGCCTGGCGGACCTTCACGTCCTTGAGCAGGGGCCGCGCGTTGTTGAGCCCGAGGCCGAACACCACACCGGGGTTGGCCCGGCTCCGGAGGGCGACCTGGCCGCCCTTGAGCGCCGCCTCGTTGGCCTTGCCGACGCTGCTGATCACGTCCACCTGGCCGGACTGGAGACTGCCGGCCCGCACTCCGGCCTCCGGGACGACCTTGTACACCACCTTGTCCAGGTAGGCCTCGCCCTTCTTCGTCCACAGCGCGGAGCCCCAGTCGTACCCGGTGCGCCTGTCCAGGGTGATCGACTGGTTCTGCACGTACTGCTTCAGCACGAACGGCCCGGACCCGACCACCCCGTCGCTGCACTTCTGCTGCGGGCTCCGCTGCACGCTGGCCGAGGACTCGATGCCCAGCGAGTGGGTCGAAGTGGCCTGGAGGAACTGGGCGTTGGGCTGCTTGAAGGCCACCTTGACGGTGAGCGGGTCGACCACGGTGGTGCTCTTGACGCCGCTCAGGTAACCCTCGGCGAGGGTGCCCAGGGCGCCGAGCTTCGGCACCGCGTCGAAGTTGTCCTTGACCACCTGCGCGGTCAGCTTCGACCCGTCGCTGAAGGTCACCCCCGACCGCAGCCGGAACGTGAACGTCGTCGCGTCGGCGCTGATCTCCCAGCTCCTGGCGAGCCACGGCACGATCTTGCCGGTCTTCGGGTCCTGGTCGGTCAGCGAGTCCACGATCTGGCGCACCGAGTAGATGGTGTCGTTGCTGCCGACCTGCTGCGGATCCACGCAGCCGGAGTCGGAGCCGACCGCGAAGGTCAGGGTGCCGCCGGACTTCGCCTGGCCGCTTCCGCCGCCGGAGCTGTCGTCGCCCGAACCCGAACCGCACGCGGTGAGCAGGACGCTGGTGGTCAGGAGCGCGGCGAGGGGCGCCCATCGGGAGGGTCTGAAATCCGGAAGTGCTGTCACGGACGTGGTTCTCCTACTCGTGTCACCGAGGCACGACCGCGCACGGATGTGCAGGGGCGTGCGGGTGTGTGCGGCCCGGGCGGATCGACTCCGGCCAGGGAAGCGCTGCGCAGACAGGGAACGGGCATGCGGACGCCACCGGGAACCGGTGACGCGGGGGAAGGACGACGCGAAGGAGCCGGAGCCGGTGACGGACGTCAGCCGGCGGCGGCCGGGCGGGTCAGGCCCGACAGAGGCAGCTGGTCGAGCGCTTCAGATCGATGTGGCGCCGGCGCGAGAGCCTGGAGTACGCCGTGGCGTCGGCGGGGGAGGCGACAGGGTCGTGGCGGTGCCGCATACCTGTCCTCCCCTTCTCCGGCCCCGGTCACGGGGCCACGCGCTTGCGGGAGTCGTCGGCGACCCCGCCAGGCTTTCACCTGGAGCACCCCACCGCGCGGGAGGGTTGCCGGTCAGCGAGCCAGGGCTTGACGCTGACACTCAATGCCGTGGGTGATGCTACGGATCGGTTTCGGCGTACGTCAATGCCGCAACCCGACGCCCTCCTCGGGAGGCCGGGGCCGTCTCACGGGCCGGAACGGATGGTGGACGCTGCCGCCCCTTTCGCGCCTGCCTGCGCTCCCGCGCGTCCGTACCCGGAGCCCGCTCGGGAAGGGCCGCATGGTCGTCGACAGCACCGCCCCGGCAGGGGTGTTCGCCGCCCGCAGGGCCCTGGCCGCGCTCGGCGTGGCGCTGTGGCCGTCCCGCACGACACGCCCGGCGTCGGCCACGGCTGCGGTGCCCGCTCCGGCCTCGACCGGCAACCCGCCGAACCCTGGTCACCGGCCGGCCCGCGCATCGACCACCAGGGGGAACGTCCCATTCCTGAGCGCCGGTACGTGCGTTCGAACCCGTCTCGTGTGGGAGCGTGCCCGTGGGAACGCCGAGGACCACTTGCGCGTGAACCAGCCGAAGGAGAGCCGCCCATGAGCACGTTCCCCACCGCACAGGCCGTGCGGACCACTCCGGAGGGGCTCCTGTGGGAACCGAGCGAACGCTGGGTGCGGGGCCGCAAGGGTGACGTCACGGTCGTCGACAGCCGCCACCCCGTCCTCGTCTGGGAACCCGGTGTCCCCGTACCGCTGTACGCGTTCCCGCGCGCGGAGGTGCGCGAGGACCTCCTGCGTCCCGCGAAGAACCCGCCGACCGGCACCCACACCGGCTCGCGGATCTTCTACGACGTCGAGGTCGACGGCGAGCTGCTGGCGAACGCGGCCTGGACCTTCCCGGCCGCCGACCTGGCCGACCACATCGCCTTCGAGTGGTTCCGGCGTGTCGGACGGGGCCTGGACCACTGGTACGAGGAGGAGGAAGAGATCTTCGTCCACCCCCGTGACCCGCACAAGCGGGTGGACGCCGTCCCCAGCAGCCGGCACCTCGTGGTCGAGATCGACGGCACGGTCGTCGCGGACACCCGCCGCCCGGTCCTGCTCTTCGAGACCGGCCTGCCCACCCGCTACTACGTCCCGCGCGAGGACGTCCGCCTCGACCTGCTCGAAGCCACCGACCACCACACCGGCTGCCCGTACAAGGGCACCGCCGAGTACTGGTCGTGGCGCGGCGAGGCCGACGTTCCGCCCGACGTCGTCTGGAGCTACCCGGACCCGCTGCCCGCGGTCGGCGCCGTCCGGGGGCTCTTCGCCTTCTACAACGAGGCCGTCGACATCACCCTCGACGGCGAACGGGTGGCGCGCCCCGTCACCCACTTCACCAAGGCACTCACGGAACAGCAGCGCGCCTGACGGCCGACGCCGCGATATCGACCGCGGGCGTGGACGTCCGGTGCCGGACCCGCGTCCGACGACGCGTTGTCACGGCCGGCCGAAGGTGCGCAGGGCCAGTGCCTCGCGCAGTCGGGTCAGCCGGTCGATCTCGGCGCCGAGGGCCGCGAGCCTGCGGGCGATCACCCCGGAGCCGGGCCGGTCGCCGTCGGGTTGCCCGCATCGACCTGGCGGGACCTCGTCGAGCTGGGCGAGCCGGTCGGCGATGCCGCACAGGTCCTCGACGGTGAGACCGAGCGCCAGCAGCTCACGGACGACCCGGACCCTGGCCACCTCGTCAGGACCGTACTCACGCTGCCCGGCGGGCGTGCGCCGCGGGGGTGGCAGCAGCCCCCGTTCCTCGTAGAACCGCAGTGCCCGCGGGGTCGTCCCCGCCGCTGCCGCCGCATCCCCGATCCGCATGTCAGCCCCCGAGCCTCAGCCTCCGCCGCCGCGACGCACGCCGGCGTGTCACCGTGGCGGCAACTCCACGACGACGGTTCCGAAGTGCCGCCCCTCGAACAGTTCCTGCAACGCCCGAGGGGCCCGGTCGATGCCCCGGATCCGGGTGTACGGGAAGGCGATCTGGCCGGAGCGCAGCCAGCCGCCGAACCGTTCGGTCCACTCCGCTGCCACGTCGGGATGGTCCTGTCCGCTGTATCCGTGCAGCGAGATGCCCTGGCCGACGATGCGGAAGGTGTCGATCTCCGCGGGTGAACTGCCGCCGCCACGGCTCGGCGACAGCTGTCCCGACAGCGCGCCGACCAGGGCGAAGCGGGCGCCCCGGCGCGCGGCGTGCACGGCCGCGGCGAGCTGCTCGCCGCCGACGTTGTCCAGGAGCACGTCGATGCCGTCCGGCGCCGCCGCGGCCAGTTGCCCGCCGAGGGGCCGGGCCCCGGGCACCACGACGGCGTCGTAGCCGAGTTCGGCCCGCAGCCGCTCGGCCTTGGCCGGAGACCGGGTGCTTCCGATGATCCTGCCGGCGCCCAGCAGCCGGGCGATCTGCCCGGCCAGCGTCCCCACGGCTCCGGCCGCTCCGGTGACGAACACCGTGTCGCCGGGGCGGACTCCGGTGAGCCGGGTCAGCGCCCCGTAGGCGGCCGATCCGGACGACAGGTGGGCCACAGGGTCGGGCAGGAGGTCGCCGAGCCGCGTGCAGTCCGCCGCCGCGACGAGCGCGTACTCGCGCCACCCGAGCAGGTGCGTGACCCTGTCCCCCGGCCGCAACGGACCGCCGGGCCCGGCCGCGACGACCTCACCCACCGCGGGTCCGAACAGCGTGTCGCCGGGGCGGATGCCGGGGAGCGGCATGCCGTCGGCCTCGTCGCCGGTCAGCGTGCGCAGCCCGGGAAAGACGAGGAAGTACTGGTTCCGGACGAGGACCTGTCCCGGCCCGGGGCGGGGGACCGGTCCTGGCGTGACCGTGAGGTGCTCGGGCCCGGGCAGTCCGCCGGGTGTGCCGGTCAGCAGGATCTCGCGAGACGTTGAGGGCGGTTCGGCGGCCATGTCGAGGCTCCTGGACGGGTTCGAGGGCGGGCGGGGTCCCGGCAGCCGGACCGGTCGGGCCGCCGGAGCGCAGAACCTAACCCCTGACGCGTACGTCAGGGGCAAGCCGGCCCGTGACGACGTCGCCGCTGGTGGCCTCCGGGTCGGTGAATATTGCAGCTCCGTGAAAAGAGATCCGTGGACGGCGGGATCGCATCGCCGCCTGCATACAGTTGCATGCACTTGACCCCGTCAACCCCGTCGACCCCGTCCGAGAGCCACGGAGACATCCCGCCATGGAAGAACTGACCTGGGAGAGCCCCGAGATACCCGAGGGCATCGCCGCCATCCGGTCCGCCTCGCCCTTCGTCTACGGACTGACCAACTACGTCGCCGCGAACCTGAGCGCCAACGTGCTCCTGGCCGTCGGCGCCGGACCGGCCATCGGTGCCGCGGCCGACTTCCCCACCGTCTTCCCGGCCGGTGCCGGCGGAGTGTGGATCAACACGGCGGCGCTGATCAGCAACCCGGCCGAACCCCTCGTCGACGCGGCCCGCACCGCGCACACGGCCGGAACCCCCTGGGTCCTGGACCCGGTCGCGGTCGGCGCGGGCGCCACCGGGTACGACGCCTTCGTCAAGGCCCTGCTCGACCACCGGCCGACCGTGATCCGCGGCAACGCCAGCGAACTCGTCGCGCTCGCCGGCGGCGACAGCACCGGCAAGGGCGTGGAGACCACCCTCTCCTCCGCGGACGCGACAGGCGCCGTCGAGGAACTCGCCCGGCGGACCGGTGCGGTGGTCGCGGTCAGCGGTCCCACGGACTACCTGACCGACGGCACCCGCACGGTCGCCGTCCCCGGCGGCGACGTCCGGCTGACGCAGGTCACCGGGGCCGGATGCAGCCTCGGCGCGCTGATCGCCGGTGCCCTGGCCGTCGTACCCGACCCGCTCACCGCCGCCGCGGTCGCCCACGTCGCCTTCGCCACCGCGGCCGAACGCGCGGGCGCCCGCACCACCGGCACCGGCTCGTTCGCGGTCGCCCTCCTGGACGAACTGTCCCTGCTGGGCACGTGACGGCGACGCCCCGCACGGAAGTACCGCACGACACCTGGAGCACGCCTTGAGCACCACCCACGAGCCGGCCGCCCCGCGCCTGCACCTGGCCGCCTTCCTCAACGCCGGACCGCAGGGCACCGCCGGCTGGCGCCATCCCGACGCGGGGGACGGGTTCCTCACCGCCGCCCACTACACGCATGTCGCCCGGGTCCTGGAGGACGCCGGATTCGACCTCGCCTTCGTGCCGGACTCCCTCGCGGTGCCCCGGAGCCTCGGCGACTCCTACGCCCCGGCGGTCACCTGGGGCACCGGCACCCCGCGCCTCGACCCGGTCCCCGTCATCACCCTGATGGCCGCCGCCACCCGGCACCTCGGCGTCGCCGCCACCGTCTCGACCGGCTACCAGGAGCCCTTCCACGTCGCCCGTGGCATGGCCACCCTCGACCACCTCCTCGACGGCCGCGCCGGCTGGAACGTGGTCACCAGCTTCCAGGACGCCGAGGCGCAGAACTTCGGCCAGGACCGGCTGCCCGGACGGCAGGCGCGCTACGCCCGCGCCGAGGAGTTCCTCGAAACCACCGCCCGGCTCTGGGACAGCTGGGCCGACGACGCGATCGTCGCCGACAAGGAGAGCGGGGTCTTCGGCCGCCCCGAGGCCGTGGAGCCGGTGGACCACCGGGGCGAACACTTCGCCGTGCGCGGGCCGTTGAGCGTGCCGCGCCCGCCCCAGGGCTACCCGGTGATCATCCAGGCCGGTGCCTCCCCGGCCGGCCGGGACTTCGCCGCCCGCTGGGCCGACGTCGTCTTCTGCAGCCACGAGTCACTGGAGTCGGCCGTCGACTTCTACGCCGACGTCAAGGCCCGCGCCGCCGCCCGGGGCCGCGACCCGGAACAGCTGAAGATCCTCCCCGCCGCGACCACCGTGGTGGGCACCGACCTGCGCGACGCCCTCGCCAAGCACGAGGCGTTCACCGAACTCGTCCACCCCGAGGCCGGGTTGTCCCGGCTCGCCTACCACGTCAACGTCGACCTCACCCGCTACGACCTCGACGGCCCGCTGCCCTCCCTCGACGAGGTCGGCGTCGAGGGGCACTACCGGGAGGTCGTCGAGTTCGCCGAGCGGGAGAAGCTGACCGTCCGCGAGATCGGCCGCTGGTACGGGGCCCGCACCGAGGGCAACATGATCGGCTCCGCCTCGGACATCGCCGACACCATGGAACTGTGGCTGGACAGCGGCGCGGCCGACGGCTTCATGATCCAGGCCACCCATGTACCCACCGCCTTCGAGGAGTTCGCCGCCCACGTCATACCCGAACTGCGCCGCCGCGGTCTCGTACGCACCGGCTACGCGGGCGCCACCCTGCGCGAGAACCTGGGCCTGGCCCGCCCGGCACGCGGCGAGTGGCGCAACCGCGCCGCGTCCACGGCGACGACGGGGGAGCGGCCATGACATCCGGCAGCACACCCGGACGCACATCCGGACGCACATCCGGCAGCAGATCCGGTACGACATCCGGCAGGGCACGGGGCAGGACGTCCGGCACCGCATCCGGGAGGACAACGGGCACCGCATCCGGCAGGACATCGGGCGCCGCATCCGACACGAGCGCCCTCGTCGATGTCGCCCGGCTGCGTGAGCGGCTCGGTGACGTGATCGTCCTGGACGCCACCGTCGACCGGCGCACCGGCCCCGACGGCGGCAAGGTGTTCGTCAGCGGACTCGGCCTCCACACCGAACGCCGCATCCCCGGCGCCCACTTCGCCGACCTGACGGCGGGCTTCTCCGACCCCGCCGCCCCCTTCCCCTTCACCTGCCCGTCCCCGGCCCGGATCGCCGCCCACGCCCGCGACCTCGGCATCCGCGAGGACTCCACCGTCGTCGTCTACGACCGGCTCACCGGCGCCTGGGCCGCCCGCCTGTGGTGGGTGCTGCGCACCGCCGGTATCACCGGCGTCCGCGTCCTCAACGGCGGTCTCGCCGCCTGGGAGGCGGCCGGACTGCCCGTCACCGACGGCCGGGAACCGGCCCCCGCACCCGGGAACGTCGTCGCCCGCCCGGCCGCCGACGGCTTCGTGGACCTGGCGCGCATGAAGCGCATCGCCGACGGCAGCGACCCCACCCCGGCCGTCTGCGCCCTGCGCCGCCCGGAGTACCTCGGCACGCCCGAACACCCCCGTTCCGGGCACATACCGCGCACCACCAGCCTGCCGTACGCCGACCTCCTCGGTCCCGACAACACCCTCTCGCCCGAGCGGACCGCACACCTCGCCGCGGCCCACGGCCTACGCGCCGGCGACGGCACCGTCCTCTACTGCGGCGGCGCGGTCAACGCGGCCGGGCTCGCCCTGGCCCTGCACGAGATCGGCATCGACGACGTGCTGCTGTACGACGGCTCGCTCGCGGAGTGGCGCGCCGACCCGGCGCTGCCGCTGGTCGTGGGACCGGAGGCGGACGCCGGCGGCGAGGGCCCGGGCTGACCGCGGCCCTCGGCATCAGGCATGATCCGGGTCAGCCCGCGAACCGTGTCGCGGACCGCCCCGCGACGAGGAAACGGATGAAGAGCACAAGGGACACGATCTACGACGAGCTGCGGCACCGGCTCACCTCCGGCCGCTACCCGCAGGACGCCTCCCTCGTCCCGCTGGCGCTGAGCGAGGAGTTCGAGGTGTCGCGCACGCCGGTTCGCGAGGCGCTGGCGCTGCTGGAGCGCGACGGGCTCCTGGTGAGCACCCGGCGCGGTTTCGCCGTACGGCACCGCTCCGACGAGGAGATGCTCGAACTCTTCGAGCTGCGCGCCGTGCTGGACGCCCTGCTCGCCTCGTCGGCGGCCGTCCGGCGCAGCCCCGTCGACCTGGCGCGGCTGGACGCCCTGCTGGAGCACGCCGGGACCCTGGACGACCCCGGGCAGGTCCGCCGCAGCCTCAACGAGTGGCACGACACGGTACGTGCCGCCGCCCACAACACCACGGTCTCGTCGCTGCTGCACACCGTGGACGCCCAGGTGAAGACCAGCGCCCCCTGGCGGACCCGCACGGTCGAGGACACCTTCGACGCGACCCTCGCCGAACACCGGGCGATCACCGAGGCGATCCGGGAGGGCGACGCAGAGGAGGCCCGGCTGTCCATGCTGGCGCACCACGAACACGACCGGGACACGCGCATCCGGCAGAAGGTGCGCCGGGACACCGGCGAGGGACCGCCGACCGGCTGACGGCGGTCCGGGACGGCCTTCCGTGACGGCGGTCCGGGGCGGTCCTGCCGCCGGGTGCGGGTTGCCGCATGCCCGGTCGTCTGGAAAGTGCGCTCTTGTCATGACAGGGCGGGACGGCGGACTCTGGCAGCAGGCACGGCGGTACGCGTACCGGACGTCGGATCCCCGACGGCCCTGAGGCGGCTCAGGAGGCTCCCGGATGTCGGTTTCACCGGAGTGCGGCATCGATGGTCCTGCCCTCACCGAACACGAGGCGGAGGCGCTGGTCGAGGGAATCTGTTTCAAGACGGGCCCGCCGCGCAGCGTCGGCGTCGAGGTCGAATGGCTCGTCCACCGGGAACGGGCACCGCACGACCCGGTGAGCCGGGCAGAGCTGGCGGCGGCCCACGCCGACCTGCGGACCCTGCCGCTGGCGTCCGGGCTGAGCGTCGAGCCCGGCGGTCAGGTGGAACTCAGCTCCCGGCCGGCCCCGTCGCTGGCCGACTGCGTCTCGGAGGTCTCCGCCGACCTGGACGCGGTGCGCACCGCACTGCGCGGGCACGGCCTGACCCTGGCCGGGATGGGCGTCGACCCGTGGCAGTCCCCTCGCCGGTTCCTGCGGGAGCGGCGCTACGACGCGATGGAGGCCTGCCTCGACCGTACCGGCCCGGCCGGACGCACCCTGATGTGCACGTCGGCCTCCGTCCAGGTGTGCCTCGACGCCGGACGGGAGGAACCCGGCGTCATGGGATTCGCCCGCCGCTGGTGGCTGGCCCACCACCTGGGCGCGGTCCTGGTCGCGGCGTTCGCGAACTCGCCCATGGCCGAAGGCCGCGCCACGGGCTGGCTGTCCACCCGGCAGCTGAAGTGGGCGGAACTCGACCCGGGCCGGGCCGGCGGCCCCTCGCTGGCCCACGGCCCGCGGCACGCCTGGGTCCGGCGGGTCCTCGACGCGCCCGTGATGTGCGTACGGCGGGACGGCCCCTGGGAGGTGCCGGAGGGGGTGAGCTTCCGCGCGTGGACCCGCTCGCGCTCCATGCGCCCGCCCACCCACGCGGACCTCGACTACCACATCAGCACCCTCTTCCCGCCGGTCAGGCCGCGTGGACACCTCGAACTGCGCATGATCGACGCACAGCCCGGCGACGACGGGTGGATCGTCCCGTTCGCGGTGGTCACGGCCCTGTTCGACGACCCCGACGCCGCCGCGAGCGCACACGGAGCCGCGGCTCCGCTGGCCGAGCGGGCCGCCGGGGCGCCGGCGCCGCACAATCCGCTCTGGACCGCCGCGGCACGCCACGGACTCGCCGACCCCGGACTGCGGCGCGCCGCGGTCACCTGCTTCGACGCCGCGCTGGAGGCCCTGCCCCGACTGGGCGCGACCACCAGGGTCATGGACACCGTCGCGGCCCACGCCGACCGCTACGTCCGACGCGGCCGGTGCCCCGCCGACGACGTCCTCGACCGGGCGCCGTCCGCGCGGCCCCGAGCGGAATGATCAGGCCCGTCGCGCTGTTGCCGGGGAACGGTCCGAGGTCGCCGGGTGGGGCGTTCCCCCCCCGCACCGGCGAACGGGCACCTGGTGCCGGTGCGGTGCGGCGGGCCCGGCCGCCGGCGTGCTCAGCCCGCCTGGCGTCGCTCGGGTGCCGACCGGTGGGTGAGGGGAACGCGCAGGCCGAGGTGCTCGCGCAGCGTGCTGCCCGTGTAGCCGGTGCGGTAGACGCCGCGTTCCTGCAGTTCCGGCACGAGCAGGTCGACGATGTCGTCGAGGCCGCCGGGGATGAGGTACGGCGTGACGTTGAAGCCGTCGACCGCGCCGTGCCGCACGAACCGGGCGAACTTGTCGGCCAGGCCGGACGGGGTGCCGACGTGCCCGCGCTGGGGGCCGAGCGCGATGACGGTCTCGCGCAGCGACCAGCCGTGCGCCTCCGCCTTCCCCCGCCACTCGGCCACCACCGTCCGCGGGTCCGCGATGCGCCGGGCCCCGAAGGAGCCGTCGTTCTCGGCGACGACCGGGTCCTCCGCGGGCAGCGGCCCGTCGGCGTCGCGGTCGGACAGGTCGATGCCCCACAGCAGCCCGGCGATCCCCAACGCGGTTGCGGGAGTGACCTGCTGGAGCCTGATCCAGCGCTTCTTCTCCTCGGCCTCCTCCTCGGTGGCGCCGATGATGATCTCGGTGCCGGGCAGGATCCGCAGGTCGTCGTCGGGGCGCCCGACCGCGCGCAGCCGGCGCCGGATGTCCTCGGCGAAGGCCAGCGCGTCGTCGAAGTCGTTGCCGTGCGCGGAGAAGATGACGTCGGCGTTGCGCGCGGCGAAGTCGCGCCCCTCGCCGGAGTCCCCCGCCTGGAAGATCACCGGGTGGCCCTGGGCGCTGCGCGGCAGGGTGGGCGCGAGGTCGACGTCGAACTGCGGCCCCCGGTGGCGCACTTGGCGTACGGCGCCGGGCACCGACCAGGAGGGCGCGTCCACCGACGTGGCGACCGCCTTGTCGTCCCAGCCGTCCCACAGGGCGCGGGCCACGGTGAGGAACTCCTCGGCGCGCCGGTAGCGGTCGGCGTGGTCGAGGTAGCCGCCGCGCCGGAAGTTGGCGCCGGTCCAGGCGTTGTCCGTGGTCACCACGTTCCAGCCGGCCCGGCCCTCGGAGAGGAGGTCGAGGCCGGAGAGGCGGCGGGCGAGGTCCGCGGGCTCGTTGAAGGTGGAGTTGGAGGTGGAGACCAGGCCGATCCGGCGGGTGACCGCGGCCAGCGCCGCGAGCTGGGTGATCGCGTCCGGCCGTCCGGCCACGTCGAGGTCGTGGATCCTGCCGTCGACCTCGCGCAGCCGGAGCCCCTCGCCGAGGAAGAACGCGTCGAACAGGCCCCGTTCGGCGGTCTGCGCGACCTGCCGGAAGGAGGCGGGGTCGATCTGCGAGCCGCTGTCGGGGGCGGACCAGATGGTCCAGTGGTTCACGCCCTGGAAGAACACCCCGAAGTTCAGCTGAGCGTGCGGCCGGGGGACGTCGAGGGGGTCGGTGCGGGTCATCGGGCTTCCTCCTGGACGGCCGTGGCCGCGAAACGGTTGGCGGGACGCCCCAGACCGAGGGCCGAGCGCAGGGACGTGCCGGGCAGCGGGCGGGCGGTGAGACGCCGTTCGGACAGGGCCGGCAGGACGAGACGGGAGACGACGGGCAGATCCTCGTCGAGTACGAGCGGATGCAGCCGTACTCCGTCCACGTGACGGCTCAACTCACCGAGCACGGCGACCAGTCCGTCGGCGGACCCGACGTACCGAAACCGCCCGCAATCAGCCCACGGTGCGTACCGCTCCAGGTCGGCGACGCGCTCGTCGCCGGTCGCGTCCGGGGCGTCCAGTGCCACCTCGACCTCGGCGAAGACGCGGGGCGTACCGGCGCCGGCGGCGGCCGTGGCGACCTCGGCCGGGTCGCGGCCGTCGACCAGAGCCACGTCGAGCCGCGCGGCGGGCACCCGGTCCGGGCGGCCCAGGACGACGAGCTGTCCCTGCGGCGGGCGCGGCACGATCGCGGGGCCCTTGACGGCGTAGGTCTCCCCGGTGAAGTCGATGTAGTGCAGCCGTTCGCGGTCGAGGTAACGGCTCGTGGCCACCGACCGGATGACCGCGTCGTCCTCCCATGAGTCCCACAGGGCGCGGGCCACCTCGACACCGTCCCGGGACTCCTGGGCCCGCCCGGCCGCGTCGGTCACCGGAGAGCGCCCCCAGACCCGGGCCGCGCCGGGGTGCTCCTCCTCGGCCACCACCCATCCGGCGCGGCCGGCGGAGATGTGGTCCAGGGAGGCCAACTGGCTGGAGACGTGGAACGGTTCGGCATAGGTGACCGGGACGACGGGTGCGATGCCGATCGTGCTCGTGGACGCGGCGACGAAGGCCGCGCGCTCCACCGCCCCGATCCGGCCGACGGGATCCGGGGCGGTACCGGGCGGCAGCACCCCGTCGTCCAGGGTGACCAGGGTGAACCCGGCGTTCTCGGCCGCGGTGGCGAGCCCGGCCGCACGGCGCGGGCTGAGCAACCGGTCGGGTGCGTGGGCGGCACGGCGCCAGGCCGCGGGGTGGGCGCCGTCACCGTCGATCTCGACGGCGAGGTGCAGGGCAGGGCCGGACAATGGAGGTTCCTTCCGGGAAACACGGAATACGCGGCAGCGTGGCCACGACGGAGGAGCCGGGCGAGGACACGGCGAAAGCAGCCGGTCGGCGGGGCCGGCCGGGATCAGCGGTGCGCGGAAGGACAGACGGCGGAGCAGGTGCGGCAGTAGTCGACATGCCGGCGCACGATCAGTCGCACGCCACAGCGCCCACCTCGCGGTGCCGCGCCGGATACGTGCATCGAGGGCCTCCACCCGTCAGAAACCGATCGGTTCACCGTACGTCGGCCGCCCCGGCCGCTGTCAAGGACAAGCGAAGCGGCCCCCCGGTGCGGCCGTCGTCTCCGCGATTGAAACCGTTCAATCGGTCTTGACTCGCCACCCCGCGCATCGATCCTGCCCGCGAACGCCGCGAACCAACCGCGTCGCGAAATCGCCCGCACGACGATTGACCCCCGCCCCGCCCGGCTTTACGTTACCCACGCCCTTCAGTGTTGAATCGATTCAAACAGCAACGATTCATTCCATCCGTGTGAGTGAGGAGTCGCAGATGATCAGCAGGAGGAACATGCTCGCGGGCGCCGCGGCCACGGTCGCGGCGGCCACCGTCGACGGTGTGTCGGCATCGACGGCGTCGGCGTCCGGGCGGCCTCGGGCGCAGGCGCGGCCCGGCGCGGCGGGGGACGGGCTGACCGTCGCCGCGCCGACCGTCGAGTACGTCCGGCACCCCCTGGGCCTCGACGCCCAACGCCCGCGACTGAGCTGGCCGTTGGTCTCCGACGGGGTGGACGTGCGGCAGAGCGCCTATCAGGTCCGGGTCGCCACCACGGCCTCGGGGCTGGCCCGCCCGGACGTCTGGGACAGCGGGAAGGTCGCCTCCGGCGAGTCGGTCCTCGTGCCGTACGCCGGCCCCGCGCTGCGGTCCCGGACGCGCTACCACTGGTCCGTGCGGGTGTGGGACGGCGCGGGCCGGGTCTCCGGCTGGAGCGCACCCTCGTGGTGGGAGACCGGGCTCATGGGCACCGGACAGTGGACCGCGGACTGGATCTCCGCACCGGCGAGCCTCACCGACGCGCCCTCGTTCGACGGCGGTTCGTGGATCTGGTTCCCCGAGGGCGACCCGACGAGCAGCGTGCCGGCGGCCACCCGCTGGTTCCGCCGCACCGCCGAACTGCCCGCCGGGATCACCGCGGCGACGCTCGCCGTCACCGCGGACAACGTGTACGCCGTCTCCGTGAACGGCGTCGAGGTCGGGCACACCGACCTCGACACGGACAACGAGGACTGGCGCCGCCCCGCCGTGATCGACGTACTGGACCGCGTGCAGGCCGGTGACAACGTTATCGCCGTGTCGGCCACCAACGCGACCGAGGGCCCGGCGGGACTCGTCGCCGTCCTCGTGGTGCGTACCGCCTCGGGCGAGCAGAAGGTGTTCACGGACGCCACCTGGAAGGCCACGGACACGGAACCGGGCGACGGGTGGCGGGAGTCGGGGTTCGACGACGGGAGCTGGCCGGCCGCCAGGGTGGCGGCGGCCTGGGGCGGCGGGCCGTGGGGGAGGGTCGTCCCGGTGTCGTACGCCGTCACCCGCCTGCGGCACGAGTTCCGGCTGCCCCGCAAGAAGGTGGCGCGCGCCCGCCTGTACGCCACCGCGCTCGGCCTGTACGAGGCCCACCTCAACGGCAGCCGCGTGGGCAACGACGAACTGGCGCCCGGCTGGACCGACTACCGCACCCGCGTCCAGTACCGGACGTACGACGTCACCGCGCTCCTGCGGCCCGGCGCCAACGCCCTCGGGGCGTACCTGGCACCCGGCTGGTACGCCGGCAACGTGGGCATGTTCGGGCCCGGCCAGTACGGCCGGCACCCTGCCCTGCGGGCGCAGTTGGAGGTGGAGTACGCGGACGGGACGAGCGGGCGCGTCACGTCGTCCGCCGACTGGCGGGCCGCCGCCGGGCCCATCGTCGCGGCCGACCTGCTGAACGGCGAGACGTACGACGCCCGCAAGGAGACCCCCGGCTGGACCTCGCCCGGCTTCGACGACGCGAACTGGCCCGGCGCGCGCGGCGAGGGCGACATCGGGCCCGGGCTGATCGTCGCGCAGGTGGACGGACCGGTGCGCGTGGAGCGGGAGCTGACCCCGCAGGGGGTGACCCAGCCCAAGCCCGGGGTGTACGTGTTCGACCTGGGCCAGAACATGGTCGGTTCGGTACGGCTGCGGGTGTCGGGGGACGCGGGCACGACCGTGCGGCTCAGACACGCCGAGGTGCTCAACCCCGACGGCACGGTCTACACCGCGAACCTGCGGAGCGCGGCGGCGACGGACACGTACACCCTCAAGGGCGGCGGGGAGGAGGTCTACGAGCCGCGGTTCACCTTCCACGGGTTCCGCTACGTCGAGGTGACCGGATTCCCCGGTACCCCCACGGCGCGGGCCGTCACCGGGCGCGTCATGCACACGGACGCCCCTTTCACCCTGGACTTCGAGACCGACGTGCCGATGCTGAACCAGCTGCACCACAACATCACGTGGGGGCAGCGCGGCAACTTCCTCTCCGTGCCGACCGACACGCCCGCGCGCGACGAGCGGCTGGGCTGGACCGGCGACATCAACGTCTTCTCGCCCACCGCCGCCTACACCATGGAGTCGGCCCGGTTCCTGTCCAAGTGGCTCGTCGACCTGCGGGACTCGCGGACCCCGGCGGGCGCGTTCACGGACGTGGCGCCGGTGGTCGGCACCCTCGGCAGCGGCACCGCGGGCTGGGGCGACGCGGGCGTCACCGTGCCCTGGGCCCTCTACCAGGCCTACGGCGACCGCCAGGTCATCGCGGACGCCCTGCCCTCCGTCCGGGACTGGCTGACCTACCTGGAACAGCACAGCGACGGACTGCTGCGCCCCGCCGAGGGATACGGCGACTGGCTGAACGTCGACGACGAGACCCCCAAGGACGTCATCGCCACCGCGTACTTCGCGCACAGCGCAGACCTCGCGGCCAGGATGGCGGCGGAACTCGGCGAGGACGCCGACGCCGCGACCTACCGCGACCTCTTCGGGCGGATACGGGCCGCCTTCCAGAGCGCCTACGTCGCCGCCGACGGCAAGGTGAAGGGCGACACACAGACGGCGTACGTCCTGGCCCTGTCCATGGACCTGCTGCCGGACGCCGTGCGTCAGGCAGCGGCGGACCGCCTCGTCGCCCTGATCGAGGCCAGGGACGGGCACCTGTCCACCGGCTTCCTCGGCACACCCCGGCTGCTGCCCGTGCTGACCGACACCGGGCACACCGACGTCGCCTACCGGCTGCTGGAGCAGCGCACCTTCCCCAGCTGGGGCTACCAGATCGACCGGGGCTCCACCACCATGTGGGAGCGCTGGGACTCCATCCGCCCCGACGGCAGCTTCCAGGACCCGGGCATGAACTCCTTCAACCACTACGCCTACGGCTCGGTGGGGGAGTGGATGTACACCAACATCGCCGGTATCGCGGCGGGCCGGCCCGGCTACCGCGAGATCGTCGTCCGCCCCCGTCCGGGCGGCGCCGTCACCACCGTCGACGCCCGCTTCACCTCGGTCCACGGCCCGGTCGCCGTCCGGTGGCGGCAGCGGTCCGGCCGCTTCACCCTGACCTGCGAGGTGCCGCCCAACACGACCGCCGAGGTCTGGATCCCGACGGACACGCCGACGGAGGTGACCCGCACGCACGGCACCTTCCTGCGCCAGGACGACGGCTGCGCGGTCTACCAAGTCGGCTCCGGCACCCATCACTTCACCGCCTGACACCGGCCGCCCTCGGCCCGGCGAGGCGGACGGCCTCCCCGCTCGTCCGCCTCGCCGCCGCACACCTCGGTTGTGCTCTCCCGCACCATTGTGTTGAGCCTTGCGCCCCCTTACTGTTCGACTTTGCCCGAGTCTGTTTGGTGTTGATTGCTCAGTCGCTCTGGAGGCCGCGGTGCGGAGTGATCGGATCGGTTCAGAGGCAGCGAGACCCGGTTGGCGCCGATGGTGGCGACCCGTCCTCGCGGCAGCCGCCACCATCGCCCTGGCCGCGGGCATGACCGCGCCCGCGGCGGCGGCGCAGGACACCGGCGGGCAGCCACCCGCCGCGACGACCGCGGCGGCCCCGCAGGCGCACACGGTGAGTCTGGACGGCTACTCGTTCCTCGTCGACGGCAAGCGCACCTACCTGTGGTCCGGCGAGTTCCACTACTTCCGGCTGCCGAGCCCCGACCTGTGGCGCGACATCTTCCAGAAGATGAAGGCCGCCGGCTTCAACTCCACTTCCCTGTACTTCGACTGGGGCTACCACTCGCCGAAGCCGGGCGTGTACGACTTCACCGGGGTCCGGGACGTCGACAAGCTCCTCGACATGGCCCAGGAGGCCGGTCTCTACGTCATCGCCCGCCCGGCGCCGTACATCAACGCGGAGGTCGACAGCGGCGGCCTGCCCGGCTGGCTGACCACCAAGGCCGGGAACAACCGCAGCGACGACCCGCGGTTCCTCAAGTACGCGGACGAATGGCTGACGCAGATCGACCGGATCATCGCCCGCCACCAACTCACCAACGGCACCGGGTCGGTCATCGCCTACCAGGTCGAGAACGAGTACTACAACGGCTCGGCGGCCGGCCGCTCCTACATGCAGCACCTGGAGGACAAGGCCCGCGCCGACGGCATCACCGTGCCGCTGACCGGCAACAACAACGGCACCTTCAACTCCGGTACCGGCGCCCTGGACGTCGACGGCCCCGACTCCTACCCGCAGGGCTTCGACTGCTCGAATCCCTCGAAGTGGAACGGCGTCCCCGACATCAGCTACGACCACCCGGCCGGAAAGCCGTTGTACTCCCCGGAGTTCCAGGGCGGAGCCTTCGACCCCTGGGGCGGCCCGGGCTACGACAAGTGCGCCCAGCTGATCAACGACCAGTTCGCGAACGTGTTCTACAAGCAGAACATCGCCGTCGGCGCCACCGCCCAGAGCTTCTACATGACCTACGGCGGCACCAACTGGGGCTGGCTGGGCATGCCGGAGAACTACACGTCGTACGACTACGGGGCCGCGATCCGCGAGACCCGCCAGCTCGACCCCAAGTACTACGAGGACAAGCTGATCGGGTACTTCACCCAGTCGGTCGCCCCGCTGACCGAGACCGAGGCGATCAGGGCCACCCCGCCCGACGACTCCGCCGTCGTCGACACCGCCCGGATGAACCCCGACACGAAGACCCAGTTCCACGTCCTGCGGCACGGCAACTCCACGTCCACCGCGGTCGACAAGACCCACATCTCACTGGACTTCGACGCCCAGCCGGCCGGGGACACCACCTACACCTGGGACGACCCCGACTCCGCGCTCCAGTACGCCGGTTCGTGGTCGCACGTCGCCGACACCAGCTACACCGGCGGCGACTACAAGCACACCGAGTCGTTCTCGAACAAGGCCGGCGACTCGCTCACCGTCCCCTTCGACGGCACCGCGATCCGCTGGATCGGCTCGAAGACGAACAACCACGGCTACGCCGACGTCTACCTCGACGGCACCAAGGTGGCGACGGTCGACGACTCCGGCAGCGAGAACCAGGCCGTGCTCTTCCAGAAGACCGGCCTCGCGCCGGGTGCGCACACCCTGAAGATCGTGGTCGACGGGACGCACGGCTCGGGCTCGACCGACAACTACGTGGCCGTCGACGCCATCGACGTACCGACGGGCGACTCCGCCGCGGAACCGACCTACCCGGTCGTGCCCCAGCAGCCCGGCACCGCGATCACCCTCGACGGCCGCGACTCGCACGTGATCGTGGCCAACTACCGGCTCGGCGACTCCCAGTTGCAGTACTCGACGTCCGAGATCATGACCAGCGCGACGATCGGGAACCGGGACGTCTCCGTGCTCTACGGAGACGCGGGCAGCGACGGCGAGACCGTCCTGCGTTACGCCACCGAGCCCACCGTCACCGCCACCGGCGGCACGGTCACCACCACCTGGGACGCGGCCACCGGCGACCTGCGCCTCGACTACACCCACAAGGGCCTGATCCGCATCAGCATCGGCGCCGACGGCAAGCGCCCGCTCCTCCTGCTCGTCGGCGACAAGGCCACGGCGGAGACCTTCTGGCGCCAGGACACGGCGACCGGCCCGGTGCTCGTACGCGGCACCCACCTGCTGCGCACGGCGACCAGCCTGGGCGACGGCCGCACCGTCGCCCTCACCGGCGACAACGCCGACGACAAGAACATCGAGGTGTTCACCTCCGCCGACCGCGTCACCTGGAACGGCAGGACCGTGCGCGGCGGGGCCACCGACACGGCGAGCCGCACCGGGACGATCCCGACGGCCGACCCGGTCCACCTCCCGGAACTGACGAACTGGAAGCACACCGAGGAATCACCCGAAGCCGCCCCCGGCTTCGACGACTCCAGCTGGCAGGTGGCCGACAAGACGACCACCAACAGCGTCTCCGGCAGCGACACGCAACCGGTGCTCTACGCCGACGACTACGGCTTCCACACCGGCAACACCTGGTACCGAGGCCGCTTCCGCGCCACCGGCAAGGAGACCGGCGTCCACCTGGTCTCCGACTCCGGCGGCGGCGCGCAGGCGTTCTCCGCCTGGCTCAACGGCACCTTCCTGGGCAGCTCCACCACCGGCGGCGCCGACTTCACCTTCCCCGCCGGTTCGGTGAACGCCAAGGGCGACAACGTCCTCTCCGTCCTCACCGTGAACATGGGACACGAGGAGGACTACAACTCCACCAACGGCAACAAGACCGCCCGCGGCCTGACCAGCGCCTCCCTCACCGGAGCCCCGCTGACCTCCGTCACCTGGCGGGTGCAGGGCGTACGCGGCGGCGAGGACCTCCAGGACACGGTGCGCGGCCCGCTCTCCACGGGCGGCCTGTACGGCGAGCGGGCCGGCTGGTCCCTGCCCGGCTACCCGGACCGGAGCTGGGACCAGGTGTCCCTGCCGACGACCGACACCCGTCCCGGCGTCTCCTGGTACCGCACCGACGCCGAGCTGGACCTGCCGCACGGCCAGGACACCTCGCTCGGGCTGACGTTCACCGACGACCCGTCCCGCAAGTACCGCGCCACGATCTTCGTGAACGGCTGGCAGGTCGGCAACTACGTCAACTACCTGGGCCCGCAGCACACCTTCCCGGTGCCCGACGGCATCCTCAACCCCAACGGCCACAACACCATCGCCATCGCCGTGTGGAACCTGGACGGCAGCACCGGCGGCCTCGGCAAGGTCTCCCTCACCGACTACGGCAGCTACGCCTCGTCCCTGCGCGTCGCGCAGAACGACAGTCCGCGCTACGACCCCGCCGAGTACGCGATGCCGAAACGCCCGGGAGCCGACGTCACCCTGGACGTGCCGGACACCGCCCGGTCCGCCCAGGCCTTCACGGCCGCGACGACGGTACGGGTGCCCGAGGACCGGCCGTCCGCCTCGCACCTGACCGCTTCGCTCGCCGCCCCCGACGGCTGGACCGTGACCGCCACGAGCCCGGGCTCGGTCGACCGGGTGCGACCGGGCGGCACGGCCACCTTCACCTGGACGGTCGAGCCGCCGGACGGGACCCTGCCGTCCGCCTCGGCACTCACCACCACGGTGGACTACGTGCAGAGCGGACGCCAGGCCACCGGCAGTGACGAGCGCATCGTCGGCGGGATCCCGCCGGCTCCGCCGGCCGGACAGAGCGCGGTGAGCGACCTGCCGTTCCTTTCGTCCACCAACGGCTGGGGCCCGGTCGAGCGCGACACCAGCGTCGGCGAACAGGCGGCCGGCGACGGCCGTCCGATCACCGTCGACGGCGTCGGCTACGCCAAGGGCCTGGGCACCAACTCGGTGAGCGACGTCCAGCTCTATCTCGCCGGAAAGTGCTCCCGGCTGACCGCGCAGGTGGGTGTCGACGACGAGACCGGCGGTGCGGGAACGGTGACGTTCTCCGTGATCGCCGACGGCAGGACCCTGGTGACCACCCCGACGATCCGCGGCAGACAGGCAGCGGTGTCGATCGACGTCGACGTCAGCGGCGCCCAGGTGCTGGACCTCGGAGTCGGCGACGCCGGTGACGGCAACGGCAACGACCACGGCGACTGGGGGATGCCGACCCTGACATGCGGTTAGCCGGGCCGACACACCGGGTGCGACGTCCCGGGCAACGCCGTTCGGTTTGCGGGCACTTCACGGTGCCCGCAGTCCTGGCCGACCGGACCGTTTCGGCACGGAGGTCGGCCGGGCGGTCGCCTGTCGCGAAGGCGTGACCTCGACGGGAGGTCGGGACAGCGACAAGTGACCGCCTCTGTCCAGGAGTTCCTTCTCGACGCCGCCGGGCCGGGACGCATCCACCGTGCCCTCCCGCGGTGAAAAAGGTGCGTGCGGGCAGGTTGACACGCCCGGAGGTACAGGGGGTTCACGATTCACGGCGGGGTACTGTGTTCAGGAATCGAACAGTTCTCCGTGGGGACCGCGACGACGGCTGCGAGGGGAGAGCAGGCCGTCCGGCCACCCGCATGTGACCTCTGAAGATGGAGCCGATGAACGTGTCGACTCGTGCCGGACGGCTGCGGAGCCGAGCCGCCACAGCAGCCTTCTTCTGCGCGATCACCCTGTTACCGGGCCCGAGTTACGCAACCCCGGGCGAACCCGATCCGCGCAACGAGAAGTCGATCGAGGACATCCACGACGAGCTGAACGGCCTCTACCGCCAGGCGGAGGTGGCGACCGAGGCGTACGACACCGCCGACGTCAAGGCGGCCGAGCAGGAGAAGCGGCTGGCGTCGCTCCACCGGGACCTGGCCCGCACCGAGGACAGACTGGCCAGCCTGCACGACCTCGCGGGAGCTGCCGCCCGCACGCAGTACCGCGGGGGCAATCTCGACTCCACGGGCCTCCAACTGCTGCTCGGCGACCACCCCGAGCACGCCCTGGACGACGCGGCCCAGGCCCGCCAGGCCCTGCGCGACGTGGTCACCGTGTCCGAGAGCCAGGCGAACGCCCGCGCCGAGCTGAGCCGGCAGACGGACGCCGCCGCCGAGAAACTGCGCGAACTGAAGGACACCCGCGCCGACAAGGCCGACGCGAAACAGAAGATCGAGAAGAAGATCGCCGAGGCCGAGCAGATCGAGGCGGGACTCAAGAGGGAACAAACCCGCAAGCTGGCCCAGTTGGAGAAGGAAGAGGCGAAGGAGGCCGAGGCCAAGTGGACGGGACCCGGTTCCGGCGGCGGCACCTCGACCGGTACCGGCTCGGGCGGCGGCCGGACGAAGGTGAGCGGAGCGGCGGGGAGGGCCGTCGACTTCGCGCTGGCGCAGATCGGCAAGCCGTACGTGTGGGGCGCGGTCGGTCCCTCGTCGTACGACTGCTCCGGGCTGACCTCCACCGCGTGGGCGGCGGCCGGGCACCCCATACCCCGTACCTCGCAGGCGCAGTGGCAGGGGCTGACCCGGGTCAGCCTGTCCTCCGTGCAGCCCGGGGACCTGATCATCTACTACGATGCGACCCATGTGGGCATGTACATAGGCGACGGACAGATCGTGCACGCCCCGCGGCCCGGACGCACGGTCACGACCGCACCGGCCGCCTCCATGCCGATCCTCGGCGTCGTCCGACCCGGAGTCTGAGCGGATGACCTACTCACTCACCCCCCGCAACGAGGGAAACCTCCCCGCGCTCAGCGCACCCCCGCTGATCCGGCTCGACGCCTACGTGGCGGAGGACGGGTCGACGGTGGTCAACGGCCATCTGCTGGAGATGGGCGGCACGCGGCCCCCCAACGAGGCGATCCTCGACGCGATCGCCATGTTCGCCCGCACCCTGGGCGCCCCGGTGGCGGCCACCGTCATCGACCGCAGCGTGCTCCAGGTGGCGCGGCTGCGGGTCCACCCCGACGGCTCCAGCCGGACCATCGCCGACGAGGAGGACCTGCCGCCCGGGCGCGAGCGGACCGCCGCGGAGGAGGAGGCGTTCCCTCCGCTCGCCCGCGTCGAGCGCATCATCCAGCACGCCCAGCGTGGGGAACTGCACGCGGCGTCCGTCCTCGCCAGCGCCCTGCGCGAGCACCTGACGCTGCGCCGGGGCGCCGAGGACGAACTCTCGCTGGAGGCACGGGCGATCGAGGCGTACCTCGCGTACCAGCGCGGCGACTACATGCTCTCCACGGTCCTCGCGCTGACCGTCGCCCGCATCCGCTGCCGCACCGACCTGAACCGGGCGGCACCCGAGGTGGCCCGCGCCACCGCGGCGTGGCAGCGGTTGACGGACGACGGCCAGGTGGCCACCCGCGGCCAGGAACTGCTGCACATGTGGGAACACCTGACCGCGGAGGGCGTCCCGCTGGAACCGGCCCAACAGGCCATGGCCCGGGCCGTCCGCAGCCGGCTCGAACGGGGCAGCCACTCCCTGCCGGCCCCGACCCCGGCCTCCCCACCTGCCGTGACGGCGGGCCAGGGACCGATCGCCCCCGAGGACACCCCCCTCAGCCCCACCCGCCGGGGCCTCCGCCGCTTCACCCGCCGCGCGGGCAGGTCCGCCGAGCCGCAGCCGTAGGCGGCCTCAGCGGGCCGTGGACGGTACGGGGCGGCCGGTGAACGCGTCGAGGAGGATGCGGGACCCTAGCGGCCTGCGCAGTCCGACCCGGACGTCCTGCTCGATCAGATCGGCGGTGCAGGCGCCGTCCCGCGCTCCCTTGACGGACGCGTGGAGCACGACGCTCTCGTCCGTCTCCAGCGCCTCGACGACGGGCCCGTCGTCGCAGGCGCCGTGCGCGGCCCGGACCGTGACGGACCGGCCGTCCGCCGCCGTCCCGGCAAGCCCGGGGAGAGCCCTGAGGCCGTCCACGGCACCTTCCCGGACCGGAGCGACGGGCGACTCGGGAAGCCTCGACGCGGTGACCGCGACGCGCTTGAGCGGAGCGTCGTAGCCGTCGAGCGTGAACAGCCAGGCGGGGACGGTGGCCGGCCCGCGGCTCGTGGCGACGGTCGTCGTGCCGAGCCGCGCTCCCGTCACGGTCAGCCGGGGGCCCGCACTGTCGTTGCGGGCGAAGGACCCGTACGCCTTCTTCGCGCCCCAGAGCGGACGGGTGAGGGTGTCTCCGCCCCGCCACTCGACCTTCCCCCGCTCGGCGGTGGCGGCGGGCAGGCCGCCCCGCAGCGCGAAGTTCCCGGTCTCGTAGGCCTGCCGGTCGGCCCGGCCGTGCCAGCCCGACGCCGGAGGCTGCACCACGTCGGCCGTCGGGAAGTACCCCCTGCGCCACACGGCGACCGCCGCGGATCCCCGCCAGGCGTCGGCCACCTGCCGGGCCCGCTGCTCCTGCGCCTGTGCCGACCGGGCCTGCCCGTCGTCGTCCGCTCGTGAACCGTCGTCGCAACCGGCGAGGAGGCAGCCGGCCAACGCGGGCGCGACAAGCAGCCCGCCCCGGTGTTTCGTTCGCAGGTTCATTGCCGTCCCCCGGAGTCCGTTTCCTGGCGCGGCGTCTCCGTGCCCACACCTTCGACGCACGGGACCGCGTCGGCGTTCGCCCGCTGCTCCGACGGCGTGGAGCGCGGTGGTGGGTACCGCGTGCTCAGTACGCGTGGTGGACTTGCCAGAACGCCCAGGCCTGGCAGGGGCTGCCGTAGGTGGTGTTCATGTAGTTGAGACCCCACTTGATCTGCGTGGCCGGATTGGACTGCCAGTCGGCGGCGACCGAGGCCATCTTGGAGCCGGGCAGGGCCTGGACGAGGCCGTAGGCGCCGGAGGAGGGGTTGACCGCGAGGTAGTTCCAGGTGGACTCGTGGTCCACGATGTTGCTGAAGCACTGGAACTGGCCGCTGCCCACGATCTGCGCGGCCATCGCCTTGAGCTGCGCCACGGTGTAGGAGCTCTGCACCTGGAAACTCGCGGTGGGGTCGCCGGCCGCCGCCCGTTCCTCGGCCGCGTCCTTCTTGGCCTGCGCCGCCTTGGCCGCCGCGGCCCGGGCGGACTGCTCGGCGTCCTTCCGGGCACTCGCGTCCGCCTGCACCGCCATGGCGTCGGCCTGCTCCGTCAGCGACGCGGTCTGCACCCGGGCCTGCTGCCCCGTGGGCAGGTCCGCGAGGAGGGTGGCGTCGGCCGCCGTCGCCTCCCCGTCGTTGTTCTGCGCGCTGCTGCCCGAGGCGACACCGACGACACTTCCGACAGCGGTGACCGCGGTGGCCGACGCCACGGCGATCCCCCGGACCGATATGCGGCTCACGCGCTTCTCTTCCTCTTCGCCCGGGCCACCGTGTGCGGCGGTCGACGGAAGCGTTTCGCTTGACGGGTACGCCGGTTGGAACACTCTTGCGTGCCGGACCGCCCGGCGCAATGCCGGAAGGCGTGCGCATCCTCACATCTTCGCCGGAGCCGGGGCCGGAACCGGAGCCGGATGCGTGCCGGGGCGGGGCAGGAGCGCACGCGTCACCGGACTCGGTGCACTCCGAGGCCTGTTGACGGGAGCGCGGGGGAAACGCCCGGTCGCGGGCACGGCCGGGGCGGGTCGGCTGCCACGAACTCGGCGCAGTGGATGAGGAGTCGGCCCATTCCCGCGTCCTCCACGGTCACCGAGATCCGGCGGCGGTCGCCCGGTGCGAGCAACTCGGCGGAGACGGGGACCTCCGCGTGCACGGTGCCGTCCTCGGCGGCGGTGGCGCGGTTCTCGCCGACACTGCGGACGCCCGGCCCCTCGATCGCGAGCAGTACCGGCCGGCCCGGGATGTGCTCGGCCTCGACGACGACCACCTGCAACGGCTGCTCGGGGGTGCCGGTGAAGATCTCGGTGGACTCGACAGAGGTCACACGCATGGGGCTCCTACGAGTACGGGTGGAGCCCCATCCTGACATCGGGAGGTGGCTCGATCAACCAAACGCCTGGCGTCCTGATGGTTCATCCATGCAGGTCGGGGGTGGGCTCAGTGCGACCGCCGGGCCATCGCCGAGTGCCGTCCGGCGACGTGGTCGGTCAACGCCGGTGCGGCATCGGCCCGTTGGCAGGAGAGCTGGGCGCCCCGGACGCAGGGGCCACGCCACGCCGGCCCGGCATCGAGGCCCGCCGGTCCGCGGCACGGCCGACGTGCCCGGCGGTGTCGAGGGCAACCCGGCGCCGGAGCGGCGGGATCACCGTCGTGGGTCGTCCTGCGCCGGCGGGGTGGCCGCTGCCGTGGCCGGGCCGGCGGCTGCCTTGTGTACCCGGCGGTGCCGCATCCTCGCCTGGGTCCTGGCGGCGTCGGACAGGGCGGGCTGGAGGCGGCGGGCCGCGTCGACGTGGTCGTCGGTCCAGATGATCCGGACCGCGACCGGGGTGGCCCGGCCCTCCTCGTCGCTGAGTTCGGTGCGGACGGACTCCACGAGCCGCGCGGCTCCCTCGGGCTGGAGCGGGACCGCGTCCGGGACGGCGGAACGGCCCCCGAGGCTCGAGGCGAAGCCGTGGTACCAGGCGGTAACCCGGGCCGTCGAACCGAGGACGGCACGGTGCGCGTCGGCCCGGACGGCCTGGACCCGCGCCAGGTCCTCGCCCCGCCACAGGGAGACCACGGCGTCGGCGGCCAGCCGCAGCCCGACGACCCCGGTGACCAGGGTGGTCGCGCAGGACAGCGACAGAGGCTTGGCACCGCGTTCGGCGAGGTAGTTGCGGAACGCGTCGTCGAGGCGGCGGGCGGCGGCTGCCGCCACCCGGCCCTGCGGATCGGGGTCGGCGGAGCCACGGTGGCCCAGGGCGTAGTCCACGGCGTCGGCGAGGTAGCGGGCGCTGCCGTCGTACGCCTCGGCGAGTGCCTTGTGGACGGCGCCCCGGGCGCCGCGCGGCCAGAAGAACACCGCCACCACCACGCTGACCAGGCAGCCGAGCGCGATGTCCTGGACGCGCAGCAGGACGATGTGCCAGTTCGGGTCGTGGCCGATGTTGAACAGCACCACCAGCGTGACGGTGAACGCGGCCTGCCCGGCGGCGAAGGAGATGGCGGCGGGCGCGATCCCGGCGCACAGCACGGCCACGGGGAGCACGAACCACAGCGCGGTGCCGTGGTGGCCGATCAGACGCAGCAGAACGGCGCCGACCACGGACCCGGCGACCGTGCCGAGGACGGCGCGGACCGCGTTCTGCCCGGTACTGAGCGCGTTGGAGCGCAGCACGGACAGGGTGCCCAGCAGCACCCAGAAGGAGTGCCCCACCCCGGTCACCCCGGCCAGGAACACGGCGATGCCGAGGCCGACGGCGCCGCGCAGGCTGTTGTGCAGCCACACCGAGTCGGGCGCCAGATGGGCGACGGCGCGTTCCCGCGCCGCCGCGAGGGGTGCGGTCAGCGCGCCCGGCTCCCGGCCGAGCAGCCGCTCGGGCCAGCTGCGCTGCCAGGCGGTGGCCGCCAGGTCGACGTTGTCGGCGATCTGCAGCACGGCGAAACCGAGTTCCTGGGCCCGGAAGGACACGTCGAGCGTGGCGATGAACCCGTAGACCTCCGCCGTACTGGTGCCGCCCGGGTGCTCGGCGGGGACCTGGACGGTGGAGCTGTGCTCCATCCCGGCCAGGGCCGCCCGCAGGTCGTCCTCGCGGGTCCGCAGCGGACCGGTGTTCCCGGTCAGGTCCGTCAGCAGATCGCAGGCCGCCTCCAGGACGTGGGCGGCGGCGCCGCGCACGGTGTGCGCGGCCGGATCGCAGGCCGGGGGTTCGTCCGTGTAGTCGGACCGGTCGACGAGGATGGCGCACAGCCAGGTGAGCTGGTCGACCAGCCGGACCAGGGCACGCGACGTCGCGGACAGGCCGGTGGGGCGGCAGACGGTGGCGTCGAAGACGCCGCGCAGCTCGGCGCCGGTCCGGGCGGTGTGCTCCGCCCCCGCCCGGCACCGCTCGGCGTCGGACCCCGGTCCGTCCGGCCCGGGCAGGGCCGCACGGATCCGCAGATACCCGGCGGCGGCCCGGCAGACGGCCGCCGCCGGGGCGCTGAGCAGGTCGGCGACGGGACGCGGCCACAGCAGGGCGACTGCGGGCAGGGCCACCGCCCCCGCCAGGCCCGCGCCGGCCAGCCGCTCGGGCAGCTGGGACAGGGGCACCGGGGCGCTGACCGGCAGCACGAAGGCCAGCAGCAGCGCCGTCGAGCTGCCGGCCAGCACCGAGCTGACCACCCCGGCGAAGAGGATCACGAACCCGACCACGACGGTGGCGGCCACGGCGAGCCAGAGCCAGGGCGCGGCCAGCGTGCCGAGGCAGATGAGCACCAGCCACGCCACCGCGAGCGCCGCCTGCGCCCGCAGCCGCTCCACCATCGGCCCGGAGTAGTCCACCAGCAACAGCATCGAGAACGAGCCGAACGCGGCGTAGCTCGCCATCGTCGGGGAGTGCAGCACCTCGCTGCACAGGGCGAACAGCGCGGGCATCACCAGCGCCGTACGCCCGGCCCGCCGGGTCGCCGCGAGATCCGGGTCCTTGCCGCGCAACCACGTCAGCCACCGTGGCGCCCGCCCCGACATGTCCACCTCCCGCCGGCCCCGCGGCGGGCGGCTCCGACGCCGCACCGCCCACACCACCCATATGCGGTCACCGCCGGGCCGCCCGCAACATTTGCCGGCGCGGTGGAGGCAGGGCCGTGGTCAGCGCACCGGGAAGCCGAACGAGTACCCCTGTCCCTTCAGCCACGGCAGCACCTCACGCAGGGCGGCGACGGTCTCGGAGCGGTCCCCGCCGGCGTCGTGGAAGAGGATGGTCGGCCCGTTCGGCAGCTCCTCCTTCACGGTCGCGACGATGGCGGCGGTGCCGGGTCGCTCGAAGTCCTTCGAGTCGACGTTCCAGCCCAGCGGACGCATGCCGTGGGCGGCGGCGACCTTGCGGCTGTACGGGGTGAAGGCGCCGCCCGGGGCGCGGTAGTAGAGCGGCCGTACACCCCCGGACGCCTCGGTGATCATGCGCTCGGCGTCGAGGATCTGCTGGGACTGGTAGGCCTCGGACTTGGTGTCCATGGTGGTGTCGTGGGAGACCGTGTGGTCGCAGAGCCGGTGTCCGGCCGCCACCACTGCCCTGACCAGGTCGGGGTGGGCCTGCGCCTGCGGTCCGATCATGCAGAACGTGGCCTTCACGCCGTACTCCTTGAGCACCTGGAGCACCTTGGGGGTCCAGACCGGGTCCGGCCCGTCGTCGATGGTGATGTTCACCCCCCGGGCGCCCCGGTCCGAGGCGTGTGCGATCTCCACCGACACCGCGGCGGGAGCCGCCTTCGGGGCGGGGTGGTGGACCGAAGTCCCGGCTTGCACGGGAGAATTGACGGGACCGGCCTGCGCGGTCCAGAGCGAGGCGGCCACGGTCACGGCTGTGACCCCCAGCGCCGCCGCGGCCATCTGGCCGTACCATCCCCGTCCGCCGTGCCGCGCCATGTCCGCCCCGATCCTGGTCGTTGTGTCGATCTCGTGCACCCATCAGGACGGAAGGCGGCGGCCACCGGATCCCTCCGTTACCGATCACGGACAATTCCGCGTGAGTTCTGCGACAGGCTCTCTGCGAGACCTTTAACGGCGCGGGGGGCGATGGGTGTTGGCGGTCCTCGCGGAACGGGCGGGGAACGGGGCGCCCGGAGCCGGGGGCGGGGGAGTCCGGAGTCGGGGCGTCCGGCCGGCCGCGTTAGTGAAACTGTGTTGTGCTATCATCTCGGTCGTGAGTTCGCCCCGTCCCCAGCGCGCCCGCAGTGCGGCGGCCAAGCAGCAGCGCGAGCGGGAGATCCTCGACGCCGCCCGGTCGCTCGCCGCCGAGCGCAGCGTCCGGGAGGTCACGCTGACGGACATCGCCGCCGCGGTCGGCATGCACAAGTCCGCGATGCTGCGGTACTTCGAGACGCGCGAGCAGATCTTCCTGAACCTCACCGCCGAGGGCTGGCAGGACTGGTCGGCGACGCTGCGCACACGGCTGGCCGAGCAGCCCGGTGCCGGGCCCGACGAGGTCGCGGCCACCGTCGCGCGGTCGCTCGTGGCACGCCCGTTCTTCTGCGACCTGCTCGCCCAGGCGCCGCTGAACCTGGAACGCAACGTGTCGCTGGAGGCCGCGTACGCGTTCAAGACGGTCGCCCTCGACGAAGTCGCCGCCCTGACGGCCGTGTTGTGCGAGCACCTGGGGATCACCGAGACCGCTGCCACGGACGTGGTCGCCACCGCCACCGGCATGGCCGGGGCGCTCTGGCAGATGGCCGCACCCGGCACCCGGCTCCGTGAACTCTACGAGTCGCGCCCCGAGCTGGCGCACGCCGTCGTCGACGTCGAGCCCCGGCTCACACGCATCCTGAGCGCGCTGCTGAACGGCATGAGCGCGGACACGACGGCGCGGCCGGCCCGGCCGTAGCGGTGACCCCCGCGAGCAGCCGCGTGCCCGCCGCGTCGGCCTCGCGCGGAGGGGCCGCACAGGCCTCGCCCTCGTCGCGCAGCACGTCGGCCTCGTCGCCCGTGTACCGGTCCCGGCCAACGGCTCCGCCTCGGCGTGGTCCGGAACGCCGGCCACCGTTCGCGACGATCGCATGGAGACATGCCGAAGGCCTCGGACGGACCCGGCTCCGGGCCGCCCACCACCGGAAACTGTCAACTGTCAGTCGGGGGCGGCCTGTTCGAGCAGCGTGTGCGCCCAGAACCCGAGGGAGCAGTCATGAGATCGCGCCTCCAGTGGACCCACGGCCGCGGAGAGCACGCCGTCGTCGCACCCAAGAGGGCCTACGCGGCCGAGGTCCTGGTGAAGTTCCTCGTCCTGGTCGGCCTGTTGTTCATGCCGGTGCTGCTCTTCCACTGGGGCGAGTGGATCCCGTTCGCCGTGGCCGGCGGCTATCTGTTCTGGGAGCTTCGCCGCGTCAGCAACGCCCTCGGCGAGCTTGCCGACCTCTGGAACGAGCAGCACCGGGAGCGGCAGGAGCCGGCCCGGACCGGCGTCCGGGACTGACCCGGCGGGATCAGTCGCCCCCGCCTGCCTCGCGGACCAGTTCGATCGCCCGCCCCAGCGTGGTGAGCCGGTCCTCCAGGGTCTCGCCTGCCGGGTAGAGGCGGACGGTGTCGACACCGGCGTCGCGCCAGACCGCGAGGCGCTCGCGCACCATGGCCTCCGTGCCGATCAGCGTCGTACCGAGCACCATCTCGTCGGTCACCAGACCGGCCGCGCCGTCCCGGTCGCCGGCCTGCCAGCGCTCGCGCACCTCGGCGGCGACCTCGGCCCAGCCCTGGCGGCTGTAGGCGCTGTTGTAGAAGTTGGTGGACGCCGACCCCATCCCGCCGAGGCTGAAGGCGAGTTCCTTCCTGCGTCCGGCGACCATCGCGCCGAGCGCCTCCTCGTCGGCGGCGAAGGCGACCTCCGCGCCCTGGCAGACGTCCAGGTCCGCACGGGTACGACCGCTGCGGGCCAGGCCCTCGTCGAGGTGGGCGAAGTAGGCGTCGGCGGCGCCCTCGGGCACGAAGCTGGTGCCCAGCCAGCCGTCGGCGACCTCCCCGGTCAGCCGCAGCATGGCGGGGGAGAGGGCGGCGAGGTAGACGGGGATGTCGTGCTCGGCGCGCATCGACAGCCGCATCGGGACGGCCTCGCCGCCGGGCAGCGGCAGCGTGAACTCGGCGCCGGAGTAGGAGAGCCGGCCGCCGTCGACCACCCGCCGTACGATCTCCACCGTCTCCCGCATACGGCGCAGCGGCCGGGCGAAGGGGACGCCGTGCAGTCCCTCGATCACCTGCGGGCCGGAGGCGCCGAGACCGAGCAGGAACCGCCCGCCGGACAGGTTGGAGAGGGTGACGGCCGTCTGGGCCACCGCCGTCGGGGTCCGGGTGCCGAGCTGCATGATGCCGGAGCCGAGCAGCATCCGGTCGGTGAGCGCCGCGTAGTAGCCGAGCGCGGAGGGCGCGTCGGAGCCCCAGGCCTCGGCGACCCAGCAGACGTCCAGGCCCAGCTTCTCGGCCTCGACGACGAAGTCGGCCGTCCCGGACCAGTGTTCGCCGCCCGAGGCCTCGATCGTGGTCGCCGTCCGCATCACGCCTCCGCCCGCTTCTTGATCTGCGCGAGGGTGGCGGTGATGCCGCGCTCGAACTCCCGCAGCCGTACGAACACGATCTTCTGCTCCTTGTCGGGCATCCGGTCGATGGCGGCCGAAAGGCCGGAACGTCCCGGACCCAGCTGCATCCACTGCGACAGCTCGGTCCCGCCGTCCTGCGGCCGGAGCCGGAACCGCCAGACCGCGGAGGGCTCGGACGGGTCCTGCACCGCCCACGCGAACACCGACTCCGGCTCGCACTCGATCACCTCGGAGGTGGTCTCCCACCTCCCGAACGCCTCGTGTTCACTGCGGCCGACGAACCTGGCACCCACCGCCGGAACGGCGGCCCCGTCCAGCCAGGCGACCGACCGGAGCTCCTCGCTCATGTCCGGCATCAGCCCGATGTCGCTGACCAGAGCCCACACCGTGGCCGGTGGGGCGTCGATCCAGGTCCGCACCTCGACCGTGGGTTTGTCCGCGTAGCGTGCGCCCGTCCACTCCAAGACCGTCGGCCTCCTCGCCGTACAGGTTTCCGACCTCCAGAGTTGCTAGATAAGACTTAGCCTGTCAAGAGGGCGGAGGAGGGTGTCGTGCTCATTCGGCGCCGAACCGCCTGCGGATGTCCGGCCGCTGCCGGAGCCGCTCGGGATAGCCGGGCCCCATCCGCATCGACGTCTCCTCGGACCTGAGCGGCGTCCGGCACTGGGCGCAGACGACCTCGGGCGTGGTGTCGTGGTCGCAGGCCTCGTGGTGGAAGACCACGGGCACGCCCCGCTCCCCGGCGAGCCACCGGTCGCCCCACGCGGACATCGCCGCGAGCACCGCGAACAGGTCCCGCCCCTTCTCCGTGAGGACGTAGTCGTAGCGCGGCGGCTCGGCCTCGTACAGCCGCTTCTCCAGGATCCGCTCGTCCACCAGGAGGCGCAGCCGGTCGGTCAACGTGTTGCGGGCGATGCCCAGTTCCTGCTGGAACTCGTCGAACCGGCGGATCCCGTAGAACGCCTCCCGCACCACCAGCGGAGTCCAGTGGTCACCCAGCAGATCGACGGTCCGCGCGATGGAGCACGGCCACTTGGCGAACGACGTCCGTTTCATGGCTCCACGATAGCGAGTCTTGTGAAGAAACTCTCCTGACAGTTGGGTTTTCGGATGTGAGCGGCCCGCGCAGGCCGCAGCATGAAGCGGGGGGCCGGGCCGTCCTCCGGGTGGCCGTGAACCGTGGATCGAGGTGTCCGACCATGAAGATCGAGGGATCGGTCGCGCTGGTGACCGGAGCGAACCGCGGGATCGGGCTGGCGTTCTGCCGCGCCCTGCTCGCCCGGGGCGCCGCGAAGGTGTACGCGGGCGTACGACGGCCGGCGGACTTCACCGAGCCGGGGCTGGAGCCGCTCGCCCTCGACGTCACCGACCCCGGGCAGATCGAGGCCGCAGCCCGGACGGCGTCCGACGCGACCATCGTGATCAACAACGCGGGCATCCAGGCCGGACCGGGCCTGCTGGAGGGCCCCCTGGACGGCGCACGGCAGGAGCTGGAGGTCAACTACCTGGGCACCTGGGCCGTCTCGCGGGCCTTCGCGCCGGTGCTCGCGGCCAACGGCGGCGGCGCGCTCGTGAACATGCTGTCCGTCGCGTCGTGGCGCTCGACCTGGCGGTTTCCCAGCTATGCCGCCTCTAAGACGCCATTTCAGTTGGCGTGATCTTGCGGCAGTCTGGGGTGATGACTGCTGCGCTTGTCGAGCGGATGGCGCCGGAAGAGCTGTGGACG